>JBIKMB010000077.1:0-24177 GCA_044359485.1 Pirellulaceae bacterium | reverse complement strand
ATGGTGGTGCGGCCAGGCAACTGAAAGGGCAAATGCGAAGTCGACTTCATGGCGATTTCGGTGTTTGTAGTGCGAAATGGGGTTGCTGGCTACTAGATTTGCTGCGGAGATGGCTAGAGATATTGGCGAGATAGAGATATAGGCAATGGTTCGATGTCGGCAATAGTTCGTAGATTGCCAGAGTGGCGGAATGGCAGACGCGCTGGATTCAAAATCCTGTGTCCGTAAGGACGTGTGGGTTCGACTCCCACCTCTGGTACTCGTAGTGGGTTGCCGACGCGCTACGGTTTGAGTATTTCGCGAATCTTGGATTGAGCAGAGATAGGTTTGAAGTAATAGTTTCGAACGGATAGGTTTAAAACGAGATTTTATCGCGGCGAAATGTTGAGCGGCGTGACGGCGGTGCCTGAATGGTTTCGCCAACGGTTGTTGCGGTCCGCTCACGTTGATGTATGAATGATAGTTTGAGTTACAGGCGAATTTCCGTAAGACGATTTGATATTTGAGATAACATGCCAACGATCAACCAGTTAATCCGACGTGGCCGGCAGCTGCAGAAGAAGGCTTCCAAGTCGGCTGTTTTGGAAAAATGTCCTTTCAAGCAAGGCGTTTGCTTGCAAGTGAAAACGATGACCCCGAAGAAGCCTAACTCGGCTCTTCGAAAGATCACCCGTGTGCGATTGAGCAACGGTAAAGAAGTGACGGTGTACATTCCCGGTGAAGGGCATAACCTTCAAGAGCACTCGATTGTGTTGGTGCGTGGTGGTCGTATTCGCGACCTTCCAGGGGTTCGGTATCAAGTGGTCCGAGGCGCTCGAGACACATTGGGCGTGAACGGTCGCAAGCAAGCTCGCAGCCGTTACGGCGCGAAGAAGTCTTAATTGGAGTCGGTGGGTGGTCACTCGGTGAGGCGACCCGCTGATGAACAATTTTGAATGGCGTGCTTTTGGAATATGTGATAGTTTATGTGAGCTGCGGATTTCACAGATCTAGTTGCTCTCGATGTGGTTACTGACTTCCTCATTTTAGATATCTTCGATAAGTAAAATCATGGGCAAGATTACTGCCAGCCGCACACAGTTGCGACCCGACCCTCGTTTCAATTCGCTGTTAGCCGCCAAGTTCATCAATTGTTTGATGTACGATGGCAAGAAGAGCACCGCTCAGGTCGTGTTTTATGATGCGATCGAGGAGATCGGAAGGAAAATTAAAGACAGACCGGGTATCGAGATTTTCGAACAAGCTGTCGAGAATGTGAAGCCTTACATTGAAGTTCGCAGCAAGCGAGTGGGTGGTGCCTCGTATCAGGTTCCGATGCAGGTTAATCGCAATCGCCAGCAATCTTTGGCGATTCGCTGGCTACTGGCGGCGGTGCGAGAGAAGAAAGGTCGAGCTACCTATTTGAAGCTTGCTGAAGAATTGATGGCCGCTTATCGCAAAGAAGGTACGGCGATGGCCAAACGAGAAGCAACCCATCGTATGGCCGAAGCCAACAAAGCGTTTGCCCACTTCGCTTGGTAGTTTTCGTTTTAAGCATCTGCTTCGCTTCGCACTCAACATCGAGTACACTTCAAGCCGCAGCGAGACATCCTTAACGGTATGTTTCATTGCGGCTTTTTTCGTCTTTCAACGTAACAGCGAAATTGACTATGCAACGTTCACTTGAATCGCTGCGCAACATCGGAATCATTGCGCATATCGACGCGGGAAAAACAACGGTGACCGAGCAGATGCTTTACCTCAGTGGGGCCAAGCATAAAGCCGGTTCGGTTGATTCGGGAACGACCGAAACGGATGACGATCCGGAAGAGCAAGAGCGCGGCATTACGATTTTTGCGGCCTGCGTCACATTCAATTGGAAGCAGTCGACGGTCAACTTGTTGGATACGCCAGGCCACGTCGATTTTACGGCGGAGGTGGAGCGATGTTTGCGAGTTCTCGATGGGGCCGTTGTTGTTTTCAGTGGTCGCGAAGGTGTTGAGGCGCAAAGCGAGACGGTTTGGCGACAGGCCGACAAATACAACGTACCGCGCGTCGTGTTTATCAATAAACTCGACCGAGAAGGAGCTGATTTTTATCGCGTGCTTGAGGAGATCGAGCCTCGACTGAATGCGAGGCCCGTGGCAATACAAATTCCAGTCGGACAGGGGCCGGCGCATACCAAGGATCCTTTTCGTGGTGTCATCGATTTGGTTGAGATGCAAATGCTCACATTCAACCAGGGTGAAGATCGGCGAGGAGTAAAGTCAGAGCCGATTCCCGAAGAATTGCTCGATGATGCTAAGGGATGGCGCGATGTTATGCTCGAGGCGTTGTATCCGCTCAGCAATGAAATGATGGAGCTAGCCTTTGAAGAGAAAGAGATACCTGTCGATCTTATTCGTCGCGCAATGCGAGAAGCTTGTATTTCTAGGAAAATACAGCCTGTTTTATGTGGTTCGGCCTTGCATGGAAGTGGCGTCCAGCCTGTCTTGGACGCGGTGACATACTACTTGCCAAGTCCTCTAGATCGGCCTCCGGTGGAAGGTGTCAATCCGAAGAAAAAAGACAAGGACGAGAAGAGATCGCCATCTCCAAAGGATCCTTTTTGCGGATTGGTGTTCAAGATATTGCCAGCGAAAACGGGAGATTTGTATTGGATCCGTTGTTATTCGGGGACGCTGAAATCTAATTCGCGGGTTTATAATCCGAATCGTGATGAAAAAGAAAATATCGCTCAGTTGTGGCAGATTCACGCCACCAAAAAGGATAAGCAGGGGCAGATCGATTCGATTTCTGCGGGTGATATTGTGTGCGCGATCGGACCGAGGCATTCCATAACGGGCGACACGTTGTGCGAGACGCAGAGTCCGATTGAGTTGCCATCGATTCAGTTCGCGCAAACGGTTTTGTCGATGGCGATCGAACCGGAGAATACGACCGAACGCAAGAAGTTAGCCGAAGTGCTCGACATGCTTCAGCGGCAAGATCCGACGTTGAAGGCTGCAGAAAATACGGAGTCGGGGCAGACCTTGATTAGCGGCATGGGAGAGTTGCACTTAGAGGTGATTAAGCACCGATTAACCCGAGATTTTCGTTTGAATGTCAAGTTTTATAAGCCGCGTGTCAGCTATCGCGAAACGATTGGTAAAGGGATCGAAATTGTTGGAAAGTGTCAGCGGCAGATCGGCGCTCAGCAAATGTTTGCCGAAGTGCGCCTGAAAATGGAGCCACTGCCCAATGCGAGCTCTCCAGTCGTTGTTTTTGATCTGGCCGCCGGGGATCAGACGCTACCGGACAACTTTCGCTTGGCCGCGATGGAGGAGTTGCGGCATCGAGGGCAAGGAGGCGGCATGATTGGTAGCTTCCCATTGACGGGCATCAAAATCTCGCTGCTTGGAGGAACATGTAGTCTGGAAGGTTCGGACGAGGTTGCGTTCCGAATCGCAGCCAATGATGGCTTTGAAAAAGGAATGGAGGCTGCTGGGCCAGTGCTGCTGGAGCCGGTGATGCATTTGGAGATCACCACTCCGGACGACTACATGGGAGAGATCGTAGGCGACTTGCAGCAACGTCGGGCGATGATCGAAAAGACCGAGGCCCGCGGGATGCTTACCGTGGTCACTGCAAGTGCACCCCTGAAAGAGTTGTTCGGGTATTCGACGGCTATTCGATCCCTAAGTCAAGGGAGGGCAGGTTGTTCGATGGAGCCCTCCGGCTATCAGCCCGCCCCCAAAGAGGATGCTGAGAGCTTTAATTTCTAGTCTCTTTTGGTTCGATCTGCCTCTTGGGGGAGTGTCTCGTGCTTACTTATTTAGAACTACTATGGCCCTTAAAGGTATTGTCTAACCAGGGGGATCGCCTGAAAGATTGGGGGGATTGCGGTGAGTTTTTCGCGTTTGGATTGCCGGCT
The DNA here is from genome assembly GCA_044359485.1 of Pirellulaceae bacterium. Lineage (GTDB taxonomy): Bacteria > Planctomycetota > Planctomycetia > Pirellulales > Pirellulaceae > JAFLCP01. The sequence goes on along the minus strand of JBIKMB010000077.1, from coordinate 20,285 downwards.
AAAATGCGGCGAGAGAGTCGGTCGATACACGCTGAATTCCCTGGTCGGGTGTAGATGCACAAAAATGGTGATTTTTGAACATCTTTTGTCACAACCCCCTTCCGTTTCCTAGGGGATGGCGAGTACACTCCCACGCCCACAACCAAATGCTGCTGAAAGTTCGAGTGTGAATTTGGCGTTGACGGAATGGTGGTTCGCCCCTAAGCTTTTTGGCTTCTCGTTTTGGGGAGTCCTGAAGCACTTTAACAAACGCGTCAGGCCGACTGCGTGTACGAGTCATAATACGGCTCGAGTTGTTAAAATACGCGGAAGGAAAATGGCTGAGAAAAGCCACCTTTATCTGGGCTTGAGTCGACTTTTAGCGAAGTCGCGATGGTTTTGCGGTAAGTGTGGCCTGAGGCCCAAGTTGCTCGGATACTGTTCGAAGCAGATATTGTTCGAAGCAGATATTGTTCGACGCAGGTTTGCAATTTGGATATCAAAGTTTCGATTTTGGCAAGTAACACAAGTAGATAATAGACTGTTGGCGTTAGGTACGGTGAACCAGCAAAAATTGCAGGCGTCACTAAGCAACTCCGGCAAGATGATTTTAGATAAGCAAAGAGGTCTAGCAAGTGTCGTCATCTCACGAAGTAATTCGCATCCGCATGGAGGCCTATGATCATGCGGTTTTGGATCAAAGTGCTGCCGAAATCGTAGACACCGCCAAGAGGACTCACTCCGAAGTGCATGGTCCAATTCCATTGCCGACTCGGATTGAAAAATACACGGTATTGGCTGGTCCTACGATCGATAAAAAGGCTCGGCAACAATTTGAAATTCGGACACACAAGCGTTTGATCGATATTCGGCAAGCCACTGCTAAAACAATCGAAGCGCTAAATAAATTGAGCCTGCCAGCAGGGGTTGATATCAAAATTAAGGCAACCGCTCGGTAGTTTTAGGCCCTGTGTGCAGAAGCGATTCTGTGCCAGAGAGATGGCTAGTGGTGGTGCCAGGAGCGATTCGCAGAAATGCTTTCTTAAGTGGGAACCTGCGAAGCGGAGATGTTAGAAAAGAAATACGGTGGGTCGATCAAATGGCAATTGGTCGGCATGATAGCGAAAAAATTGGATCATGACATTTAGGTAGTTGTAACGTTTCGAGAGAACGAGTTACCACATGAACGGGAGGTTATTCTGGTAAGCCCGAATCGTACCACCCCGTGAGTTACAGCATCGCCCAGAGCCAAAACGCAGGGTGTGTGAATGTGACGAAATGAGGGATCGCCTCGTGGTGGCGGAAGCGAAGACTCGCAACTGTCGAAACGAACGAAGATTGGTGTCTCCAGGATAACAAGCGTAAACGGGAAAGATCGAAAATGACCAAGGGCATTTTAGGCCGCAAAGTCGGCATGACACAGATTTTTATGGCAGATGGCACTGCTGTTCCGGTTACGGTTATTGAGGCCGGTCCTTGTTCTGTGTTGCAGATCCGCACCGTTGATCGCGATGGGTACGAAAGCGTTCAGTTAGGTTTTGGCAGCAAGCCACGTCGATTGGCTGCTCGAAGTGAGCGAGGACACGTCGCTCGTCTTGAAAGCAAACGCCGCAAAAAACTCTCGGCAGCAGGCGTTGAGTCTCCAGCTAAAGCGGATTGCGACCCTCCTCGATTCATTCGCGAGTTGCGAGGGGCTGCCAACGGATTAGAGGTTGGCAACCAGGTGACCGTTGACGTGCTAAATGGAATCGAAGCGGTTGATGTCATTGGCTACACCAAAGGTTGTGGCTATCAAGGTGCGATGAAGCGACACGGTTTCAAGGGTCAACGCGCGACGCACGGCGTCAAGAAAGTTCACCGTCACATGGGTGGTACCGGAGCATTGGCTTCGAACCGAGGTGGTGGTCGTATGAAGAAGGGTAAGAAAATGCCCGGACAGTACGGTAACGAGAGAGTTACGATGCGAAACCTGAAGGTTGCGCGAATTGATGCGGAAAAGAATTTGTTGTTGGTTCGTGGTGGCATTCCAGGCCCTGCAGGGGCGTATGTCATCGTTCGCGAAACCAATAAGGTCGGGAGTTAGTTGTTGGTGACGGTCAGCAAGTGATCTGTTGGCACAAGAAAAGCTTTGGTTTCAGGGCGGGTAAGCAATCGCGAAGTAACTGAAGCTAAAAGCAAACAATCGAAATAATTGACAGCAAGCAAGCACGCTAGAGAAAAATTTCAGAATCGACTTTTTGAAGCGGACAATGCAAGATGGTTAGCTTACCAATATATGACCGGACAGGTGCTGAAGTGGGTCGGTATGAGATCGATCCGCAGCAAATTGCTCCGAAGATTAGCAAGCAGTTGCTGCACGACGCAGTGGTGATGTACCTAGCCAATCGTCGACAAGGGACTGCCAAGAGCAAGCCAAGAAATGAAGTGGCTGGTTCGACACGCAAGTTGTATCGGCAGAAGGGTACGGGTAACGCACGTGTGGGTTCCATTCGAGCTCCGCATCGTCGCGGCGGTGGTCATGCCAAGTCGATCAAGCCGAGATCTTACTATTACCGCTTGCCCAAAAAGGCTGTTCGAGCGGCGACTCGTATGGCAATCGCATCAAAATTGCAGGATGGTCAAGTTGTAGTTATCGATCAACTGACGATGGATGCTCCGAAAACCAAAGATTTCGCCGCCATTTTGAAAGCGTTGGGGCTCAGTGCGATGACTACGGTTGTTGCAACTGCCGAGCACAATGCGAATGTGTATCGAAGCGGAAGGAACATTCCAGGGGTAACGATCACCCCTGTGAGCGATTTGAATGCTTTGGTGATTTTACAGCCCAAGCGAATGTTGGTAACCAAGGCGGCTCTCGATTGGCTGAAGAGTCAGAGCGCCTAAGTAGATATCGGGCTCGGAGTCGGCATAGGCCGATAGAGCAAGCCCTAAAGTTCGTCATAGAAAGAGATGACAAGTTAAGGTAAAGGCTGAGACAGATCGAAGCCAGGCGGAAATAGGAAGTGTGAAAGACGGTTTAGTGCAGGTTGTTTCGGTTATCGAGACAGACTTGGGACGCTGAGTGAGTTGGAGCGAGCAATCCCGTTAAAAGGATTGATTCAGCGACCGGAATGAATGAGAGATTACGCTAGCCGGCGTACGGGAAAAAGGCAGATCAATTGATCGAAGGAAGTCAACGGAGAGAGTGGTCTCTCGAAAAGACATTCGATCGAGTGAGTCGGACAGCGAAGAGTTTTAGCGAAGCGATAAAGCGATAAACGGAATCGTAACAGATGAGCGAAGCGACAAGCAAAATGCCGCATCAGGTTTTGATTCGACCGTTGGTGACGGAGAAGGGTATTCACCGGGCACAGCGGTTTAATCATTATGCGTTTGAAGTTGCGCCTGATGCCACTAAGATCGATGTGCGAAAAGCGGTTGAAGAGCACTTCAACGTGAAAGTTGAAAAAGTGGCGATACAAAACCGTAAGGGTAAGTCACGACGCTTTCGGTTTCGTTTGGGAGAAACCCAACGCTGGAAGAAGGCGATTGTGAAGTTGAGCGGCGATTACAAGATCGACTTCTTCTAGTCGACGACTACGGAAATAATCCTAACCAGATCAGGTTGAATTGCGATGGGAATTAGAATCTACAAGCCGACGTCTGCAGGACGAAGAAACTCGTCGGTCAGCGATTTTGCAGAGTTGACCAAGGGTGCGGTGCCTGAGAAGTCACTGATGGTACGGGCTCGAAAGACGGGCGGACGAAATAATCAGGGCAAGATCACGGCGCGACATCGTGGTGGCGGTCACAAACGTATGTACCGCATTATAGACTTTTTGCGTACGAAGGATGGGGTTTCTGCGAAGGTGGATTCTATTCAATACGATCCCAATCGCTCGGCCCGCATTGCTTTGTTGCATTATGCGGACGGCGAGAAGGCGTATGTTATTGCTCCAGATGGGTTGGTGGCAGGGGCGACGGTCGAGAACGGCCCGAATGCGGCACCCGTTGTTGGCAATTGCATGCCGTTGAAAAACATTCCTGCTGGAACTGAGGTTTGCTGCATTGAGATGCAGCCCGGAAAAGGGGCGGCCTTGTGCCGCAGTGCAGGATCGTTGGCGATTCTGATGGCTCGCGAGGCCGATTGGGCACAGTTGCAGCTACCGAGTGGTGAAATTCGTCGAGTACCTGGACGATGCCGAGCGACCATTGGTAAGGTGAGTAACCCAGACCACAGTGCGGTACGTATCGGTAAAGCTGGTCGCATGCGATGGTTGGGCTGGCGTCCTTACGTGCGTGGTACGACCATGAACCCTCACGATCACCCTCACGGTGGTGGTGAAGGTCGTACAAAGGGTGGACGTCATCCGGTTAGCCCGACAGGTAAAAGTGCGAAGGGTGGTAGCACCCGCAAACCTCGCAAACCAGGTAATTCGGCAATTATTCGTCGCCGTAAGTCGCGTCGATATGGCCAATTGAAGTTGCGATAGTAGGCAACAACGTTAGAAATACAGTCAGTAGCAAACAGGTGTTCTTGGAATGCTGTTTGCACAAACGACCGACGAAGGTCTTGGACAACAAGCACAGAAGTTTTATTGCTGGAAGTTTTGAGAGTCAAATATGGGACGTTCTTCCAAAAAGGGACCTTTCGTAGATCCCAAAGTGTTTGCGAAAGTCGCGAAGCAGGCTGAGAAGGGTGACAAAGAGCCAATCAAGACGTGGGCTCGACGTTGCACGATCGTGCCTGAGTTTGTTGGTGTGACGTTCATGGTGCACAACGGCAAAACCCACATGAAGGTGTTTGTGACCGAGGACATGGTTGGGCACAAGCTTGGTGAATTTGCTCCAACGCGTACTTTCCGCGGCCACGGTGGCAAGGCGAAGAAGTAAGCATTGACAGTCGCAGTTGAGAACAGCTTGAGACAATGGTGTTTCGAGCGGTTAGTGGATCGAAAACAGTTAACCTTTTGATAAGTGAGAGTGCGAAGGCCATGGCATACCGTGCCTCCCACCGATTTGCTCGAATCAGCCCACGTAAGGTTCGCCCTTTGGCGGACTTGGTACGAGGAAAGTTTGCTGATGAGGCATTGAGTATTTTAAAGTTTATGCCCAATCGTGGTGCTCGCATGCTCGAGAAGGTGATCACCAGTGCGATTGGTAGTGCACAAGATCCTGATCAAAATCAGGGTAAGTCGTACAATCCAGAAGAGCTGGTGGTGACCAAGGCATTGGTCGATGGTGGTCCGATGTTTAAACGTATCCAACCGCGAGCACGCGGTATGGCGTTTGGGATATTAAAGCGAACTTCGCACATCTCCGTCGAATTGACGCGATTGGACGAGATGTAGGAGTTGGCACTACATTGGTAGGACAGCTAGCTGACTGCCATAGGAATAGAGTGGAACGCTGTAAGTCGTTGCGAGTGGACAATTAAAAGCTTTATCGCGAAGTGATTATATGGGTCAAAAAGTCAATCCAGTTGGTTTTCGAACTGGCATCGTCATTGGCTGGAAGAGTCGATGGTATGCGTCGAAGAAGGATTTCGGCGAGTTGCTGGTAGAAGATCACAAGGTTCGGCAGTTCATCAAGAATCATCCGGACGAGAAGAAGCGAGCTCAATACAGAAGCGCGGGTATTGATCGAGTAGAAATTGAGCGTACTCGTGATGAAGTGCGCGTAATGCTCTTTGTAGCACGTCCAGGCTTGATCATTGGGAAAAAGGGTCAGGAAGTTGAATTGCTTCAGGAAGAGTTGCAACGCTTGATCGGCCGCAGAGTTAATTTGAAAATTGAAGAGCTAAGTCGTCCGGAAATCCAGGCGCAGTTGGTGGCGGAAGATATCGCTGGCCAGCTTGCGAAACGCGGTAGTTTCCGTCGAACGATGAAGAAGGCTTTAGAGCAAACGATGGGAGCTGGAGCGAAGGGAATCAAGATCCAGTTGGCCGGTCGTCTGGGTGGAGCCGAAATGGCTCGACGCGAAAAGGCGATCGAAGGTTCGATGCCTTTGAGCACACTGCAAGCAAAAATCGATTATGGATTTGCCGAGGCGATGACGGCACAGGGTCACATCGGCGTTCAGGTATGGGTCAATCAGGGAACTTACGCGGGAGATTCGAACGATGGCGCTGATGCCCAAGCGGGTCAAGCATCGAAAAAGCCAAAGAGGTCGTATAAAAGGTAATGCGACCCGTGGCAACAAGGTTGTCTACGGTGACTTTGGTCTGCAAGCAACACAAGGTGGTTGGATCAACGCGACGACGATCGAAGCGGGACGTATTGCTGCTCAGCAATATGTGCGCGGTGAAGGTCGGCTTTACATTCGCATTTTCCCAACCAAGCCAGTGACGGCCAAGCCGTTGGAAACACGTATGGGTAAGGGTAAAGGTGAGCCTGATCGCTGGGTAGCGGTTGTTAAGCCGGGAACAGTTTTGTTTGAGCTCAGTGGAGTAAGCGAGCAACAGGCGAAAATCTGTTTGGCTCGTTTGGCTAGCAAGATGCCAATTTCGGTTCGATTCCTGCGAAGGCGACCGGTTTAAGGTTTACGACGGTGAAGACCGAGCACGCGAAAGTTCTCGGACATCGGATTTTGGACAGTAATTTAAGCTGTTGCCGCTGATTGCAATCGAAGATTTGGGCAGTTGCTCCGGAACTTAACTGTAGTCTCGCCTGGATGAGTCAGTTGCGTAAGCAGCGATGCCAGGAAATGAATTGGTTATAGAAAGCGTTGATCAGAATATTAGGTTGATCGAAGATGAAAGCTAGTGAAATTCGTGAGATGAGCGACGAGCAGTTGGCTTTGACGGTTAAGGAATCGTCCACAGCCCTGCTTCGATTGCGGATACAGTCACAGACCGAGCGCATTAGCACGACGAGTGAGAAGCGAGTGCATCGCCGCACAATAGCTCAGTGCAAGACGATACAACGTCAGCGAGAGTTGGCGAAGGGTTCGAAATAGTACAGTTGGCCTGCGGCTTCGCTGAAGCAAGATAGTCAGGCTAGATGTGACAGGACAGTGTTGGGTACGGGAAAATGTGTCTTTAGTTCGAGCGGGTGTGTGACAGCTGTTGTCCGCAGAATCGCTGACTTGTTCAAGAGTAGACAGAAGCATGCCTAAGAAAGTTTTGGTCGGGGTAGTGATGAACGACAAGGCGTCGAAGACTCGGCGCGTTGAGATCGCTCGATTGGAGCGTCATCCGAAGTATAAGAAGATTATACGCAAGAAGACGGTTTGCCATGTCCACGATGAGAATAACGAGTCGGCGGTGGGCGACGTGGTTGAGTTCGAAGAGTCGAGCCCTCTTTCGCATCTAAAGCGGTGGAAGTTGGTACGAATCGTAGAGAAGAATCGCGCGGTTGATTTGGCGGCTTTGAGGGCTGCCAGAAGACAGGGTGGTACGGAACAGCAAGAGACTTTGGCCAATTTGACTGATGCAGAGTAACAGCAGCGGTCGAGCAGGTGCTTGAGCGTTTTGTGAGTGGATCGATAGGCAAATCATTTAAGATAAACTTGGGATCGGAGATCAGCAGGCTACGAGCCTGTTGCGACGGTCCGCAGGCAACAGAGAGCAAGTTGAGCGATGATTCAACAAGAAACAAGATTGGCTGTCGCGGATAACACCGGTGCCCGCGAAGTGATGTGTATTAAGGTGCTCGGTGGTAGTCGCCGTCGATTCGCTCGAATCGGTGACGTGATTGTATGCAGCGTGAAGAGCGTAATACCTGGCAGCGAGATCAAAAAGAAGGCGGTTGTTCGGGCGGTTATCGTTCGAACCAAGACGCCGATTCGCAGAGCTGATGGTAGCTACATTAAGTTTGACAGCAACGCGGTTGTTTTGATCGATAAGGATCTGAACCCGCGGGGCACTCGTATTTTTGGAGCTGTTGCCCGCGAGCTGCGTGAACGAAACTTCATGAAGATTGTCAGCCTGGCAAGTGAGGTGGTATAAGCGATGTTGATACGAATTGATGATACCGTTGTTGTATTGTCAGGTGATGACAAAGGTAAGCAGGCAAAGGTTCTTAAAGTGGACCGAGCCAACGGCAAAGTGATTGTTGAAGGCGTCAATCGGATGTACAAGCACGTCCGCAAGAGCCAAAAGAATCCCCAGGGCGGCCGACTATCCAAAGAGATGCCTATCGATATGTCGAAGGTCGCTCTGGTAGATCCTAGCACCGGTAAGCCGACTCGGGTTGGTGTGCGATTGTTGTCCGATGGCAGCAAGGAACGCTTTAGCAAAAAGAGTGGCACGTCGATGGGCAAAATTGCTCCTCCGCGGGCCAAGAAGGGTAAGTAACTCGAGCCCCTGTCGCGTAGTCTTTATTAGAACAAGAGTTTTGGGTGGTAGTCATGGCACCGCGGTTGAAAGAGAAGTACGAGAAAGAAATTCGCAACGTGTTAGCGGAACGGCTAGGCGTCAAGAATCCTATGGCCTTGCCTCGCGTCACGAAAATTGTGATTAACATGGGCGTAGGAGAAGCTGTACAGGACAAGAAGGTCTTGGACGTGGCAACCGACGCCATGGCAGACATTAGCGGTCAAAAGCCAGTGGTTACTCGGTCGCGCAAGGCGATCGCAGGCTTCAAACTCCGCGAGGATTTGCCGATCGGCTGCAAGGTAACCCTTCGCCGCGAGCGAATGTACGAGTTTTTGGATCGGTTGGTTTCGGTGGTGCTACCGCGAGTTCGAGACTTCCGTGGTATTAGCCGAACCGCTTTCGATGGCCAAGGCAATTATAGCCTCGGTCTGAGCGAGCAGTTGGTGTTCCCAGAATTGAACCCAGACAAGTATACCCGCCCTCAAGGAATGAACATCACGATAGTAACAACTGCGAAGTCAAATGATGACGCGCTGCTGCTGCTGGAGTTGTTCGGTATGCCTTTCCGCGCTCCACGCGAGAAGAAGAAGACTGGCGCAGCATAAGATATTTGTGCACAAGCCGAGAGCCTAAAGCTGGGAGCTTGAGTAAAGGAATGCAAAGAGATCGGGCAATCAAACAAGTTAGATAATCGTTTCTTGCTGACCTGGGTACTCTACCCAGACCGGCCGGAGCGAAAGAAGTATACAGCAAGTAGCTTGGGGTATACGGATAGTTTGGTAGACGGATAGAGTGTGTTTTTTGTAATGTTTCGTACCTAGTAACAGGTCCAGGTCCTGTGGCAAGCAAAAGTAAGATCGCGAAAGCGAATCGCGAACCAAAATTTTCGACTCGGCGTGAAAGCCGTTGCAAATTGTGCGGTCGCCCTCGTGCGGTTTACCGCAAGTTTGGGTTGTGCCGTATTTGTTTTCGTAAAATGGCCGACCAAGGCCTTATTCCTGGCGTTCGCAAATCAAGTTGGTAACAGGGGGCTACTGCGATCATGTTGACGGATCCTATTGCCGACATGCTAACTCGCATACGTAACGCGGTCCGCGTTGAGCGCCCGTATGTCGATGTGCCCATGTCGCGAGTGAAGCTCGGTGTTGCCGAGGTTCTTAAGCGTGAAGGTTTTGTGTGGGACGTGAAAGAGGTCGATTCCGAAAGCCATAAGGCTATTCGGATCGAGCTTAAGTACGGCCCTAATGGTGAGCGGGTGATTCAAGAAATCCGCCGGGTTAGCAAACCGGGTCGAAGAATCTATGCCAAGTCGGTAGATCTCCGTCCGGTGCTGAACGGTTTAGGTATCTCGATCATCAGCAGCAGCCATGGTGTAATCAGCGATAGAGAAGCTCGTCGCCAAAATTTAGGCGGTGAGGTTCTTTGCGAAGTATGCTAGGATCGCGTTTAGACGCGACAAGCAATATTCAAAACATGTATGTTGGACCGAAAGGCACTGCTTGCGATTGCATTCATAGCTTGACGGGAAGACAGGCCCAAGTCTACGGGAATAAGGTGCAAATGCCCTATCTCGACCAGGCTGGAAATAGAGAGACTGAGAAGCAATAGAGAGACTGAGAAGCGTAGCGGCTGAGCGGTCTGAAGTGAATTTAGGACAGACAAGCCAGAAGCGATTTGTTTGTGAGATAGCGTTGAAGGCTGCGACAGAGCCGAGTAGTTCTCCATGACAGACAGGCAAGTGCTGGGCTGTCATTGAGTTCGACAATAGATCGCTGCAGTTCAACAGAGAATTTGGTCAATACTTGTAGTTTTTAATACCGTACATTTTGTTGGGATAGGCAAGCCATGTCGCGAATCGGGAAGAAACCGGTCGCCGTTTTAGACGGAGTGAAGGTATCGGTTCAAGATCGTACCATTACCGTCGAAGGGCCAAAGGGTAAGCTTCAGTTCACGCATCGTCCAGAAGTCAGCGTTGCAATCAGTGAGGATGGAAAATCTTTTACTGTTACAGCGAATGATGGCGAACGCGAGACGAAGGCTTTGCATGGTCTGACTCGAGCCTTAGTCAATAACATGATTTTGGGCGTGAAGAACGGCTATGAGAAGCGTTTAGAAGTGGTCGGGGTTGGTTTTTTAGCTGCGATTCAGGGTAAGGTGCTGCAGTTGAGAGTTGGTTTTGCCAACGAATTGCAACAACCGATTCCGCCCGATTTGGAAGTTACTTGTCCGGACCAGACTCATATTGTGATTAAGGGTTGCGACAAGCAACGCGTGGGCCAATTCGCTGCCCAGGTACGAGCCTTAAGAAAGCCAGAGCCCTACAAGGGTAAGGGTGTTCGCTACCAAGGCGAATACGTTAAGATTAAACAGGGCAAATCGGCCACTTAGTCTTGAGAGCGAGCTGAGATGGGACAGATTGGGGCTAGATCGATATCGAGCCTCAAAGTCGGTAAGTTTTTTTTCGAACAACGTGTTTTCTGGGTTAGTGACGTGGACAACAAGGACATCGTTAACAATCAGCGGATTCGTCGTCGCTATCGCGTGCGAAATGCAGTCCGCGGTACGGCCGACCGACCTCGATTGTGCGTGCAGCGTACATTGAAGCATTTCGGCTGTCAGGTTATCAACGACGAAGCGGGCCGAACGCTTGTGTCGGCGACAACTCGCGATAAAGAGGTGAGAGGTAAAATCACCTACGGTGGAAACATTGCGGCCGCATCGGAGCTGGGCAAAATTGTCGCCGAGAAAGCTCTGAAGGCTGGAATAAAGCAGGTAAAGTTTGACCGAGGGGCGTCACGGTATCATGGTCGTGTGGCTGCATTCGCCAATGCGGCACGCGAAGCCGGTTTGGAATTTTAGTGATTGGCAGGTCGGAGCCGAGGTGGATTCACCAATCCGACGAAGCAGGCGTTTGCGTTGCCAAGAGTCTGAAAAGTTGACAAGTTGCAGCCCGGAACGTTTGGGGAATAGATTGGCTGGCTGAAAGTTGTGAAACTATCGGGCAGCAGGGAAATAGTAGGTTAGCAAGTCGGTGGAAATCAGAATGAGATTTTTTTCCACCGTTGAAAGCAACGCAGCGGACGTGGCTCGGAAAAGTTAGATCGCGACGACTTTTATTTGATGGGGGAAGACAACGTGGCATCTGGGTATGATGGCATGTCAAGTGGAGACGACAAAAAGGGTATTGAACGGACCTTGCGTATTAAGAGATGCGCTGCCGTGGTCAAGGGTGGTCGTCGTTTCAGTTTCGCCGCATTGGTCGTTTGGGGTGATGGTCGTGGGAAGGTAGGCTACGGCTACGGCAAAGCAAACGAAGTTCCTCCGAGCGTTGCAAAGGCCCTCAAGGGTGCCGAACGCGACTTGATTCAAGTGCCAATCGTTCAGGGAACGATCCCGCACGCGGTGTGGGGGCGTTACGGAGCAGCCAAAGTGCTGCTGATGCCTGCGAACCCCGGTACCGGTATTATTGCTGGACAAGCGGTTCGAGCCGTTTGCGAGGCAGCCGGGATTCACGATATTTTAACCAAAAGCTTCCGTTCCAATAACCCAACGGTGTTGGTCAAGGCGACCTTCGACGCATTGCAGAAGCTCCGGACCGTACAAACTGTAGAAGCATTACGTGGAGTAAGTTTGTCATGAACCTGAATGATGTGAACACGGACATTGAGACCAATCGCGGCCGCAAACGCATCGGTCGTGGTCTGGGTTCCGGCTGGGGCAAGACCGCTGGCAGGGGAAGCAAGGGGCACAAGTCGCGCAGTGGTTACTGGCGAAAGCCAACCTTCCAGGGCGGTATGATGCCAATGGTGCGTCGAATCCCCAAGCGTGGCTTCTTCAATAAGTTCGCCTCGTCGGTTTTCTCCGTAAACGTTGGCGATCTGGAACCACTGTTTGAAGCTGGTACTGAGATCACTCCAGAACTGCTCCAACAGACCGGGATCATCAAATGCCGCTTTGATGAATTGAAGATCCTGGGTGACGGCGATGTCAGCAAAAAATTCAAGGTAGTGGCTCATCGTGTAAGCGAGTCAGCTAAGCGGAAGATTGAAGCAGCGGGTGGTACGGTTACGATCGTGAAAGCCAAGCAAACGCCAGAAGAGCGAGTCGCCAACAAGGCAAAGAGTTAGTGGTTGACGCAATTCGTGCAGGGACGACGCGTCGCGTGAAGGTTGTGCTTCACAAGCAGTTTGGTTGGATCCAAAATGCTTACTTTGTAAGGGTCAGGAGCGGGAATCATGTTTGAAAAGCTCCGAATCATTTTCACCATACCGGAACTTCGTCAGAAAATATTTCTGACGATGTTTTTGTTGTTGGTGTATCGAATTGGTTACCATGTTCGGTTGCCAATGATTCGTAGTGACTTGGCTGGAACCAGCGGGTCGGACTTTGGTGCCTTTTTGGAAAAGGTATCCGTTCTGGCTGCGACCGACTTGCGCACTGTTACGATTTTCGGCTTGGGCATTATGCCTTACATTTCTGCTTCGATTATCTTCCAGCTTTTGGGATCGGTTTGGCCACCGATCGAGGCTCTCCGCAAAGAGGGCGAAGTAGGTCGTAAAAAGATTAACGAGTACACTCGATATTTAACTGTGGTTCTTTGCCTAATCCAAAGTTGGGTCTATTTACGCTTTGTGGTGATGGCCGCCGGAGAGCGACAAATTGCTGATGAATTTTTGGTGTCCGGTACACTCCACTGGGGTTGGCAAATCTGCGCCGTCATGATTATGACCACGGGCACTGTATTTTTGATGTGGCTTGGTGAGCAAATTGATGAATACGGAATTGGCAACGGTATCAGTTTGTTGATTATGGCGGGCATCTTGGCCCAAATGCCGAAGGCAATGGTCGATTTGGGGTCGAGCATGAAGCCAGAACTGGTAGGTTTGACTTCCAGCGACATGGGTATCGACAAGTTGATTATTCTGTCCATCCTGTTCGTTGTTGTAGTGGCCGGTGTTGTTTTTATCACGCTCGGGCAGAGGCGCATTCCGACCCAGAGCGCGAAGCATGTTCGCGGTCGACGTGTTTATGGTGGAACAAAACAATACTTGCCTTTGCGTCTCAATCAAGCGGGCGTTATGCCAATCATTTTCGCAAGCAGTTTGTTAATGATTCCTAGCTTGCTGCTTGGATCGATGGCTGGCTGGGCCGCGAGTGGAACGGGCTACTGGGTGACAGTCGGAGAATGGCTCAGTCGTTTGGGCGTGATGCTCGGCGATGGAGCGGCTCTAACGTACAACATCTGCTATATCTTGCTTATTTTCTTTTTCTGTTATTTCTGGACTTCGGTCAGTTTCAATCCTAAGGAAATTTCCGAGAATTTGAGAGACAGCGGAACATTTATTCCTGGTTATCGACCCGGAAAGCAGACCGCTAACTATTTGGAAAAGGTCATGTCGCGTATAACGTATGTCGGGGCATCATTTTTGGCCTTGGTTGCGATCACGCCTACGATAGTAGCTGAGTGGATGGGTGTTGATTTCTCGGTTGCATCGTTTTACGGCGGTACTGGTATTTTGATTGCGGTTAGTGTCGCGTTCGACCTGATCCAGAAGATAGATAATCACCTTTTGATGAGAAATTATAAGGGTCTGTTAGAGCAGTAAATGTGTTGAGGGGGGAAAGGGCTCGATGGGATCGCAACTGAAGAATTCAGGGCGGTTGCCGAGGGCCCTTCCAGCGTTAATGTTGTCGGTGAAAGGCCTGACGCCATGCGTATCGTGTTTATTGGCCCGCCCGGCGCAGGCAAAGGAACGCAATGCAAGCGATTGGTGGAATTCCTCGGGATTCCCCATCTCTCAACAGGTGAAATGCTCAGGCAGGTCAAAAAACAGGACACGGCTTTAGGTAGATGGATTGCATCTTACCTGGATGCGGGGCAATTAGCACCCGATCATTTGGTGATGCGGATAGTCGCCCATCGCTTGTCAAAACCCGATTGCAAAGAAGGTTGTTTATTCGACGGCTTCCCACGGAATGTGGCACAGGCTGGCTTGTTAAATGATCACCTTCGCTCGGTTGGGTCGCAACTCGATTTGGTATTAGACTTAGCAGTGGTGGAAGAAGAACTCATCGAGCGACTGCTGCGGCGGGCCAAAATTGAGTGCAGATTGGACGATAATTACGATACCATCAAGGCGAGGTTGAAGGTGTTCTACACCCAGACTTCCCCGCTGTTGGAGTATTATCGCGGTCTGGGATTGTTAGTGCAGGTCGATGGAATGCAGGGACCGGACCAGGTATTTGGGCAAATTAAGCAGTCTGTGCTGGCTAGAATGTCAGAACGGCTGGAAAAACGACCATAAGCAGATTTCGTACCTTGCGAGAAGCCGCCTGGTACCGATAGAATCCGAAATTTACCGTTTTAACTGTCAGGAGACGGCGCGATGCCGCGTTTGCTGGGTGTTGATATACCGAATGAAAAGAAGGTTTGCATCTCGCTCACCTATCTTTACGGAGTAGGTCCTTTCGTTGCTCGAGAACTCTGCGAGCGAACCGGAATTGATGCAGAAAAGAAAGCCCGTGAGTTAGATGAGGACGAGTTGAGTCGTCTCTCTACTTTGCTGGAGCGGGATTTCACCGTCGAGGGGCCACTGCGACGTCAGGTAGGACAGTCGATTCATCGATTGAAAGAAATCAAATGTTATCGCGGATTGCGACATCGTTTGAGCCTCCCCTGTCGAGGGCAACGTACCAAGACGAATGCTCGTACCCGTAAAGGTCCTCGTAAGACCGTTGCAGGTAAGAAGGGCGTTAAGGACTTGAGATAGTTTGGCTAGAAGTAAGCGTCAACTAGATACCGTGGTTTGATGCTGAAAGAAGCGGTTGGTAAAAATTGAGTTGGGAGATTTGGTGGCGATTAGTCTCCGAGTCTTGGCAGAGTTTGGAAAACATCGAGACACGATTTGTCTCAGGTAAAACATCTGATTCAGCGTTCGTTTGAGATAGTTGCCAGCCAAAGTCTCGTGGTCAAATTGTGTGAATGATGATCGTCAGACCGATTGGCGGTATAGGCTGGTAGAGTTGTAGTGGTTGTAGTTGTGATTGCAGTGTCGATAAGAAGTTGAGAGACTCCAGAGTGACGACAAAGGTCAATAAGAGACGAAAAGCTCGCAGAAACGTGACAGTAGCGGTAGCCCATATCAAGGCGACGTTCAACAATACGACGGTAACGATCACGGATACCAAAGGTGACACGCTTTGCTGGGCAAGTGCGGGTACTTGTGGTTTCAAGGGCTCGCGAAAAAGCACCCCATTTGCTGGTCAGGTTGCTGCCCAGCAGGCGGCAGAGAAGGCTGCAAAATGCGGGGTGAAGGAAATTGAAGTTCGTGTGAAGGGTCCTGGTTCCGGTCGGGAGAGTGCCATCACAGCCTTGCAGACCGCCGGCATGACGGTCAAGCAAATTGAAGACGTGACACCGATTCCGCACAATGGTTGCCGTCCGCGAAAGCGTCGACGCGTTTGATGTTGGTTCGTTTCATGGCGTGGGCGCCATGAGAGCGTTATATTGGTCAAAGAATTATTCCTCTTATTCGAGGGTTCGTTTCCATGCATATTCGATGGCGCGGCTTGGAACTACCAAGTGTGGTGAACTGCGAGAAGGAAACTCTGAGCAGCACCTACGGCAAGTTCTATGCTGAACCGTTTGAACGCGGTTTTGGTGTTACCATCGGTAACAGCTTGCGACGCGTTCTTCTTTCCAGTTTGGAAGGGAGCGCGGTTACACAAATTAAAGTACGCGGTGCTCAGCATGAGTTTTCAACCCTGGAAGGTGTGCAGGAAGACCTCACCGAAATCGTGTTGAATGTTAAAAGCTTGGTTGTCAAAAACCATAGCGACTCGACCCGCGTCATCACGGTTGAGAAGAGCACTCGCGGGCCCATCACGGGAGCCGACGTGCAAACTGACTCGGACGTTGAGATTATCAACCCCGATCATGTGTTGGCCAATCTGACCGCAGACGTACCATTCATGATGGAGATGGTGGTGGAAAACGGCCGTGGTTATGTTCCATCGACCGAACACTCTACTGGAGATCATGAGCTCGGTATCATCCCGGTCGACGCCGTTTATTCACCCGTCACCCGAGTTCGATACCTAGTAGAAGAAACCCGAGTCGGACAGAAGACGAACTACGATCGACTCGCTTTGGAAATTTGGACCGACGGTTCGCTTCATCCAGAAATGGCGTTGGTCGAGGCTGGCAAAATTTTGCGAAAGCATATCAATCCTTTCGTGCAATACACCGAACTTGGAAAACAGGTTCATGCGATCGCACGAGGTGGACCGGGCTCGGCAGAAGCTCACCTCGAGTCGAAGCTCAATACACCTGTCACTGAGCTTCGCTTATCCGTACGAGCAGGTAATTGTTTGGAGTCGGAAGGTATCCGGACGTTGCGGGACTTGGTCCAGCGTACGGAAGATCAACTCCTCGAAGTACGCAACTTCGGAGAGACTACGTTGAATGAGGTTCGCGAGAAACTGGCTAACTTGGGATTGCACCTCGGTATGCGACTCCCATCCAGTTCCGGATTACGATAGAGATTTCAAGTTCGGTAAGGCCCTAGGCTTACAGAGAACATTTTTTGGGAACGGTAGATCGATGAGACATCGAAGACGAGGAAGAGTTTTAGGTCGTAACTCCAGCCATCGACGCGCTTTGTACCGCAATTTGGCCAGTGCGATCTTTTTGACAGAACGAGAGACGACGGAATTCGATTCCAATGCTCCGAAGGTGAAGGGTCGTATCATTACAACTCTGCCTAAAGCAAAGGAAATTCGTCCTCTCGTTGAGAAGTGCATCACTCTTGGCAAGAAGGGTGTAGCTGCTCAGCAGGTCGCTGCTGAATTCGGTACAACCGCCGAGCGAAACACCGAGGCATGGAAGAAGTGGCGAGAAAGCGAGCAATATAAGAAATGGAATGCAGCGATTTCGCCTGCTATTACTGCTCGTCGCCGTGCACTGCAGCTACTGGGAGATAAGAAAGCGGTCAAGATTCTGTTTGAGACCGTGGCTCCTCGTTACATGGATCGCAAGGGCGGCTACACACGAGTTATGCGGTTGGCAAAGCCGCGTTTGGGTGATGCGGGTACTCGAGCCATTCTCGAATTCGTGGGTGTGAATGATCGCGTTTCTCAGAAAGCCCAAAAGCCGAGCTTTGGCGAAGTGACCGGCGGTCAGGCTGAATAAGTTGCTGGAAATGTTGTTCGAGTATTGCTCCGGTTCGCTGAATCGGCTGAGCGGTACACGTTGACTAAGTGTCCGGTGGAGAGCGAGCAATTTTGAAGATTACTCCCTATTAGGGTAGTTTTGTGAAGCTGCGGTTATTTCTGCAGCTTTTTTTATGCGCCGAAAGAAAATCGGGTGGATTTATCCTGCCCAAGAGTGGTTAAGGAATTATGAAAAAGTTTTGTTTTTTCGGAGCGTGTTGACTAGGGATGGGACGGATTGCGGAAAGTTTTGTCACGTCACGATTTAGGTCGTTCTAGCCATTTTTGGCGCCAGAGAGCCCAGAAATGCGATGGCGACGGAAACTCAAGTAGGACCACATCTTGCGACTCGTTTTCCACAATGTTTGACATGCACTAGGATTTCAGTAAACTCCTCCACACGCAATATCTAGTACCCCGAATTCACCTAGACCACTACCCGTAGTATGGTTTCTAATATAGGGACGGGGAGAACGATTGGAATCTTTCTCTGGCCAAGGCATGGCTTTCGAACGCACACGAACCGAATCATGGCTGGATGCACGACTAAAATAAGTACTTGAGTACACTTTACGTCGGTACATGAAGCGCTTGTTTATTATTGGCTTATCTACTGAAGGAGTTGAAGAGGATGGCAACTATTGAGGTGAACCGTGGCAAGAAGTTGGAGTCGGGCAGCAGTGCTCCAACGGGTCTGCGTGGCAATCGAGCGGGTTTAAAAGTCGATCCGCTCTTCTGTCCTCAAGATGTTTCTTGCCCGTTTTCCACCGTGGAATGGGAAACACGCAAAGCAGCAATTAAAGATGATTCGGGCAAGGCTCTGTTTGAGCAGACCGATTGCGAGATTCCCAAGTCTTGGTCTCAATTGGCAACCAATGTCGTTGTCAGCAAATATTTTTATGGCGAGCCGGGGACTGAGCAGCGAGAAAAGAGCGTCAAGCAGTTGATACATCGAGTGACCCGTACGATTACCGATTGGGGTATGGACGATGGTTACTTTGACTCGGCCGAAGATGGCGAGCGATTTTATCGCGAATTGAGCTGGCTGTGCTTGCATCAGTATGGTTCTTTCAACTCGCCCGTGTGGTTCAACGTTGGTTTGTTTCATCAGTACGGAGTTTCCGGTGCAAAATGCAATTGGCACTTTGACCGCGAACTAGGTGAAGTCACCCAACCAGAAAATCCCTACGAATTTCCACAAGGGAGCGCTTGCTTCATCCAAAGTGTGGATGACAACATGGAAGACATTATGCGGCTGGCGACCAGCGAAGCGATGCTCTTTAAGTTCGGTTCGGGAACTGGCACGGATCTATCGACGATCCGTTCGAGTCGCGAGAAGCTCTCCGGTGGTGGAAAGCCAAGTGGACCGCTCTCCTTTATGCGAGTTTATGACCAGATTGCTGCCGTTGTCAAAAGCGGTGGCAAGACTCGTCGTGCGGCCAAGATGCAATCGCTGAAGGTCTGGCATCCAGACATCATGGAATTCATCGAATGCAAGTGGAAGGAAGAGAAGAAGGCGCACGTCCTGATTGAAAAGGGTGGCTACGAATCGAACTTCAACGGCGAAGCTTACAGCTCGATTTTGTTCCAAAATGCGAACCTTTCGGTTCGTGTGACCGACGAGTACATGGAAGCGGTTCGCGATAATCGTAAGTGGAAGACGCAGTGGGTTAGCAAAAAGGCTGGCGGTGATGCTCCGGAATACGAAGCTCGCGAAATCTTGAATCGTATGGCCGAATGCGCTTGGCAATGCGGCGATCCTGGCGTGCAATATGACACCACCATCAATCGCTGGCACACGTGTCCCAAGAGCGGTCGTATCAATGCTAGCAACCCATGCTCGGAATATATGTTTTTGGATGATACCGCTTGCAACTTGGCAAGTATTAACTTGATGAAGTTCCGATTGGAAGATGGAACGTTTGATGTAGCTCGCTTCACCGCCGCATGTCGACTGTTCTTTATCGCTCAAGAAATTTTGGTTGATCATGCAAGTTATCCAACCGATCGCATTGCATTGAATAGTCACTTGTTCCGTCCGTTGGGTCTGGGTTACTCCAACCTCGGCAGTCTGATGATGGCTGGCGGCTTGGCCTATGATTCCGATGCGGCTCGCGGTATTTGCGGTTCGATTACCGCCTTACTGCACGGATCAGCGAACCTGGCGAGCGCTGAAATGGCTGCGGTAGTTGGCCCATTTGCGGGATACGAAACCAATCGCGAGCCAATGTTGAACGTGATGAGAATGCATCGAGATGCTGTTGAGAAAATTGAAGAGTCAGGACCTGCGTACCTCAAGAGTGCTGCTCGCAACTTGTGGGATCGTGTATTGGCTTCGGGTAAGGCCAATGGTTTCCGTAATGCTCAGGCCACCGTGTTAGCACCCACCGGCACCATTAGCTTCATGATGGATTGCGACACCACGGGTATTGAACCTGACATCGCTTTGGTCAAGTACAAGCAACTGGCGGGTGGTGGATCGATGAAAATCGCCAACCGAACTGTACCGATGGCTTTGGAATCGATGGGTTATTCGAAAGAGGCGATCGATGCGATCACCAAGTACGTTGAATCACGTGATACGATTGAAGGTGCTCCCGAATTGAAGGATGAGCATCTCCCCGTATTTGATTGTGCATTCCGTCCGGCAAATGGGGTTCGCAGCATTCCATGGCAAGCTCACGTGTTGATGATGGCCGCTGCTCAACCTTTCCTCTCGGGGGCTATCTCGAAGACCGTCAACATGCCCAACGATGTGACTCCAAAGGATATTGCCGATGCGTACTTCTGGGGTTGGGAA
>JBIKMB010000076.1:0-24224 GCA_044359485.1 Pirellulaceae bacterium | reverse complement strand
CCACTACCACTGATGATATCCTTGACCCGGACCGTTCCCGTATCCGTCCCGTTGCTCTTCCAAAGTTCATAGCCACTGGTCGCGTCGGTGGCTCTGAAGAACAGGGTGCCGTTCACATTGGTGAGGTACCTTGGAAAGGAACCACCACTACCACTGATGATATCCTTGACCCGGACCGTTCCCGTATCCGTCCCGTTGCTCTTCCAAAGCTCATTGCCACTGGTACCGTCGTTGGCCCGGAAGAACAACGTGCCGTTCACATTGGTGAGGTACCTTGGAAAGGAACCACCACTACCACTGATGATATCCTTGACCCGGACCGTTCCCGTATCCGTCCCGTTGCTCTTCCAAAGTTCATAGCCACTGGTCGCGTCGGTGGCTCTGAAGAACAGGGTGCCGTTCACATTGGTGAGGTGACTTGGATAGGAACCAACACTACCACTGATGATATCCTTGACCCGGACCGTTCCCGTATCCGTCCCGTTGCTCTTCCAAAGTTCATAGCCACTGGTGTCGGTGAAGGCGCTGAAGAACAGCGTGCCGTTCACATTGGTGAGCCAGGTGGGAGAGGAACCACCACTACTGCGGATATCCTTGACCAAGACGGTTCCGGCGTCGGTCCCGTCGCTTTTCCAAAGCTCATAGCCATTGGTGCCCTCGCTGGCCCGGAAGAACAGGGTGCCGTTCACATTGGTGAGCCAGGAGGGAGAGGAATTACCACTACCACTGTTGATATCCTTGACCCGGACCGTTCCCGTCTCCGTCCCGTCGCTTTTCCAAAGCTCAGCGCCACTGGTGTCGGTGAAGGCGCTGAAGAACAGCGTGCCGTTCACATTGGTGAGGTAACTTGGATTGGAATTACCACTACTGCGGATATCCTTGACCAAGACGGTTCCGGCGTCGGTCCCGTCGCTTTTCCAAAGCTCATAGCCATTGGTGCCGTTGGTGGCACTGAAGAACAGGGTGCCGTTCACATTGGTGAGCCTGGAGGGAAAGGAACCATTAATTCCGCTACCGATATCCTTGACCAAAACGGTTCCAGCTTCTGTCCCATCGCTCTTCCAAAGCTCACGGCCCAATACGGAATCTGAAGCAAAATACGCAACTCCGTTTACTTCGACAAAACCGCTAGGCTGGGAGCCTGTCGGTACGGCATTTATATCTTTCACTAAACTGGCCGCTAAAGGTAACCGCGGATCGAGTGATTCGATCAGGAGTCGGCGCAGATTTTTTCTTCGCGAATGTGTGCGTTGAGCCAGTTTTCGATTCCAAAGTATGTTCGTTATAAAGCGTGTCATGGTCTCTATCCTGCAATGTAAATCGTTGGTTTTGTCTATGTCATTGGCCAAACATGTATTAAAGAATCATGCCAGATTCAAAGCATGGATCACCATGCTGGAAACACACCGATCATCGCATCCCTTCAACCCAGCTAACGAGCGTGTCGCTCCAGTTCTCCACATCGGCTTGATTTTCAAACAAAACATCAGCCCGCTCTCGGATCGAGTGGCGAACGGCTATATTTCGATCTCGATCCCTACCCAGCGCCAACGCGATATCGACATACTGGTCAACACTGGTGGCCGAGAGACTTTCAAGGCCGATACGCTGATACAATCCATGCGTCAAACGACCGCGCAGAAATCGCCCTGGAAACGTGACGATCGGTGTACCAAACGACAACGCCTCGTAGCTTGTGTTGCCGCCGCAAAACGGAAATGGATCGAGCATTACATCGGCCAGTGCTAGCAGATGCAAAAAATCAACTCTGGGGAACGAGGGCAAAATCTTTACGCGCTGCTCCATGTTAGGCAGCGTCACTCGCCATCGCTTCATCAATGGCTCTGTCCAGGACGGTGTACCACCTTGCAAGAGCACCAAGTCACCCTCTGGATCTGACTCCAAAATCCGCCGGAGCGGTTCGTCGAAATCGGGATGGAATTTGAACAGCGTCTGAGGGCAAAGATAAATATGTCGGTTGGGATTCAAACCGAAATAGGAATGGTCGCGCTGAGGCCCCTGTAAACTGGGGCGATGGTAGTAAACGCCCATGGTGGGAAGGCGTACCAGTTTCTCGCTGTAGTGCTCCTGCGCATCGGCAGGTTCCGCTAAATCGGTCGAAACAAAGTAGTCGATCGCTGGGCTTCCCGTCGTATCGGGATGCCCCCAGGTCACTGCTTGGATCGGAGCCATGCGCGAATACGACAACGTCTGCGAGAGAGTGTCCATACCAACATCCGCGAAGACCAAGATATCTAACCTAAGTTCGGCAATCGTTTCCCGCGCCTGTGCGGGTGATCTTAAAACCTCAATATATTGATCTGCGGCTGCACGGAATCGATCCGCATACTGATCCTGATGGTGCCTCAATGCGATGACGACCACTTCGAAGCGATCTCGAGGCAGGTTTTCGATCAAGCCCAAATTCAAAAGCCCGATTGTATGCTGACAGAAATAGGCGGAGACGAAACCAACTCGAATCTTTTTCGATGCCGGCACGGATCGACGACCTTGGCTCGCCTGGCACAGATCGACGCCTTGATAGACCTTGCCCAACTGTTCCATCAAATGCCGATCATTCTGGCCTTGATACGCAAAATGAAACGACGTCGGTATCACGGAATCGGTCGTATCGACCTTGATCCTTTGCTCGACCAAACCGTCCACACACGCGGTCAAACGATTTCGCCAATATTCCACGTGTTCCTTGGATTCATAGATGATGGGTAAAACTTTGCCTGCGAGCAAGAGATTCACCGGATGTGGCGATGACTGCTGCGCTTTCTCGAAGTGATATAAGGCACGAAGCGGTTCATTGTTGGCGACATGGAGAACACCGAGATTTTGATGCGCCGCGGCGAATTGCGGGTCGACGACAATCGCTCGCTGGTAGCACGCCATCGCATGCTCTTTATCATTGAGATCTTGGTGTAAATTGCCCAGTCGGTTCAAGGCCGCAACCGAATTTGGATCGAGCGTCACCGCCCGCTTTAACCAGTCCAGTGCCGACTGTGGCTGACCGGCCGCCTGAGCAGCATCCGCCTGCTGGATACAATTCACAATCGTTTCTTTTGTTTTTGGAGAAGATGGTGGCGCTGAAATCGGCAGCGAATTTGGCTCTGCCGATGAGGGAATCGCAACCGCACCGATGGACGGTCGAGGCATCATAGTCTGGGCTTGTAACGGTGGAACAATCCACACATCGGCTTCATCCCCGGGAGCGGATGATGGGCCTGAAAATTTCGGATTTAGTACCCCAGGCAATGTCTCGACGGCAAACAGTTCTTCGACACCGGTCTTAAATTGCAACGTGGCTATCGTGCGACCGCTGGTGATATCGACGATGCCTAGTCCACAGTGGAGTCGTTCGGGATGTTCGCCGATCGGCAGTCCACCAAAAACATTCGTCTCGCGAATGCGAGAAAGACCGATAAATGCGTAGTTACCATAGAATGAAAGACCGCGTGTGTAACCTGGAAGGCTCGCTACTGTATCGAGTTTCCCCGTGCGCAGATCGACGGTTGCCAATTCACCGCAGCCCGAATTAAGCACCCATAACTTCCCTTGATACACGCGCGGTGAATGGGGCATGCACAAACCGCGACTGATGATCTCACCGGAGGGGACATCGAGAATCGCCCCGCCACTTTTCTTGTTGCTGCGCCAACCCGCAGGCTGATCCGTTACGCCGAGCACCGTAACAAAACGGGGTGCACCATTTTCAAGAGCCAAACCGTTGAGATGGCAACGATCTTGATCGATCAACTGGCTGATAAACGGGGGCCGCCACCTCGGATAGAAATTGTAATCTTCTTCCAGGGTACATAAACAGGAAAAGAGGGTGTTGACCACCCATAAACCTTCGTTGCCGAAGGCTAAATCGTGTCCATGAATACTGCCGGTGACGAAGCTGTTGCGAGCAACAAAGCAACCATCGTAGGTTTGAGCCGGAGGAAGACTCGAGGCTACCTCATGCGCTGCTTTTAGAAAATGGATCTGCCTCCGCGCGCCAACCGCGATTTGTCCGCTGCTGGCAGCCAAACCCATGACTTGATCGAAACTATGAAACGAAAAAGAGGTCTTTCCTTGACAGCTTCCTACAACAACCAGTTTGCCAGCTTGATAGGTCGACAAGACAACCGACAGATTTAGCGCGCGGAGCACCGCGGCTAGATTACCGGAATGCTCATAGTCGACGGCAATCGACTGCGCGTCGCGGTCTTGGTAACGCGACATGGGATCGATATCGATAGTGGAACCAGACATCTAGGCAACTCAAACAACTAATAATCGTCATCAACGAGGTATTTCGGGTCACTCAATGCAATGCTGACCAGCTACTGTTTAAGGCGTCTCGATATATTCACTTAATGCAGAAAATAAGGTTAAAGTTTTTGATTTATTTAGTTCCGAATCAAAAGCTTTGGTTGGGAAATGGGATCGCTAAGCGACATGAAGAAGCTTTCATGTTCATAAAAAAAGAAAAAGTTACTGATTTTTTATCTTCCTCGAGCGCTGAATGAATGTTGCCGCGGTTTTGTTGCATTCGATTCGGTACCGATGAATAATTGCGGTAGGTAGCGAAATCGGTATTGGGGCGGGAAGTGAGTTTGCATGAATTCAATGACTGCGGAACTATATCGCGAACTGCGCGAACTAGCCAAAAGCTATATGCGGGGTGAACGTAAAGATCACACGCTGTCGGGCACCGATTTGTTCCATGAAGCTTACGGGCGTCTTGGTCCGTCCTTGTCCGCCGTTGATTCCGAGAGCGGTGAACTGCGAGCCCTTTTTGCAATTACGATGCGAAGAGTGTTGATCGATTATGCCCGAAAACATGCGCGGCGTGCTCGACTCCTCGCTCGCAGCGCTTTTTATGACAATAAACTCGACCTACTAAAAGCACCGACCTCGGAAGAAGAGAATGCTGATAAACTGTTGGAACTGGACGAGGCGTTACAACGTTTCGCCCAAAAGTTTCCCGCGCAGGCTGAAGTGGTCGAACTCAAATACTTCGGCGGTATGACTGTTCAGCAGTGTGCCGACGATCTCGGAATCTGCACGGCCACGGTTCAGCGTTACTGGAATTTCGCCCGGGCATGGATCGGCCGTGAAATGGAGAGAATTCGTAATGAGTAGCTGCAAAGGAACGAGGCGATATGCAACCTACGGATGATTCCTTAGATATGCTTCTCGAAGAGGCTCTGGAGTTTGCCGATCGACGAGAGCGGGATCTTTGGTTGGTTCAGAGGTGTGGCGATGACTTCGAGAAACTGAAGGAACTTCGTTCGCTCATTGCTGCCTCCGAAAAAACAGTCTTTCTGGATACGCCGCTGGAGGTTGTACGAGAAGGGCAGCAAGTGCTGCAGTCACTCGACGGGGTACAGATTGGTCCGTTCGAATTGATTCGCCAAATTGGCAAAGGAGGGATGGGGGCCGTCTATCTGGCTCAGCAATCTCAACCGATGACTCGTCTAGTCGCCATTAAGCTCATCCAGCGAAATCTAGAGACGAGGTATATTCTTGAGCGTTTCCGGATAGAGCAGCAAACGCTTGCCGATATGGATCACCCAAGTATCGCCCGTATCATCGATGCGGGAGCAACTGAATCGGGATTCCACTACATCGCCATGGAGTATGTACAGGGGGAACAAATACTGGAATACTGTCAGAAGAATCATCCTAGTATACGCGTCAAAGTGAACCTAATGCTGCAGTGCTGCCGTGCGATCCAGCATGCTCATCAGAAAGGGACCATTCATCGCGACATCAAACCGAGCAACGTGATGGTGACGATTGTTGATGGCGAACCGGTTGTAAAGGTTATCGACTTCGGTATTGCCAAGGCACTGTCGCGCGATGTCGAGGATTCGAATGCTGGCGAAGTAAATATCATGAGTGTGGCCAATAATTCGGCCACAAAAACGGGCATGCTTAACGGGACTCCGCTTTTTATGAGTCCCGAGCAATATACTTCGCGAAACCAGAGCGTTGATACGCGCAGCGATATTTACTCCCTTGGCGCTCTATTCTATACGCTGCTGACGGGTAAGCCACCTTTTGATGCAGCATCGGCCAAAGGTAAATCGATTGGTGAAATAAGGGAAATGGTTCTCAAAACTCCACCAATCCCTCCGAGCCAACGCGATCCACAAAAAGCATCCCATTTTCGTGGTGATCTGGATGCCATCGTACTCAAAGCGATGAAGTGTAATCCGGAAGATCGCTACCAATCCGTCGATCAGATGTATGAAGACTTGCAATGCTACCTGACAGACTATCCGATCAGCGCGATGCGTGCATCGACTTGGACGAGCCTGAAAAAATTCTCGCGGAGACATAAAAGATTCATTGCTGCTACAGTCCTCGGTATGGCTGGACTATTAACGGGATTAGTGATGGCTGTTACCAAAGAGCGCCGCGCCGTACAGTCCGAAAAGGCTGCTCGACATCAGGCCTTTGTCTCCGAAATGCTGCTATCGAGTTTGGCAGTGAATCAGAACAATTACTCTTTGGCAAAGAGTATTTTAGCGCGAAGCGGCGATCCGAGCGCATTGCAATCAAAGGCGATGGCCGATGATCCCAGGAGACGCTTGGATTGGAGGTTGTTAACCGCCAAAATTCCAGTCGAACCAGTGACTTTGGCCAGTTTTCCAACTCGTATTTACTTCGCTTTACCACTCTCTGAACGAAATGAGATCGCATGCGGATGCAAGGACTCGCATTTAAGAGTTCTAAACGGCAGCAACGGAAAAGTGCGATTAGATATCGATACGCAGCAGGGCGAAATCAATGGTTTAGCTCTTTCACCGGATCAACAACTGGTTGCCAGTGGTGGAGATGATGGTACGGTGAAGTTATGGAATATCGAGACGGGAGAATTGGAGGGGTCTTTCCAGGCTTCAAGCAAGAGCGTATTTCAACTGGGATGGTCGACTGATGGTGGGGTATTGGTAACCGCAGGTATTGAACCAGATGCTGTCTTGTGGTCCATTCCGGGATATAAGATGGTTGGGCGACTGGATTCCGCGAGCGAGGCGTTGGAGTGCCTGAATGTCAGTAATCGGGGAGACGTCGTCTACGGAAGCAGCAAAGGAATCGTACGTATTGGCTCACTGAACCAGGTGCCGAACGCCGAGATACAAGATATCTCGCTTTCAACCTCCCGCGCGTTCGCGGTAAACCGTTGTTCTACAGTTGTTATTTCACCGAGCGGTCGCTTGCTCGCAGTCGGACTCGATAACGGCTATCTCGTTCTGCTTCAGAAGATGGGCAAAAATTACCATGCCATTGAACGCATACGATTTAAGACGACCGTCACTGCGATCGCTTTTGATCGGGACGAGAATCGAGTCGCAATTGGGGAAGATAGTGGTTCGATGCATGTATTGAATCTGCTTAGAAAATGGCCAACGCAATCACGCCTGAGTTTTACGAAGTACTTTATCGATAACAATGCCACGGCTTTGGGAGATTCGATAAACCAACCTTCCGATTTGTGGAATTTGGTTACGCGTTCTGAACCGCTGGATGCAAAAAATACTTTGCCGCTGGATTGCGATCGCATTTATCTGGAGTTCAGCAAACCGTTAGTCGATCCACTCTTCCCCGATAATTACCTATTGGAGTGGAAAGATGAGTCCGGTCAGGTGAATCCCTCTTGGGCGGAGATACCGACAGAGGTGAATGTAAAAGGCGATGGCATTGAACTCAAATTTGAGAATCGCTTTGGAGGTTGGCAGACCGTGGATCATTTACATGCTCTTGGACGCGTGCAGAGTTGGGCGAATCATTCCAAGCGCATCTCAAGTATTTTCTGGAGTAAGGATGAGTCCAGCATTCACAGCACCAGTGAAGATGGAAAGATTAATAGTCTCAATGTTGATTTCATTGGAAAAAGTATCATCGCGCGTACTAATACAATTGGCTTGATTCCTTGGGTTGATGATCGACTGATCATGATTTCCAGTGATCAGTCGATTTCGATGATCAACTGGAATGAAGCTACAACGGAACCAGCAATTCATGCAGAGTTTACGGAGCAATTCTCTCGATTCGCTGGGGTTGTTACTGATCACGACAAAGGGATACTTATTTGTGGACAGGAAGAATTGGCAAGCACATTAGGTCCGTGGAGCGTGTTTCAATGGGATGTGTCAGGAAAAAAACAAAAAAAGGTAAGTCAGTTTCCACCGAATATTCAACCTCAGTCGATTATTGGAGCTATCGACGCAGACCGCTTCATTCTTTTTTATCGCGATCTGCTCGAATCACAACTCATGCCGATCGAGAATTTCCCGATAGGTTGTTGGGATAGCAAGCTCCAGAAGATGATTTGGAGCATATCAGCGATTAAGGAACCGATCCGTTTTCAAAATATTTCTCCTCAGCGTCGCTTTCTTTCGTATGCGAAGGAACGCGAAGTGATCTTGGTTAATCCACGGACGGGCGAGCAGTCATCATTGCGACAATTCTCGGACACACCGATTACCTCGATAAGTTTCTCGACGGATGATCAATTCTTGGCGGTTGGTTTATCGGACCGAAGCGTCGTCTGTTTTAGCACAGATAACGGTCAGGAGGTTTGGACATTAACGCTACCAGGAAGCGCTGCTTGCGATCTATTTTGGTCTAAGGATCGCAGAACCTTCGCAGCGTTAAGCCGAGATGGTTACTTGAGAATCTTCGATATGGACTTGCGGCAAATGACTGCCGAAATACGCCTACCACTACCCGATCCGGTCAATATTAAAAGTTCGCCGAACGAAGATACTCTCTATATCCTTGGCCTCAATGGTACGATTCTACAGATACCCTGTCCCTTTGTTCCTCAGTTGCACTGAAAAACAATCGCTTCACCATTCAACGAGTAATTGCCACGGTTGGTACCAACCGTTTATCTATTCCGAATAGCTCTCAGATATTGGACCTATTCGAGCCGGTGATCAAATACATGCTCAGCCATTTAAGATGCATTGCCGAGATGTGTTCGTCGTAGGGAGATGATAGGGTGAGGGTGCAAGATGTCGTACCAGTTTTGAGGCGGGATGAAACCTCATAGGTTCATTCATTCGCTTTTGCTCTCTCCTTACGGAATCGACGTCGGGTATAGCGGTAGCCGGCAACAGTGGCGCCGATCGCTACAAGCGCCAGCAAGGATGGTTCCGGAACCGCCTCTGATAAACCGTTCACATTGAGTACAAAATGGCCGTAGGGAACGTAGATCCATCAAGTATTGTGGTATCTCCTAGCAAAATATCATCAGCCAAATTGTCGGGATCGACCGAATATGGATTGTCATGTACTCTTCGTCGATTATTCGCGTCCATTCAAGGTTCTCAGGCGACTCTGGAGCAGGTTGGTGATAGATAGTTATTCGTCAAATCAAAATGAGGCTATGAAGGGAATTCATCTTTGGTCAATGAATAAAATCCGCGCGATATCGCAAAGACGCTTTAGGCTACTGCACCTCACCTCCCGGCAAATCGAATTTAATCCACCATGCGATTTTCGCTGCTTCATTTGGTGAAGTGACGGTTGACAACACTTCTCTCAGTTCTTTCCATCTCCCTGCCCGAGCTAAGAGCTTGCCCAGTTCCAGGCGTTTCTGTGATGGAGAACGAATTTTGCGAGCCTGCTCGATGGCATGATCAAGCGGATGGACACTTGCAGATGCAGCCAATGCGGTAGATTGGGCGCCGCGTTTGAATCCTGGGTGTGGTTCTTTCGAGGCATGCTGGACTGCAAGTGCGGCAAGTTCTTGCGCCGCCTCTTTACCTTCCAACTTCTCTACAATGGGGACAAACTCAGCCAGCACTGCGGTGGTGGTCCAGCCTCGTATCACGCAGCTCCAGTCGGCCGCACTCTCAGCAACCTTCTTGAATAATTTGGCCGCAAGCTTTTTCTCTCCGAGGTCGAGCAAGCAGGTCAATGCGCGAGTGATACTGTTGATCGGGAAGTGAATATTAGGGTCCTGCATGGTCAACAACTCTTCAATGTTCTTCTCGATCTCTTGCTCAGCAAACTTCGCAGCTTCCTTTTTCATGCCAATCATGGCGTATACATCGTAGCCAATTCGCTCGTTCCGTTCCTGCTCAGGAATTTGTTCAATGAGTTGCTTGATCGCTTCTGGAATGGACAACTCATGCGCCATGCGAATGACGCGCTTGGTCCACATGCTTTTGCGCCAACCCGGTTTCTCGCGTTTGATGGCTTCGTTCAGATTGGCAAATTCCTTTTTTATCTGAGCTGTTTTTTTCGTTCGTCTTGCAATACTCAACTGGCGGACATGATAGTAGAAGATAGATTCAAGGTAGTCTTCATGGTCGGGCCTTAAGTCGCCAGGTGCAACTAAGCCATGACTGACTCTAAAATCATGGGCAACTTTAGAGCCGAAACCTTTATCGACTTTGCGGGTAACTCGCTCATCCGCAGAACGGACCAGTTCGAGGTAATTCTCCATGCCGAGCATGTCGCCCGCTTCTAGGCATATTTCGGCCCCAAGCTCTGCAAGTCTAGTCGATTCGAAGCTGTCATTTTTGGGGAGGCATTTAAGGAATTTCTGCAAATGCTTCAATGCCTCGTCGGTATGTCCTAGTTCAGCCAGTGCCTTGATGGGTAAGTGGGCATCACTGGCCCCTTCCTGTGGTTTGGGATTAGCGGCACACTTTTGAATGCCGCACAAAAACCAAGCTCGCAAATCGGGAGTGGCGGGCCAGCTTGTTTGCCATTTAGCCAGCGCGGCTTTCTTCTGCGTAGCGGCTTTCTTGATATTCCCCGAAGACGACTTGGCTGTCGCCGTTTTATTTGCGGATGCCTTCGTGACTTTAGTTGCAGATTTGGTCGCCCGTCCTGAGGCAAATTTTTTCATAACTGAACCTAAAAGTCATGTGTGTGAGAATATGAACCAGATGCACGCATTGTGGTCTGCTGAGAAAGAAGCAATCAAGTCCCTATTCACCTTTAAGATATTGCTCTAGTTCTTCGCGTGTGTTGATCGAACGCACGGGAGGCAGATCTCGAGCGGAGATCTCGAGCACTTTATCGCCGAGAGATGTTAAAAGCTGGCGCGGCGATAACTGTTGCGTTTGAATCGCATTCTGAAGATCAGGCAATAAGCTCGTATGATAAAGGGCTGGGAAGGGAAGCCAGCCTTCGTTACGCAATGCAATGGCACTGGCGTTGGTGGGAGCAATCCGAAGTTGATCGAGAAAGGCTTGATGCCAAGCGGCCTCATACTCGAGAAGGTCGCAAGGCAAGAGCAGGATCCAGCCGCTTTCGTTACGCTCGGCGATCGAATGGATGGCCGCATAAAGTCCACCCAAGGGGCCCAAGTTGGGATGTATGTCCACCACGGCAGCGACAGCGAAATCAGAATAACGCAGTGGCTCATTTACAACCAGCGTGATGTCCAGGCGGGTTACGGATTTCAATTTTTCGATCAGTCGCCACAGCAATGGATCGCCATCGATAATGGCTCGTGCCTTGTCCGAGCCAAAGCGAGAGCTTTTGCCCCCTGCCAGGATGTAGGCTCCCAGGATCGGTTGAGGCATTAGGTGGCTTCCTCCTGGCGATCGCGCGCGAATTGTATTTGAGCCCAACTCCAAGCGGCAGCGGTACGTGGAAAGCCTACGGTCGTCATGCCAAGAAAAATGGCGTTCTCGATTTCTGTTTCGGTAGCACCCGCTTCTTTGGCGCGGCGCACATGACTACGCACAGCGGACTCTAACCCAGCTCCTAAGGAGATTCCAATCTTGACCAATGCGGCAGTTTTCGCATCTAACGCTCCAATGCGATCTACTGCTTCGCTCATCTGGTCGTGAGCTGCAGCCAACTCAGGAAATCGATCTACGATTTGTTGGTAGGTACCAGGGAGCTTGCGAGGAGTTGAATGCGTATCGCTCATGGATATTAGGGCCTCAATAACCGAATCAATGGTTGGATTTGGGGCTCGAAAACAAGGTGGCGCGGTCGAGCCACTTCGAGCTATTGCGAAGTCCATGAGCCGTCTCGGCGTCGGCCGCTGTTTTGGGGTTTTCGGATAAGCTCTTAGTCATGTCATCGAAGTACGTTATATTGTCGTACGTTATATTGTTCCTCGTTACAAGAGGACCAGCCACACTGGCACACAACGGGAAGTGAATAAACGATGAAGTGGGAAAGTTTGATACGAGCGGTCGCTTTCGACATGGATGGTTTGCTTTTGAACACCGAGGAAGTCTATCTGGATGTAGGAACGATACTCCTGGAGCGAAGAGGCCGTCCTTATCGTCCCGAATTGCGACGCGGCATGATGGGGTTACCTGGAAAGCTTGCAATCGAGTTGATGATTCGTGAGGAGGCGCTCAACGATGATCCGGATGCACTCCTAGAGGAATCCGATCAAGTTTTTTCAGAGCTACTGCCCACCAGGCTCGGATTGATGCCGGGTGTCTTAGAAGCTTTCGAATGGCTCGAGCGGCACCGCTTGCCTTGTTGTGTGGCTACCAGCAGTCGCCGTAAGTTCGCCGAAGATTGTTTGACAAGAGTTGGTCTCAGAGATCGCTTGCAGTTTATTGTTACTGCAGAGGATGTGCCGCGAGGTAAACCGTTCCCAGATATCTATCATGCAGCGGCTAAAGGTATGCAAGTGAAGGCGGATGAAATGTTGGCGCTTGAGGATAGTGGCCATGGATGTCGAGCGGCTGTTACTTCTGGGGCATGTACCATTGCTGTCCCTGGAACGCATAGCGCTGATCATGCCTTTGATGGGGCCTTTTATGTCGCAAACACCCTGCTTGATCCAGAGTTGCGTGCGTGGTTAGATCGCGCTATGCACTAAGATGCAGTCCCAAGGATTCACAACAAAAAAAAGGCTGAACCGATGATTCGATTCAGCCTTTTGCGTTTTACGTGCAAAGTACTAAGTCAGTGCCGAGACTGACGTCGAATGCTTACACCATTTCCTTGAGCTTCTTCAGTGCTCGAACCTTAACAACGGTCGAAGCAGGCTTTGCTTTGCTCATCATCATTTCGCCCGTCGCTGGGTTGCGAACAGGTCGAGGCTTCTGAGCTGGCTTATGGACAGCCATAATCTTGCAGAGGTCTGGCAGAACGAATTGACCAGGTCCCTTCTTGCCGAGCGAAGTTCCGATTTGGGCCTTCAGTGCGTCGAAGACAGCAGCGACTTGCTTGCGAGACAAGCCAGTTGCTTCTGCGATGCTTGCGAACACTTCGGATTTGGACGGAGCCTTCTTGGTGGCAGCCGCTTTTGCCATGAGTACAGTCCCTTTCTCATCAAAATAACGAAAACACGGTTCTTCCACCGTGTAACCAGCAATTCGCCAACGATTTAAAACTCCTTGCCGAGAATTGCAACTGGGAAAAAGCAGAAAAAGGCCGAAAATGCCTAGAAAAACGCGATTTTCGCTAATTTTCCCTTGGAAATTTCAGCCTTTCTCGATTTTGGACACACTTTGGCCTGTTTATCCGTTACCCAAAAGTTGGTCTGCCGCCAAGCCAAATTCCTTCTCTTGGGTCTGGTTGGCAAGCGAATTTTCGAGCTCTGAACTCAGGCGTAAAGATGGAGCGAATTGGAGCATGGCGGCATCCACCGCACTTGGATTCGGCGCTTGGGAAGATGCCAATCGAGCTCGTCCGGTCATCGACTGCAGCACAGTCGAGGGGGATAGATTGCTAACCTTAACTCCGTTGGAAGAGACTACGGCCGAACTTGTTCCCAAGTCCACCGCAGGCGCTGGTGCCGCCAGTGCGGGCGACACGTAGGATCGACTCGGCACTGAGGCAAGAGCGTCGGCTCCTTCTCCTTCGGCAGACGATTCCCCTTCGCCTGAAGTCGGTATAATCGAGAAATTCAATTGATTCGCTTCTGCTTTAATGTGAAGCAGCATCGCTCCGTTTTCGACAGCGCTTTTCTCGATTCTCGAATCGGTAAGCGGCAGTTGTGTCTGAATATTCTGGTTGTTGTTATTCACGGCATTGATCGTGAGCTGGGTACCCGCACTATTGAGCCGCACGGTCATGTTGCTCACCGTGTTCCAACCTATTTGACTGTGATACCAGGACTGTGTGCTTCCCGGTGACACAGCGACCGAAAGCTTACGGCGGTGGGCTGAACCGAGGAAGTCGCGAATATCGACAATCTGGGGTCTTAATGTGCTGCCGACCGCAATATTGTTGGCCATCGAATCGCCATCGTTTTGATTTGATTGGACGGCGATTCGTGCGCTGGAGTCATTCAAAAAGGGCAAGGCATCTTTGCGGATTTCATAATTCCCTGGAGCGAGATCGGAAAAAGCAAAGTTGCCAGTTAAGGTCGTGGTGGTCTGTTTGGTAACGTTGGCACCGAATTGATCCCTACCTGCCAGTAAGACATTGAAGCCGCTAACGACAGTCGTCGGTACTTCTTGATTGCCATTGGACGAGCGAATCATTCCACCGATATCGCGAGGTGTGAAGTCAACGACCGATAAGGTCACCGAGGCGATGTCAGTTCCGCCCTTCCCATCGCTGATCGTGTAAGTAAACGATACGCTGCCAGTAAAGGTCGCAGTTGGAGGAGTGTAGAGCAACGAACGGTTATCGGATGCAATAGCGACCGTTCCCTTTCCAGTATCCGGTTGAGTCACGGCCGTGATGGTGAGCGAGTCGCCATCGATGTCGGTATCATTGCTGATGACAGTCACGGTTCGGGCGATCGTGCCAGTCAACACCTGCGCTGTATCGTCCCCAGCAACAGGCGCGTCATTAACGGCAGTTACTGTTACGGTAACGGTTCCCGTTGCTGTCCCGCCGCGACTATCTCGCAACGTGTAGGTAACCAATTCGGTTCCGTTAAAGTTTAACGCGGGCTTGTAGCTGATCTTTCCATCACTGGTGAGCGATGCGGTACCGCCTCGATTAGGAGTGCCTACTGCCGAGATGGAGATCGTTTCGCCTGTATCCGCCGTACTATCGTTGGAGATAGCATCGACGATAATCGCATTGCCATCTTCGGCAACCGTGGCGGTGTCATTCACGGCGGTCGGCGGAGGATTTGCGGCAACCACGGTAACGGTCACCGTACCATTAGCTGTTCCTCCTCGGCCATCGCTTAAAACATAGGTGATCGTCTCTGTACCGCGGAATCCCGATTTAGGAGCGTAGATGATATTCAATCCACCGCTGCCCAAAGCGACCGCACCACCCTGACTTGGTGTTCCAACCGAAGTGACCGTGAGGGTTTCACCCGTATCAGGCCCCGTAGTATCGTTCGTCAATACATTGAGAACATTGTTGGTCGTGTTCTCTGTGATCGTAATCGCGTCCGGATTAGCGACTGGCGGATCGTTGACGGCAGTGACCTGCACAGTCACGGTCGCGGTTGCCTCCGCATTGTTCTGATCGCGAACCGTATAAGTGAAGGTCTCCGCGCCGTTGAAATTGGATGCAGGTGTGTAGCGTATCGTTTTTCCATCTTCAGCTATCGAAGCGATGCCTCCACTGGAAAGCGAGCCCAGCCGATTGATCGTCAGGATCGTGGAACCCTGAACCGTATCGTTGGTTAGAACAGACAGCGTATTGCTGGTGGTATCTTCGTTAACGTTGAAGGTATCGTTATTCACTTGGAAGGAAAGTGCCACTGGCAGACTCAGTGAGCCATAAACAATACGGCCGGTATTCACAGGGGTGTCCACCCCGTACAGGCCGACATTGCTGCTGGTGTCATCGGCTGCATCCGATCGGAACAGAGCAGTACCGGATGCTTTAGCCCTCATTGAAATTTCAGCAAACAGTCGCTCCTGCGGACCGAGTTGGGAAAGGCTATTCGCAAACGCTCCCATCTCGTTGATCACACCAGAAATATTCGTTGAAAAAGAGGGTGTGTTCGTGTAAGGCGCTTTAAATGAAACCGGTTGAGTACCTGCCAATTCAATTCGATCCGCATCATATAATAGATCGAGGTAGGCGGAGAAAACGCCTTGAGCATCTTGCCGCAAATCCTGCGTGAAGACCTGCAGTTTGAATGTTTGACCAATCTGCAACGATGTTATAGCGGCTCCCGAGTCGTTGACGGCCGCCAAGCGGAATTGGACCTGCGCGGTGTCATTCACTTTGGTGGTGAAGTTCTGAACTCGAACGTTACCGGCTGTATCGGTCAGCGTGATGGAATAATTTCGATCGCCGAGTTGGCTTGCAGTCGGTGACCAAGTGAGCAAACCTGTGCTCGGATTGATCGTCATGCCGGCTGGCGCATTTTGGAGACCGTAGACCAAGCCTTGTCCCTCTTCGGCATGACCGATATCGACGCTGATACTCGAACCGACATTTGCGGTGGTGGGAATAAGAGTGCTTGGTATGGCTACAGGTTCCGTAGCATCATATTTGATTATCAATGAGGGAGAGTTTGCACTGGTGTTGCCATTTCTCGTCTGTCTGGCTGTCAGCGTGTAATCACCCGAACCTAACGCCGTTATGTTGTTGGTGGTGATCGTAGTCGAAGTTCCTGTGGCTGTCGCCGTTCCAATCACCGTGGTGCCTAAACGGAGTTCGACGGTCGCCCCACTGACCGTACCGCTCACCGTGAAAGCGAGACTGCCAGCGTTGGTAAGGTTATCCGAATTGCTGACACCCGTATCGGACACGGCCTCTAAATCGATAGCCGTTGGTGCCGCCGGGCTAACATTGATAGTCACAGATTGAGTGTCAAAGGTATCGACTGTGTTCGCTGTGGTTGCCTGACGAACACCCATCAAAACTTGGAAGGAACCCACAAAATCCGTAGGTGGGGTTACTGTGACTGCTCCCGTGCTGTTATTGGTTGACACGGTATAGTTGGTGGTTCCAACTTTAGCAGCATCAAAGAAGAACGCGTCCCCCTCAACGTCTTGTGCGCTCAGTTGTACTACGACGGGCGTGTTGACGGTCGTATTTACACTCGCGGGTAATGCAGTTAAAAACGGCGTACTGTTGAACGTATCTGCCGCGACTGTCGCTGTGAATTGCTGACTCACAGATTTTCCTTCCGTGTCCGTCACGGTGACCGTAATCGTCGCCGAACCGGTTTGCGTTCCTACCGCTTTCAAACGAATCAGGCCGTTTTCGGTATCATTGAAAACGGTCATCGTTTTGATGAAAGCTTCATTGATCGGTTTGTCGTCGTTATTGACAGACGTAATGCTGATACCTTCGCGTACTTTGTCACCCTCAATCAGTTGGC
Source organism: Pirellulaceae bacterium (assembly GCA_044359485.1). GTDB lineage: Bacteria > Planctomycetota > Planctomycetia > Pirellulales > Pirellulaceae > JAFLCP01. The sequence goes on along the minus strand of JBIKMB010000076.1, from coordinate 7,027 downwards.
CGAAAATGGAGTGATTAAAGTCAAGGTTTCGCTGAGGGCCTTCGGTAATGAAGAACTGAGAGTCGTTGGTGTCGTCACTGCTCTTGGCAAACGAAAGAACGCCCGTACGATTGTGCTGCAGGTTGAGGTTGTACTGATCATCGAAATCGCCCAGCGTTGAACCACCAGTACCGGTACCGGTTGGGTCGCCCGTCTGAATGACAAACCCATCAATCACCCGATGGAAAATGATCTTGTTGGTACCGACGTTATTGTAAAAACCCGCTTGGATCAGTTCGACAAAGCGACCGGTCGGTATCGGGGCTTCCGTTTCAAATAACTCGAAGACCATATCACCGCGGTCTTGAACATTCATGCTGACCGAGCGCGAACCTTGCAAAACTTCCGCTGCAATCAGATTGGGATTGCTACTGGTTACTGTGATCGTTAACGGATTTCCATTGGGATCGTAGGCATCTACGGGAATATGAAGAGGTGAGCCGCTTAGAACCGTTTGGTTGGCAATTGTCTTAAAGCTTGGCGTGCTCGATTGGGGGATGGCAACACCCGTTCTCTGGGAAAGAGTTGCCAACGAGACAACACCAGTCAGACGAGTGCCATCGGCAAATTCCCAGGTGGGATAGCTGGTAATGTTTTCCTCAGTTGCGATCTGATTGGGCGTTCGATCCGGATTGGTGACTTCCACAAACGGGAGAAGATCGCCACCATCCTCGAACAACGCTTTCTGCTCGTTGCAAGCTTTGCACCAAACAGCCCCATACATGACCGCTCCAGAGGTACCGATCGCTTTGGCAAAGGCTACCAAATCGTTGGCCGCTTCACCCTCGGCAAATAGCCCCGCGGTATCCGAGTTGTTTCCCGATGTGAAACTGTCGACCGCCATCAACTGACGGGCTTCCAAGGGTTCCACTCGCAAGCCTCGCTTCAACGTTTGCGACTTGCGGGATTTTGCCCAGCCCTTCAACCAACGAAGTTTGAGTTTGGACAACTTGGACCGGAAACTACGGTTGGCCATGCGAACCTCTGCGAAAAAATCTGACAAGTTAGAACTTCTAGATGAGATAGTTTATTCGTAATGAATAACCGCTCGAGGTATATTTGCAACTCTACACGGATTCGAACGATTACAGTCCCTTTTACGGGCGGAATTCGAGTAAGTTCGCCTCGGAGCTATTGCTTTTCCTGCATATTCGAACTAAACCGCACACCTTCCAGCCGATCCCGGATTTATTTCGTACTTCTTCTTGGGGGATCTTTTCCTCTTATACGTCCTCAAAACAAAGGACCAAAACGCCCAGTTAACGGCTCGAGCCACTCTGAAATCAGCATCGAGTTGTCTTGGACACATGGGGAAACGAATCCAACCCTGAGGCCCACGGCGCGGTCAAACGCGCACTCTTGAGCTAGCCCCTTGGACGTACTCGAGCCGAAAAAGTTCCAGGTATCTGTTCTGTTGGCTCAAAACGGCAACCTATTTTTTCTAAATTGCCGGCACGCCACTGTCAGCTGCGGCTTGGCCGCTCGAAACACTTGTCCAAGTTGGAATGCCAGGAGGTTCGCCTGGTAGCCGGTTACTTCCCGTGGGGCGACCCGTTTTTCAAATCGCTGTACCTTTCGCATGGTTTTCCCATCGAATCCACTTTGCCCGCATCTGAATCGATCCTCGATGCTATCGTTGACAAATCGACTTGAGCCGCTCGCGGAGGGACTTGTCGACCATTTGGAAGGCCTTGACAAGCAGACTTTGGGAAGGGGAGTCCACACAAAAGCGTTCTCCTAAGCAGACCTGAAGGAGGATGCTTAATTGAAGCGATTGACGTATTCCGCCGCGCGAACTGAAACGGTTCTCGAGCGAAATCAATATGTGGATTAAGCTCGAGGCATGGGAGGCCAAAACTCGTCGCGGATTGCAGCGCCCCGTTTGGCATGATGAACGCCAAGAAACGCTTGCTAAATTGTCCCAAATTCCCTAATACCGATGAAGGTGGGAACGAGGGGGACTGGCGTGAGGATAACGGTAGGCTGTCCGCGTTATTATCTGCGGCATTAATTGTCGGAATCGTCCTTTAGGTCGTTTTCGCTGATCATACGGAAGCCTTTTTGAGCTAGCGTCTCTAAAGCAGCTTCCGTGTTATCAACCATGACGGCAACAGCCGGTACGCCGCGTGGGCGAACGATCAGTGGATAGGCTTGAATGATATTGATTTCAGCCTGCAGCAGGGCGGTGCATATTTGAAGCAACGGCTGCCCGTGTGCTGGGAGTTCGACACCAATTAAATCGCTTTCGATGATGGCGAGTCCTGCTCGCTCAAGAATCTCCCTGCCTCGTTCTGGTTGCGATACCAGAAATCGGACAAAGGCGCATTCTGCTGCGTCACTGATCGAAAGGGCGACAATGCGAATTCCGGTCCCTTCAAATCGTCGCACCACCTCGAGCAATTGCCCCACTCTATTTTCTAGAAATACGGTGAACTGTCGAATGGTGGGATAGTTGCGGCCGCGGATGGTTTGAAAGGCTGTTGTCGAATCGTCGCCTGAACTCATAAATTGCACTCTCTCGAATTATGATTTCCTACCACTATTTGCGTCAGTCCATGTTCGTTTGCTGTTCACTTCACAGGCTTGAACGCAAACAGATCTGCAAGAGTTTATAAAAACGCATCACTATCTGGTCAACGGGTGCGATCTCATTGCTGTTGCATCTGTACATATGATACGATTTTTGCAGGCGAGTGACTAGCCTGTTTCGGCATTATGCAACCTCTAGTATGCCAGACCGATTCGCGTTATCCGGTTATCGCAATTTTTAGAGCAACGTATGCTTCCGGAATCCAATTCGAATAAGATCTCAAATAACCCGTCCTTTACCGATGAAGGTCTTTTCGGAAACGATGTTTGTTTTCCAGGTGAATTTCCGGTTGGGGAGATCGCGGCAGTATCATTATACGCACGCTAGCATGGCGGTCCACATAGGTGATGTCGCAAAGAGCGAACGAGCCAAATGGACCGTTGCATACGAAAAACAAACAAGATCAAAACCGGTAGATACGTACAATTGTACGTGAACTTGGGCGCGCATGGAGCGCGAAAATCTGCAGCGACTCATCTAGGGCGATGGAGATGTGTATTTCGAATCCGATCCGTTTTCTTGTCGAATCCTTTCCGCTTTTTGGTCTCATTGGCTTGGCCTCTATTTTAAGTTAGGCTTTCCCTAAGCGATATGATTCATTTGGGATCTGAGCTAACGCGGATTTAGCGGCCATGGCCGGGTATTCTCGAAACATAGGAATCCATCATGCTCACAGAGTTTCAGCTCAATATTCGGGTTCGATACAACGAAACGGATGGTCAAGGCCGCGTTCATCATGCTCAGTACCTTAATTATTTTGAGCGAGGGCGAGTCGAAATGTTACGAGCCTCTGGATTTAGTTACAAAGAGCTAGAAAAAGGAGGCTTGATGCTGGTGGTTTCTCAAATTCGAGTTCGCTATCTTCTCCCGGCCGAGTTTGATGATGAATTGAAGTTGATTACGCGAGTTCTCTACGCTCGAGGAGCTCGACTGGAGCATCAGTACCAGCTTTATCGCAACACAGATCTTTTGGTGGATGCAGATACCGAAATTGCATGTATCGACCGGAGCGGTAAAGTTCGGCGATTACCAAATTATCTTCAGTGGAAGCCCGCTGAGGGTTAGTTCGCTGGCCTGTGATTACGAGCATCAAAGTGTTGGGCGAATGGGAGAAGATTCGTTCGTCGCTTTTTTCGGGAATCACGCGGCTCTTTAGTCCCAAGACGGAGGTTGCGGTTGATGTCTACGGTGACGAGGTATATGCACGCTGTGTGCCAGTCGAGGCTGAGTGGAATTGGCAATCAAAAAGCGAACCGGTCTAGCAGCCGAATAAAGAAGCGGATCGACCCTGCTGTAGGACTCAACGTTGTTTCGATCCGCTTCTATTGACTATGGCAACACCTAAGGGACGCAGCTCCCTCAGGTGTCACTCACCTCCGTGTCTCTAGTGTCTTTGATTGCTGCGTCCGAAACTGTTCCCCATCGAAATCTTTTATTGGGGTGATAAACAATTAGGATGTTTCTGATCGGTGCTGTTTAGTTCAGCCGCGAGTTGAAATATTTCTAAGGACTCATCCTCGAAGCGTTGGGCCGCGCTTTTCTTGGTCGCTTCCACCTTTGGCTTCGTGCTTTTCGAGGAACTTTCGTTCTTCTGTTTCGGTTCCCGATTTTTCATGCCTTTCTGGGAACTGCTTTTGGAATTGCCCTCGGATTTAGCGGAATCGCTCTTGGGGCTCTTGGATTGCTTGGAAGCGGTTCCTTTTGGGTTCTTTTCAGATTTTCCTGACGCGGATTTATCGGGCTTCGCAGTCTTGCTCGATGCTGTAGCCTTCTTAGATGTTGCCGTCTTGTTGGTTGACTTGCCTTGGTTTTTTGAGGTCTCTTGGTTCTTTGATTTTTCTTGGCTCTTACCAGTCATTTTCTGGCTGGTCAGTTTATTTTTCTTGCTGCTGGAATCCGGATTCGATTTTGCTTTCGCGTTGGAAGTGGTGGGCTCTCGCTTGGTTTTACTTTCCGTAGCTTTCTTGCCCATTAGATTTTTGTTGTCTGGGGAACGGGGCATCTTGGTAGAATTCACGTTTTTTGTCGACGAAATTTTTGCAGTCGACTTTTCGGCTTTAGCATCTTTTTTATTCGAAATGTTTGCTGAGCTATTTTTGGAAGCTGAGCTTTTCTCGCCCATATTTTTGGTTACCCCATTCTTCTTAGGCGGGTCTTTCATATTCTCTTTGGTTTTCTTTTCAGCGGACGATTTTTTTTCATCGGCATTCTTGGCTGAATCGAGCGGTGTGGCTGTCAGGAAACCGCTGGGTTGCATGGCGACGAATTCCTCTGCTGGGTAAATCGAGACCGCCGGTCCGACAAAATGGGCTTTGCCGATATGGCTTTGATAGATTTCAAACGCTTCGGGTGATTGAGCCTTAAGGTCTTGTACATCGACGGCGGAGACCATTTGTTCGGTACTTGTTCCGAACAGATAGCGACGAACGCGTATCTGGATACCATCGCTGTCGCTTTCATGGATGTAGATATCGCGAGTCGGTTCCAGGACGACGATACGAACTCGTTCGCCATCTTCGGTGGGTTCCCTGAGTGCGACGTAATCGGGTTGGGATGGGGATTCTGTCCCTATCGCTTCGGGATTTGAGCTTTCCATTTTTGCTGGTGGGGTGTGGTTGTTGGTCGAGTTTGTCAGCGGCAAAGCGGTGTCGACATGCTGTTCTGGAGTCGGTTTATGGGAACGCTGCCAGGCCCCTAATGCCAGAGGCGCAACGGCGACCGTGATCGCCGCGCTGACAGCGGCCAGTGAGATCCAGCGGAAGCGGGAATTTTTGGCTGGGCCATTTTCGAGGGCCAAGTGAGACGGGTGGGTAGCGGCATGATTTACCAGGCAAGGTTCCAGCAGCGTTTCGCAGTGTTGCTGAGATGTCTCGCAGTGTTGCTGGCATGAATCGCAATGTTCTTGCGACGATTTGCCGTACGGTTGAAGTGCTGGCTTGATGTCGGTATCGCAGGCTGTCGATTCGTTCGTAGTAACTGATGATGGGTTCATCGCGTGGTTCCTGATTCTATTTAGGTTTTGCTGAAAAAGGTTTTTCTGAAATTGAGTTTCAGAGGGAATTCTCACACTGAAAATTCCGAGACGAAAAAGTCAATTGCAATCTATGTTGAAGAACAGAGAGGCGAGTTACTCGCTTCTGGTCTATGCCTGACAGGTATCCAGGGGATACTTGTTAAGGCGATGTTCTTCGAGCTTCTTCGTTTCCCTCGACAGCATCTTTCACGCTCGATGTCGATCCGCAGTTCCTGCTGCGTCTTATTTCTGCCACATTCACCTTTGTGCTGGCACTTCCGTTCCGATTGCATCTCGATTCGCAATATGCCTCAAGCCACACTGAGATTTAAGCTGCAGTGTGCGTTAAACCTTAATATGCCTTGAGGGACAAGCATCTCCATTTGCAAGCCCTCTCAAGGTACGAGTCATTTCAAGGTATGAGGCATTTTAAGGTATGAGGCATCTTAAATCGCTGCGCGGGGCGACGCTTTTGACCTTCAATCGCACGGCAGCCCGAATCCGTATCCATTTATTGAAGCCGAACTATCGAAGCCGAACGATTGGTTGCTGCCGCAATCAATTTTGCGTTTATGGACTTCGATGATGCTCTGGGCAATTTTGTCGTTCGGCTTGTTTCCTGTCGAAACGGTTTGCTATTTCACCCGAGTCCCAGTTTCACCCGAGTCCCAGTTTCACCCGAGTCCCAGTTTCACCCGAGTCCCAGTTTCACCCGAGTCCCAGTTTCACCCGCGTCCCAGTTCGTTGGGAGCCCAGGCCGCTTGAGTTTACGGTTCACTGGTAGATCCATTGGCTGCTAGGCTTTGGTTTTCATTCGTAGCCCCCTTTTTCTCTTGTTTCTGTCTTCCCTCACTTCATTTCTCCTGACCTCATTTTTGCTATGGCCTGAATTTTCTCTGTTTCGATCCTCCACTAGGGTCTGATCTGTCTGGGGTCTGATCTGGCTGGGGTCTGATCTGGCTGGGGTCTGATCTGTCTGGGGTCTGATCTGTCTGGGGTCTGATCTGTCTGGGGTCTGATCTGTCTGGGGGGCTCGCTCCCGCGTGTAAATCTTTTGGCCGGTCCAGACCCCTCCGCGTTCTATCCCCTCAGCGCCAATCTCCCCTGAATTCCATCTCCCCTGTGTTCCATCTTCTTCATCGCCAAGCTTCTTCATCGCCAAGCTTCTTCATCGCCAAGCTTCTTCATCGCCCATCTCCTTCATCGCCCATCTCCTTCATCGCCCATCTCCTTCATCGCCCATCTCCTTCATCGCCCATCTCCTTCATCGCCCATCTCCTTCATCGCCCATCTCCTTCATCTTCCGGCCTCTTGCCTTTCTATCTCCTTGCCGATGCATCCTTTCCGCGTTTTGTGGCCGATCTGTTCTTCTGAACAGAGGATAG
>JBIKMB010000075.1:0-24383 GCA_044359485.1 Pirellulaceae bacterium | reverse complement strand
TTTGGTAGGCGCCGTCTTTCCGGTCCCTGAGTTAAAACTGCTACCGGAACAGATCGTGAGGAGAATGATTCAGATCCAAGGTTTACACAATTATGCGCCAGCCGATCTAGCCGTCGCTCTGCAGTTTATCTCCGAGCAACCCCAGGGGCCCTTATCGAGCATGGTGCCCTATTGGTTTCCATTGAAAGAAACCTCATTGGCTATTCAAAAAGCAGAAGAGACCAAAGCGCCGCGAGTTGGTATATCCTTTGCCAATTAAAAGCCGAGCAACTGTCGACCAAGGTGAATCATAAGCAGCGTGGTTTCAGGTGTATCGGCCACTCGAGCTTTCTTGGGATACCATTGGCTGCGAGGTCCATCCAGTACGGCATATCCTTCTTCCCCCGCTATTTTAGCCTTGGCTAAAGCGATTAAACGACGAGGATATTCGACCGAGGGTTGCAATTTTGCGACAGCGATAATCTCGGGAGCGTCGAGCGGTTCTTTTTTCCAAGTTGTCAGCAAGTAGTCAAAAGCGCCAGGCTGCTGTGCCAGATCGACATTTTCGATCAATGAATAGGATTCTAATTCCCTGTAGACATGAATGGCATAGATGTCCTCCTTGGGACGGTTGAGCATTTTCATATCGAAATGACAAAAGGTCATCGGTCCCACAAATCCGATATCCACTTCATCAGCCGCGGTACCGGTAGGATCTTTGTACGAGAATTGAATGAGATAAACATGGACCGGAGCATCTTCCAGCGGCCAAACCATCTGCCGAGTATCGATAATTTCGAGGCTGTCCGGTGGCCGCCCTTTTTCGGTTGGATAAGAAAGCCATTTGGCAAGTTCCGCTCGCGCTGCGAATTCTGGATTAGCTGTTCCTGCCGGTATACGACTCTCCAAACTTAACTCCTTTAAGTAGTTGACCGCCGTAGAGCTGTATCGAACGTCTTGGGCTAGTGTTACCAGTCGTTCGATCGAAGCTTCATCGGCGCGGCGCGCACCGGCCCAAGCTCCCTCCAGCACAACATTCATGTCGGGGTGTTCGCAGGCCAAGCGAACGAGATCGAACCAATCTGGGCTCTGCAAAAAAGCGAGGCTGATGGCGGCCGCCTTGGGTGCGCCGAAAGTTTGCATTTCGTTGGATAAATCTGGCAATAGCCATTGTCGGACGAGCTCATTTCCCTTACGACGATTGAGAAAATGTGGATAGTTCGCATCTTCAAAATTTTGAACATTCTCGAATTCAACCATCGACACGGAAACTCGCCCCATCGGTTCCCCTCTGAAAATTCTGATTTGCAGCGATCTGCGAACGGAACTGGTTTGGGGTATGACGTATACGATCGTTGACCAGTAATTACTTTGCTGCAAATACTTGTTTTCTGCAACATCCAGCAGAAGCCCTTCGCTCTTGCTGGATTTGGTCATCAAAAGATAACGCAGTGAATTCATGGCAACGAGTTCCAGTGGCTTCAGTTCGTTGCTATCGAGTCGGAGGATGCGCTCGAGTTGTCTCTCTACGGCACGCTGAACACGAAGTGAATCCATCAGAAGATGTTCGGAAAGTTCAAACTCGACTAACAGACTCAGCAATACTTCATAATTTGCGATGACATTCGCCGCAGGGGCTGGAGCATCAATATTGAGTTGACCGATCCACTGTCCAATCGCTGCTAAGTCGGATTCACTGGTGATCGCTGCATCCTTGGGACGAGTTGCAATCACTTCAGCGAGTGATTTATTGCCTTGATCGGCCTCAGCGAGTAATTCGGTCCATGCGGATTCCTGCGCTGCAAGAGATGAGACCATCAGGCCCATCCACGGCACAAGCCCCAGGAAAAACATCATACGACTGGCTGTCACAAGAGCGATTCCTGAAAAATGGAAAACGGAGTTGCATCCTCCCTTCTATCATAGCAGGAAGCTAGCGTCCCTTCGAACGCCTCAGCAAGCCTTACCAAAATAAAAGGCCTTCTAGCTCGATATCGAGCTGGAAGGCCTTCTTGAAAAAGAATTTTCGAGCGCGTGCGCTACCTGCTATTTCTTGAACACCGGATCGTTGGGATTACCCCTGGACAAGAGATAGGCCAAAAGATCAAGCACTTCCTGTTCGTTGAGCGTATTGATGAGTTCCTTCGGCATCAAGGAAACGGGCGAAGCTTTTTGCTGGGCGATCTCGCTCTTGGCGATCGTCACACTCTTAGTGGCGTCCTCGGGATCGGTCACGATGGTGATTTCGTCACCTTGATCACGAACGATTCGGCCATTGACCACTTCGCCATCGGTAGTTTCGATAATGGTCGACTTGTATTGATCCGAAATAACTCGGCTCGGTTCGACGATAGCTTCGACAAGATCCTTCAAGGCAAAGCGACCGGCTGCCTGCGTTAGGTCAGGTCCGGTTGCACCACCATCATTGCCATAGCGATGGCAGACGATGCAGCGAGAAGCAGCATACATCTTGCGACCATTTTCAAAATTACGGCCTTTCAAGCCCTCACTGGTTTTCGCCAGGATTTCCTCGACGGTGTAAGCCTTGCCCGGTCCGGTTGGCTTTGGTAGATCTGTGGGGACCGGGGCCGATTTTCGAGCGCCAATCGCTTCGAGGTGGAACCGTTCCACATCGTTGGTGTTGGCATAAGCATCGTTGCTGGCATTCATCAAGAACTTTTTATAGGAATTTCCACCGGTCCAATTCATCGACTTCTCAAACCATTTGAAATAGGTTTCGCGTTGCTGAACGGTCCAGCCAGTCTTTTGGTTTCGCAACGTGAAGGCCATATGGATTTGCTCGAGGTCAGGTTGGTTAGCTAACATCGCAGCAATCGATTGTCCATACCCGCGATTGCGCGAAATGACTTCTTCTAAGTTCTCATTGGAAAGTTTGTCGATGGTCGTCGAGCGCTCCTTGGCAAGCATCGCGGTGATGATGCCTGGAGCCGTTGGAGTTTCCAAGAAAACGTTCAGGATGGCCAGTTCGCGATCCAGCTTGGCATTCCCACTTGGGAAAATTGGACCAAGACGATTTTGTAGCTGAAGGCGTTGGGTATCCGTGATGGCGCCCAAGCGAATGAAGACAAGTTGATAAGCGCGAGCCGCTTCGAGCTTTTGCGTATCGGTGAGTTTTGTCCAGTCCAGGGAATTAAGGGCTTCGATGGCAGCATCTCGCATATCGCCACTCGCAACACGGGCGATACCTACTACGCCAGTGATCTTGGTGTTGATGTCGGTGCTGGTAAGAACGGCTGTAGCCCAATCGCGCAGTGGCAATCGCTCTAAGCCAACACGAGCCGCATATCGAATGTGTCGATCTTCATGGCTCAAATAGGGCAATAAGAAGCGAGAGATTTCAGCTAAGCCAGTAGCGGCTTCTCGGTCTTGAGTTGGCTGAGCATGATGTTGTTCCTCAAGTTTATGCCGCAGCGCCCGTACTTCGGCTCCAGACTTGTCGCGTGGATCGCAGGCAACTGTCGATTCCTTGCCGACATAGGTGACGCGATAAAGTTCGGACTGTGTTCCGCGTCCGCCAATCGTGAAATAAAGTGCGCCATCCTTACCAACGGTGACATCGGTTAACGGGAGTGGTGTACGAGCCACAAATTCCTCCTTGCTCGCTTTGTAGCTCGCTCCGGACGGTTCGATGTGAATCGCGTACATCGTTCCGAAAGTCCAGTCGCAGATGTACAGGGCCTTTTGATACTTTTCGGGGAACTTCGTACCGTATCCGAAGTCGACTCCTACCGGTGAACCCGGCCCGATGTTAACCAATTCAGGAAGGCTATCGACATAGTAAGCGGGCCATTTGCCAGTACCGCTTCTCCAGCCAAATTCGCTGCCGCTGGTTGCGTGGACCACGCGTGTAGGTCGATACCAAGGAGAACCCAAGTCCCATTCCATATCCGCATCGTACGCAAACATTTCGCCATCGGCATTAAACGCAAAATCATACTGGTTTCGATAGCCAATGCTAACCATTTCCCAAGTTTTGCCCTCTGGATCTGTTTTGGCAATCCAGCCACCCGGTGCCAGGATTCCCGCAGCATGGCCGTTGGCATCCCACTGTCGAGGCAACAGCAGATCTTCATCCCAAACCGGTGCGATACGACTGGTCATGCCTTCTGGAAGAGTGGCTTCGATTTGCTCCGCACGCGGACCACCCATCGTTTGCGGTTGGGTATTCAGTTTTCGGTCCATCGGAGGCAGCGTATGATTGCCGCTGCACACATAAATCGACTTACCATCTGGACTGAGTCTCAAAGCGTGCGGTCCATGCTCTCCACCGCCACGCAGAGTCATCAGCTTGGTGACTTGATCGTACTGATCGTCACCATCGGTATCCTTGAGTCGATAAAGCCCACTGCCAGGTCCACCGTTGGCACAGACGTACAAACTGTCGAATGCGTAGAGCAAGCCTTGGGCACCCGACATCGGCACATTAAGCTTTTCAACCTTGGATTTTTCCGAACTGCCAATCGGCGCTGGAGTGATACGGCAAAGTCCTTTGTTCTCTTGGTCGCTTACAATCAAACGGCCTTTGTTGTCCGATGTGATGCAGACCCAAGAGCCGAGTTCATCACGAGGTACCGTAAAAATCTTTTCCACTTGAAATCCATCTGGAACGATGAAGTCACCTTTTGATGGATTGATGGCCACATTATCAAATACCGTGCCCCAGGGTTGGTCTCCGTAGTTGGCCACAACACGTATCGCACCCGGCGCGGTTGCGTTGCGGCGGTTGCCAGCGTTCCAACTCTCATCGCTCTCGATCGTTGTAATGTTTCCCTTGCTATCCTCGAGCACCAGCTTGAGTACAAAACCTGCTGGGCCACCCTCGTTTTTTGCGTCGACAACAATTTCGTTGTCACCCGATTTCAGCAGTAACAGCGTCACATCGGCCTGCATCGCTTCCGACCAGTTATCGCTTTGTCCTACAGCGTTACCATTGAGCAAAACTCTGTGAAAGTTGTCGCCCGAGGAGGCAAGAATGGCACGTCGAACATCGGTCGTCTTAAATTTCTTGGTGAAGAAATAATTGCGATTATCATTTTCCCCCCAAATCCATTTGGCCTTAGGACCATTGGTCAGGAGCTGGCTATAGTTCACCGGCGCTTCCGTATTGACGGCCGTAGAAACGACCGATTTCATCACCTCGACGGTCTGTTCGTAAACACCAGCCGTTTTCTCTTGTCCAATGACGCTAGGGCATAGTAAAGAGAGGCAACCGGTGAAGTAAAAAAGTTTTTTCATCGATCGAGCGAAAGCATAATGCATTGTTGCAATACCCAGAATGAATAAGCTGTCTGAAGAATGTTTGCGGATAGGTGTAAGGCTGTTCTATACGTAGATTTTCAGCCGGCGGGTAGTGTATAGGATGGCATGCCGGGTCCTAGGTTTTCAAGTGGTGGAGGGGATTTTCATCAAGCTCTACCCTGAATTGACCCGCTATTTTTGGCCACAAGTAACCCTCCGGCCTTTTTTCCTAGAATCCAATATCTCGGGCTACCTTCCTGGAGGACTCGCCAAGTGTTCAGATCTCTACCGCTCTATGCTGTCGTTTGGAGTTTCCTCGCTGCAGCTCTCCTGGATAGCTCTTCCCATGGGTTGAGGAGCCAAGAAGAGAATCCGTTGCCCCCCTACCTCGCTCATAGCCATGCGCACAATGATTATGAACAGCCTCATCCTCTAACCGATTCGCTCGCTTTGGGATTTGCTTCCATCGAAACCGATGTCTGGTTGGTGGACGGTCAACTCTGCGTGGCGCATGATCGGTCGGATGTTGATCCAAAACGCCGGCTAGAAAATATGTATCTCGATCCCCTGCTCGATCGCTTCCATCGAAACGCCAAAAAACTATTTCCAAACGGCGAGACACTGGTACTTTTGATCGATTTCAAAAGCGAAGGAGCACCTACGTATGAGGCACTCAAAAAACTATTAGAAAAGTACCGACCTATGCTACAGGCATCAGCGGAGATGCCGACGCCCTCTCTGAAAATCATCATAAGTGGCAATCGACCGATCGATCTCATTGCGAAGGATAAATCTCGATTGGTATTTATTGATGGAAGACTTAAAGATCTTCAAAACAAAATAGACCCAGCCCTGATGCCATGGATCAGCGACAACTGGAGGCTGCATTTTCGCTATGCAGGGTCCGGTGCCATCAGTGCTGAGGAGCGGCAGAAACTGCGCGACTATGTGAATCGCGTTCATGCCAGCGGTGCTCAATTACGATTTTGGGCTACCCCAGAGAATGAAGAATTGTGGAAAGTTCTTCGCGATGAATCGGTCGATTTCATTGGAACAGATCAAATCGAGCGTCTATCAAATTTCTTAAGATGATAGTGCATCAAGATCGCAAGTTTTCACAGGCCCAACCATAGGCCTGAAACCTATCTCGCCCAGCGGTTTAAACTCGAGTCTAAAACTAGAATCACCAACGGCAATTTGCAACAGCACGTTTCGGTGATGCCACAACAGTTCATGTGTCGTGTCCGGTCTATGCAAACGGAGTTGCTAGAGCGAATTTGGATTTAGAGTATTTGCCATTAAGCGAAGCGTGCCCCAGTCGCTCACCGAGGTAAGTTCCTGAAACTCAATACCTGCCTCCCAATAACCACCCCCTGCGTAAGCGGTCCTTCGCAAGGTTCCGATGAACGCCAGAGGCTTTTCTTCCCAAACAACACAGACGACATTCTCGGTCGTAATTTCAAAGGGGCATAATACACAAAGTCCATCATCCGAAATGTTCCTGGAAATACCAATGCCGGGAGTGCAATCGGAATCCGCTCGAAATCCCTTGATCAAGACGGGAATGGAAAAGGGAAGTCGCTCTTCTCCCCTATTATCCTCCAAAGGTATTTTCTCGGCCGAATGTCGGTCCATGATGCGGCGCATCGACTTCCACACTTCCTGCTTCTTTCTCCGTTCCTCAAATATGCCCGCACGAGAACGGGAAAAAAAATTAAACATCCTCTACACCCCAAATAAATCGCCCTAACCAACAGGCATCCAGTTCTATTGAGTGCCCAGATAGGCACCGGTTACATTACAAAAAACTTAGAGCGCGTTGGGATCGAACATCTTTACTTCAGGGGTAATATCTACGAGAAATGGTGATGTGTGCTCTGGGCGATGAGGATCGATCGGTACACTTGACATAATTCATACCGGACCCCCTTGGAGTGGGTGCTTTGTTAGTGCAGGTTGCTTGGGGGTGTTTTTTCGTCTAGATCTTGGCCATCTTCCTTTGCCAGAAAAACGATTTCGAAACGCGGGATTCCTCTTGGCTTGGGTGGCCAAGCCAAGCTTTTGAATAAATCTCGCTGTTCAAAATTCAACAGGCCGTTATTCGGGGAACAATTGCAAACGGAGACTTCGGAACCGCACTTCCGTTTTTCCGCCAGAGTGAAGCTGCAACGCCAAGATACCCTTCTTTCTACCTTTGGGATCTTTGAAGTCGACACAGGGTTGGCCATTGATAAAGGTTCGGATATGGTCCCCTTGAGCGACAATTTCATATTTGTTCCATTCGCCGGGCTTCACAAATTCTTCCCCCGATTGGTCCCACAAGAGAGCTCTTCCGTGCTCCTCGTAAAGCTTGCCCCACCAGCCTGCGCCGATGTCCGCTTGATAGCCACTCACTTCGCCATTCGCAGCTTGGCTGCGAAATTGGATACCGCTGTTGCCATCGTTTTTGACCAGTAATACTTCCAGCGATAATCGAAAATCGCCCACTTCCAAATCGCTTACCAGCCATTCATTGCGATCTAATCCTTCGGTCCGTCCTACAATCTCACCTTGCTCGACGGACCAGAGGCCTTCAGTTCCGGACCAGCCTTTCAAGTCGGTACCATTGAACAGGGTTGAAGTATTTTCGGGCGTCGCTTTCATCGGTGTTTGCGATTTGGCTGAAAGGTAGGCGATAAGCGACCGTATTTGATGCTCGTTGAACTGCTTTAATTGATCATCGGGCATCATCGATTTATCGCTCAGTTGCCGTTCCTGGATTTCATCTTTCGGCAACACGATCAGCGCGTCGGTGGCTTGCAGGGTGATAGTCTTATCATCTTCGGCTTTGACGAGCCCAGTCACGACACGTCCATCTTCGGTGAGAATAATGGTGGGCTGATATTCTTTGGCCATCACGGAACTGGGGTCGATGATATTGCTCAGCAGATAATCTAAATCGGCGCGGTTGGATCCGGTGAGATCAGGTCCAATTTGGCTTCCTTCGCCATATAAAACATGGCATTTACCGCATGTCTGAGCGAAAATGGCTCGACCCAGGGGAAGGTCGGGCTTCGTCTCTGGGGAAGATGCTACTAGCGATTTATACTCGGCAATCATCTTGAGTTTTTCTTCTGGGCTTTGCCGTACGGTTCCCCAGACTTTGCCCAGTGACTTATCGATGGCTTCGCTTTTGAGATATTGCAACTGGCGAACAAGATCGGCGGTCAAGTCGGTGTTGGCGATCTGTTTTTTTTCAATCGCTTTGAGCAAATCGATCGCCGAATTGCTGCGAGCGCACAACGTGGCCAACGCTTGCCGCTTCAATTCTGGAGTGAATTTCGGATAGCCAGTCAGCAATACCGTAGCCGTTTTTGGGCTATCGTAGCTAGCCAAGCCTCGAATCGCGATGTCGGCTAATGTCGCATCTGATGTTAGTTGCAGTAGGGTATCTACTAGTTGAGGATCTTTGGCCTCGATCAAGGACTCCAGCGCGAGACGTCGATCCTTTACGGATTGTTTTGAATCGGTAATCGATGTTCGCATCGCATTCATCGCAGCTTGATCACCGAATGTTACACCGAGGGCTGTCGCTTGCAGCGCCACTTCTGGATCACTGGACTTAGCCAACTTTTCATAAACGCCTTTCCAGGCAGCCGGAGCGGTCACTTTGCGCTGTCCCTTTAAGGCCGATCGAATGGCGACCAAAAAGGTCTTGTGCAAATTGGATTGTTCAGCCTTGCCTAAGCCTGTGACCAACACTTCCAAGGCTTGATCAGCGCTGGAGCTGCCGATGCGTCGCAGCATGAATTCGCGGAGCAATGGAATCTTTTCGCCGGCCGATAGTCCGAATGCCAAGGCGCGGGTCGGATCGAGTTCCGCCAAGGGCTCGGCCGCGTACCAATAGAGCAAGGGGAGGTTATGATCGTCCGCGTCAACGGCATGTTGGCAGAGGCCTTCCAAGATGGACCAGCGGCTTTCCGAGGGGAGTCGTAGTACGGCAGAAGCGATCGCTTGACGGACAACAGGCGATTCATCGCTTGCCACAACTTTACTCAGGGTGGCAAGCCAAGCCGTATCGGGTGCTTGAGGCTGGTTTTCCATTTTCAAGCGAATAGCCCAATTTCGCACATAGGGACTTTTATGTCCTAGCAACTTTTGGGTGAGCGTATCGCTGACTCCACCTGTGACATGCAGCGCCCAGGCAGCTCGCAGTATGCGAGTATCGGCTTCGTCACTGGTCGCGATTTGTTCGAGTCGAGCTCGCGCGGCTGGATCGAGTTGGCCAGCGGTGAAATGCTCCTGCAATAATCGCCGCGAATGGCGTACAAACCAATCGTTCGGATGAAGTACCAGCTCAGCCAATTCGAGATCACTCTTTTTCGTTAAGTCGGTTCCCGACTCGCTGTCGCCATAAATGATCTTGTAAATTCGGCCATTGCTTCGATCATGCACGGCGACTTCCGTACGATGGCAAGCTTGCATATCGTACCAATCAATCATCCAAGCATTGCCATCCGGTCCATATCGCAAATTGAGAATTTGCGAAGCTTGGTCGCCCGTCAATAGAAAGTCAGGTTCATGGGTACCCACGTAACCGGAACCATCGGGCTTTAGAGCGTCGACATTCAAGCGTTGACCATGGATATTATTGAAAAAGATCTGATTTCGATACTTCTCTGGCCATTTACCGCCAAGATAAATCATCGCTCCACAATGAGCGTGACCACCTCCAGCGGCATCGGACTTATTGTTGCCGCTGTGAGGCGTGGCACCAAGATAGTGCAAATGATCGGCGATCGTATCAATATCTTTGTAAGTGTGTGGGTTGAAATGATTTCCCGCTTGTCGGATGTACCGACCTCCATCGATCATGTGATACAAGTGTGGAATGACGCAGGCTGTGATAAAGGCATCGCCGTAATCATTGAAATCAACGCCCCAAGGATTACTTGTCCCATGCGCGAAGACTTCGAAAACATGTCTGGTGGGATGATACCGCCAAACTCCCGCATTGATTGATTCGCGTTCTTCGTCTTTGCATCCAGGTTTTCCGACGCGAGAATAGGTGAAAACACCGTGGCAACCATAGAGCCAACCATCCGGGCCCCAGATAAACGCATTGAGTGTTTCGTGAGTATCTTGATAACCCCAACCATCCAATAAGATTTCTGGTTCGCCATCGGGCTGATCATCGCCATTTCGATCCGGGATAAACATTAAATAGGGAGCCGCGCCTACCCAAACTCCGCCGAAGCCAACTTCCAGACCGCTAACAAGATTCAAGCCTTCGGTAAAGATTTTTCGCGAATCAAGAGTGCCATCGCCATTGGTATCTTCGAAAATTAAGATTCGATCACGACCCTTCTCTTCTTTGGCTCGTATCGGATATTCGTAGGCTTCTGCAATCCAGACGCGGCCGCGATCATCCAACGCCATCGCGATCGGTTGCATCACATCGGGCTCGGCAGCCGCTACGGCGACACGAAATCCTTCTGGTACTTTCATTGCCGCGGCTGCCTGCGCGGCATCGACTTTGGCGAGTGGATATTCGTCCGGCACCATCTTTGTGGTAGCTGGTGTCAGCCTCTTGGGAGCCGTTTTGTGAAAGCGAAAGTTATCAAAGTTGAGATGTCCCCAGCCGTTCTTCGATTCATCGACCAATCGAATTTTAAGTATCTTTCCTTGATAGGCTCTAAGATCGACATGAACTTGTCGCAGGTTTTCTCTCTCTTGTCCAGCGATTTGATAAATGACTTTATTGCCATCCTGAAGTACCAATTCCACACGTGTTGAGGCATCTGCTCCTCCATTGGCTAGAAAGCTCGCGTATGGATGCGTAACTTCAAATGGTACGCTCGTGAGAGTTCCCACTCCGGCATCCTGCAATTTCTCAAATCCGCCGATCCAATACTTACCTTGATGCTGGCTACTCATATCTTTGCGACGCTGTGTGACCGCATCACCTTCAATGGGTTGACCTTCAAAAGCGGTCCCTTCGGCAACCCAGTCTTCCAACGTCCCTTTTTCAAAATCGAGATTCAAAGGTCGACCGTCCGTCGATAGAGGAAGGTGTGAATCCACCTCTTCATCGGCGGGTGCTGCTTCCATCTCTGCCGCATTGACTAAACGGACCCAATCGATGCCCACCATATAGGCTTTCGCAGCTTTCGGATTCGCCCCTAAAACTTCGATAACCAATTCATGTTGGTCTTTGTCAGATAACTTGATATCTTTGAAAGTGAGTACTCCGGTCGTAATGACTTGTGGATGGTATAGATCGATCGGGTTGCCGAGGGTTTGTCCATCGAGTGAAAGTTGCACGATGCCGTAATCTACGGCACAGGTTAATACCAGTTGCAACGTATCAGACTTAGCATCACCAGCCAGGCTGGTGCTCAGTGTGTCGCCAGGTTTGGCCCCAGTCCACCACAGATGCGAATCACCGCTCCAGGAGTCTTCCGGAAAGCCTTCCATTGCTTGAGGAGACGCGCCACCTCCGTTGACTTTCACGGTGAGCGATTCGCCTTCGATCGCGTTTTTCATTTTGCCGGACACTCGTCCTAGGGGAGCTTTGGGGCCGCGGAGCGCGACAGCATCCTTGATCGCAGGTAGTTTCTTCCCGGTGAATCGTTTCGGCTGAGCCGCCCTCCATACCGCTTCCTCCACGGTTTTGTCGGCATGATTCAGCACAAAAGCTCCCTTCATGCCACCGACGGCGATATCAATTTTCCCATCTTTATTGATATCGGTTACCACCAGTTGTCGACCAATACCGGTATCGGCCGCAGCTTGATAGGGTAACCAATCGACTCCCTCTGTGCTTCGTCGCAAAGCGAAATAATAGACCACTGCGCCAGCATCCCACATCGGACTTTGACGATGATGGGAGTAGTAGGTTTTGCCAGTCACAATATCCTTCAAGCCATCTCCATCGATGTCCGCCAATTGCACAGAATGCAACTCCGAGAAGACAACGCCATATTTGTTTTCCGACGGATGGCTACCCATGATCACATGGCGTTCGAAACTCGTATCAGTCGCACTACGTTTTTGTTGATACCAAGAGAGTCCGAAATCGTGAGCGGCTTCGCTGGTAATCACATCATTGAGTCCATCGCCATCCACATCATAAACCAGCATCTCCGCGCCGCCGTAAGCAGAACTCAGCGCTGCGGCATGAGATTTCCAGCGAGCCGTTGTTGCATTTTCGGCAGGTTGTTCCAACCAACCTTTGGAGTGCACGATATCCAGTCGTCCGTCACCATTGACGTCCCCTACACCAAGACCATGTCCGAATCGTTTGTCAGTGATTTGCTCGCTAATAGCATGAAACTTCCAGGGCTCAAACGGGCTGTTTTTATCGATCGTGGCAAAGCCAAAAAAGCCATCGCGGGTACAAACCAGTTCGGGCGTCTGGTCGCCAACGAGTTGAGTGAAGTGTGGTGATTCATTGGAAACCGAGTCGAATACTTGGTGTTTGATCCAAGCCCGTTTCGTTTTGCCGGGATTTTGGTGAACATGAGCGGGGGTGCCTGGAAAGCCCACGACAAATATGTCATTGGCGCCATCCCCGTCAAAATCGTAGATCCAATTGAAAAAGTTATCCGCATAACCTTCCCGGTTCTGCGGCTTGGCAGGATAGAATTCAGAAACGTTTTTATAGTCGGGCCCAGCATACCAGTGCGGACCATAAACAATATCATTGATGCTGTCACCGTTGATATCTCCAACGCCAACACCTTCGGAATAATACACATCCGTCAGTGGAAGGGTTTCAAATTGATGCAATGTGTTCGGGTTCTCTCCCCGCACCAACGCATGGAATGGAAAGCTGGATAGAAACGCAACTAAGGTCGGTATAGCCAATAGCGAACGGTATAGCTGGCTCATTTTGCAACTCGACAAAGCAAACGGAATTGAAATCAAATGATTCACGGAGAGAAACGGATAAGGCTTGGAATAGCGGGCAGTCCAGGAGGGTAAGTCTTATTCGAAGAGACCACATTGTAGACCATTCGGAAGCGTTTGACGATTCGGTTACGACAGAATCTGGTCATCAGTTCAGTTGTGTGGGGGGATAGGACCGTGCGGGACTGCTGTGCCCGTACGCCGCGAAGATAGGCTTCCAGCAACTGGATCTTACACACCGCATCGATCGAAGCGACGAATATCGGCTAGTCGTTCGCAATAGAAATAGTACACGTACAATTGTACGTGTACTGTGTGCTGTGTGCTGTGTACTGTGTACTGTGTACTGTGTACTGTGTACTGTGTACTGTGTACGTGTACGTGTACGTGTACGTGTACTGTGTACGCATCATGGCATAGGCCAACGAATGACCGGCACACGTGCCGGTCGACTCCGAACGGAGAGCTTGCGGCAACAGCTTAGCCTGTCTGCGTTCGGGTTAAACAATAAGCTCTATCCGCAACCGCTGGGCTTGGTTTTCGCTGCAGACTGTATTTATCGCAAGCGAAGTATTCGCTCGTTATCCTTCAAAAGTGCGACCAAAGCGAGATCGACTGCCGAAGCAAAGGAATCGGAAGAACGTGGTCCAATAGGGGTACCCATCGCCAGGGTCTGAGTCATGTTGACGGAAGCAACTCGCCGTGGACCAAAAACCGGAGAGCTTCCTGGGCTGCCGGAAGAAGGTTGTCGGTTGGATGGCGCATTCGATGTCGCGGTGGAACTGGATGCCCCCGATACAAGTCCTAGGGCTGAACCCGATGATCCGTTACCCGTATCGGATAAGGCACCAAATCCCGAGGGGATAGTTGGAGGCAGAGCTCTGCCAACATCATCGTTGACGATGATTCCTTCTGCCATGCCATCCGAAATCACCGCGCCGAAGGCGCGTACCAACTGCACGTAAAAGTTTTCATCAGCTTCGACTTTGCGATCGCCCAGGATCGGAATTTCGATGAGTGCCGAGCGACCTCCAGGACGAATAGAAACTTGTCCCGAAACGGCCACGTAGTCACGATCCGCGGTCGTGGCAGATCCGTTGATGGTTGCGTAGTGAATCGTGATAAAACTCGTCGAGGGTTGCGCGAGGGAGACCGAGAAGAACATGCTCTTTCGGCCACTATTTCCTTCGCTCGTTCTGCTATCAGAAATACTTAAACCTTGCTCCGTATCATCATTGCTGATCGTCGCCATGGCAGAGTCATTGAGAAGAACCGCTTGAGAAGCGGCATTTAAATTCAAGTAGAAGACTTCATTGTCCTCGATGATCGTATCACCTAAAATATCGATACGAATCGTTCCAGTTCGGGCTCCTGCTGGGATAACTAAAGTTCCGTTGACACCGCGATAATCGCTCCTCGATTTAGCAGTGCCATCCACAGTTTGGTAAAGCATCGAAACATTTTCGGAGTGAGTTTCGCTCAGCGTGACCGTAAAGTACAGCGCTTTCACACCGCTATTTCCCTCCACAATGGAAACATCCGCAATGGATGCTTTGGGTAGATCTTCCGAGATGATCGTACCAACAGCCAGCGGGTCAATGATGATAGCGTTTGTGGCGTTTAAGATATCTACAAAGAATCGCTCGATCGGCTCTACAGTTAAATCTCCAATCACATCGACGACAATGGTTTGGGATGTCTCACCGGGATTGAAGGTTAGCGTACCTGTAGTGGAAATGTAATCGACTCCCGGTGTCGCGGTATCTTGCCGTGTCCGATAGTCGACAGTAACGATGCCACTGGTGGCTTTCGCCAGCGCTACCCTAAATTCCATTTGCGTAACGCCCGAATCCCCTTCAAGCACTGTGGAATCGACAATGAACATATCGGGTTTCGGGGGAATAGCTAATGCGGCTGCGACATCCAGGCGACCGCCGGTGGCAACCCGATTCGTCAGCGAGGATGTGGGACGGGCACCTTGCAAGAGCGCGGAGCGGATGTCCTTCGCAGTGGCAGAAGCATGCACCGATTTGTACAAGGCAGCCGCTCCGGCCACGTGTGGAGCTGCCATCGATGTTCCGCTGAGAGAGTTGTAGGTGTTGGTCGGATACGTTGATACAATCCCGACACCAGGCGCCCCAATGTCGACCGAAGTGGCACCAAAGTTGGAGAAGCCAGCCATATTTCCGTTGCTGTCAATCGCTGCTACCGAGATAACGCCATCGTATGTTGCTGCGGTTTCTACAATGTTGCCCGTTGAAGGATCGACGGCGTTATTCAGCGTGTTATAGGATGCCGGATAGGCTGGATTGGTATCATTGTTATTGGAATCGTTGGCGGCCGCACCCACCATCAAGATATCCGCTTTCGCCCCACGGTTGATGGCTGCATGAAGCAGAGCGCTATAACCGTACCCTCGCCAGGAATTATTGCTGGCCACCACATCTAAACGATGCCGTATTTTCAAATCGGTAAGATAATCGTAGGCCTTGATCGTCTGGTTCATCGAGAACGGATAAAAAATTCTCAACGGGATCATCGTGACATCCCAATTGACGCCTGCTACGCCCGTGGAATTGCCCCCGGTGCCACCAATCGTACCTGCCACATGCGTCCCGTGACTATCATCGCTCGGATTATCAAAAATGGAGTTGTCGTTTCTGGCAAAGTCCCAGCCCTGACTATCATCAATGTATCCGTTGCCATCATTGTCGATGCCGTCTACCGGATCGAAGGGATTCGTCCACATGTTGTCGCTCAAGTCTGGATGATTCCATTGTATACCGGTATCGATGATTCCAACATAAACATTGGAAGAGCCCGTTTGATCGTTATTCCAGGCTTTCTCCGCTTGACTACCAAAACCATTGGCGGGGACACCAGGTGAAATAGAAGCATCATCGCCATACATACCCCATAGAGAGCCGTTAGTGTATAGCGGGTCATTCGAGATGACCGTTAAGTCGTAAACATAGTTTGGCTCCGCCACAACAACACCATTCTGTTGACTGAACAGAGTGACTGCATCTGCCACAGACGTGTTTGGGCCAAGCTTGATTTGTTCGATAACGCCAGCGCCGCTGCGCTGCATCATAGCGGTGTGGATGGTCTCTAGCACAACGGCTCCCGACGGCCTTATCTGAGCACGCATCTCGGGAGTCATATCCGGCCCGTATTGAACCAGTATCTCGCCTGGTACGAAATCGGCCGCCATCAATTGTCGATCTTCCAAGCGTTCTATCCCAAACCGATTGGAACGCTGCATCCAGTTTCGCCTTGCTTTGCGAAGCTTAGCTTGGTGACGGAATTTACCGAGCCGCGATGCAAGTTTTTTAGAAAATGACATAACGCAGTGACCCCACAATCATTCGTCTTGCCGCGAATCCATTCGATGCGTTCACGGCGAGAAGCGAAAACAAAGAAGCGTAAGAATGGACAGACCCGCTAACCAAATCAAAATTTACTCAATCCTTTTCCGAATTTATCTACTTTGACGCTTAAATTCCAGGTAAATCTGAGCAGAGAATCACTGAAACCCCACTATCGGACGGTTTTGGGGATCGCTCTCTCCCCTTGAAGATCTGACTCCGTTCAATCCACCGACCGTGTTACCAGCGGTTTCGGTTTTCTATTCGCATTTTTTCGGCGGTACTGTTCACACCAAACTTTGCCCTCCAGAGCCATCCGATATCAGGACGAACCAGACAAAAAATATCCTGCGGTGTCCGCTGGAATAATGTCCGCTGGGATACTGAACGAAGAAAACACAAAACGTTTCTCTGCGATTATGAGGTTACTGCAACAGCTCGCGAACGACATGTCCGTGCACATCGGTTAATCGCCGCTGAATACCGTTGTTGTAATAGGTCAGTTTTTCATGGTCTACGCCAAGCAGATGAAGCGCCGTGGCGTGCAAATCATAACAATACAACGGATTCTCGGCCGCTTGGTAGCCAAGCTCATCGGTCGCCCCATAACGGGTGCCTCCACGGATTCCACCTCCTGCCATCCAAGCAGTAAAAGCACCCGCATTGTGGTCGCGGCCCTTTCCTCCCTGCGCCGCAGGTTGTCGGCCAAACTCCGTCGTGCAAATCACCAAAGTGCTATGGAGCAATCCTCTCTCTTTTAGGTCGGCCAGCAGTGCGGAAACGCCACCGTCTAGATTGGCTCCCCAATAGCCATGGTCCCGAGGAAGATCTTCATGAGAGTCCCAATTGGGACGAATCTTTTTTGCCGTTGTATTCTCCGCGCCACAAAAAATTTGAACGAAACGAACACCGCGTTCGACCAACCTGCGGGCCAAAAGGCATTGGCGACCAAACGAGCCTTCCTCCGGATGAGAAAGCCCATAACGCTCTTGAGTCGTTTTCGATTCCTGCGAGATATCCATCGCTTCCGGAGCGCTCAATTGCAATTTGGCCGCCAATTCGTAGGTTGCAATTCGAGCATTTAAATCGTCCTCTCCTCTCTGCTCGCGATGCTGCTGGTTGAGCAAGTCGAGAAACTTCCTGGAAGCGATCTCGGAAGCGGGTTGATCCCGATATTTTTCACTAGGGAAAAGGTCATGGATGGGAGACTTATCGGGTGCGACGTCAAGTGTTGTTCCTTGATATTCGGCGGGTAAAAAGCCTGCTCCCCAATTGCTCACTCCACCGGGAGGCAAACCACGCGTGTCGGGCAAAACAACAAAAGCGGGAAGATCTTCATTCATGCTACCCAGTCCATAGGTAACCCACGAACCCATACTGGGGAAGCCGGGTCGAGTAAAGCCGCTGTTCATCATAAACATTGCCGGACCATGCAAGGCTGATTTACTTTGCATTGAATGCAAAAATGCAATATCGTCTACATGCTTGCTCAACCGCGGAAACAGATCGCTCATCCATAAGCCGCTTTGGCCATGCTGACGGAATTTCCAAAAACTTCCCTGGCAATTACCTGGCTTGGAAGCGAAGAACGTCAATTTTCCATCGGCATCAAACGGCTTACCACTCCGGCGTTCTAATTCAGGCTTATAGTCCCAAGTATCGACTTGGCTCATACCACCGGGACAGAAAATCTCGATGATCGATTTGGCCTTCGCAGGGTGCGTCACGTGAGATGGTTGGCTTGCTGGCTTCAAGTCGTCAGGCTCGTGTTGCGCTAAAAGCTGATCGCGCTTCAGCAAATCGATCAACGCAAGTCCACCAAGTCCCCCCGCCAGATTCCACAACATATTCCTGCGCGATAAAACCATTGAAACTCTCCAGACTTTAGTCCAAGAAAATAAACTCATTCGCATTGAAGAGCATCAAGCAAAAAGCGGCTACATTCGATTGCTGTATCATCTCCAGCGACGCTTCTTTTTCCTGCGGTGAAGGCAACCGAGCGAAAGCCAGTTCGAAAGCGAGCTCCACTTGCCGGTTCGTATCATCGCCGCATTCATTCCGCAATCGCTCGGCAAAGCGTCGCGCTTGGTCGCGCATAAAATCATTGTTCAGCAAAGCGAGAGCCTGCAAAGGCGTTGTGGTATGGTCGCGAACCGGCGTCAAGTTCGCCGCATTTGGGCAATCGAGTGTCGCCAAGAATTGATGCGTGGTTGTACGGACGATATAGCGATAAATCGATCGTCTCCACAGCTCAGGCTTATTCGCAGGAATGTAGCGATAAACGGGGGCATACTCTTCTTGATATTCAAAGTCTTCATAACCTGGGCCATGGAAACGTCGATCGATACAGTCGCTCAAAGACAAGATCGAATCGCGGAGCGCTTCCGCATCTAACCGTTTCGGACTACGGCGCCAAAGGAATACATTCTGTCGATCTTTCGCCAGAGCAGCCTCGTTTCGCTGAGACGACTGTTGGTAGGTATGGCTGTGGCAAATCAAACGCTGTATGTGTTTCAGCGACCAATCATGTTCGACCAATTCGGCAGCTAACCAGTCAAGTAACTCCGGATGCGATGGGGGGCTACCTCCTAAGCCAAAATCGCTCGGAGTTTCCACTAAACCTCGTCCGAAATGATAGTGCCAAATTCGATTTACGATCACGCGCGCTACCAGTGGATTGGCTGGATCGGCGAGCCATTTCGCAAACGCCTTTCGACGCTCTTTATCTCCCGCTGCGCTCGCCGGTAGATCCAGTGCGAGCGGTAGACATCGAATCGTATTGGCTTGGACGGCTTCCAGCGGATCTTCTGGATTGCCCCGACGCAGACGGAAAATAGAGGTTTCATTGCCCGCAGTAATGCCATAAAAACGCTTGGGAGGACTCAGTTGCTTCTTGGCTAACTCCGCTTCTTCGATCTCCTCCAGCAGTTGTTTGATTCGTACGGCGCTCTCCGCTTGAGCTTTGGCTGTGGGATCCTTGGCTATTTCGAGTGTGAGTACCGGATCGATAAAGCAAACTTGATCGTGAGCAATGCCATTACCCGCGTCGGTGATCAGCAAGGTGAGGAAACGATGTTGGTGTTGCAAGGGAATATCGATCGACTTCAGGCCATCAAGGCGTCCGATGCGTTCATACTTGGCGACTTCCATACCATCCAAAAACACAGAGACCGAAGCGCCACGAGTTTCCGTTTGACCGAAGTAGCCTACGCCACTTCGAAAATGAGTGAACCGCTGCTGCGAGGCTTGCCGTAACTCAGTGAGATCAAAGCTGATCGCCACATTGGCATGAGTTCCCAGCATGGCATGACCTGTGGCGTAGTCAACGCCATCTAAGCTGGTAGAGTACAGCGAATTGACTGGGCCATTTCGCACGGCATCCCAGGCAGCGCCGGACGTATCGGGAATCGGGATTTCAATACCGGTCGATGAAACAATTAAGCGGTGTTCTGCGCCATCGATCTTTCCATCGGGCACGGCAATTCCATCTAGTCCGACTGCGGCAATTGGATAGTATTGATTCAGAGAAATCTTTTCAAGAAAACCACGCTTTTCGATTTGTATCTTGCCGCTGGTAGGATCATAGCCGGAGTCCGGTTTTCCTGTACCAAATCCAGTTCCGCCACCGATCAGATCGGCAAGATTTAAACCCTGATTGCGCAACTTGCCCAGTTCGCTTCGCAGCGTGGCAATGTGCTGAGTCCATTTTGTTTGCGACTCCAAATAGGCTTGCTGTTCTCGATCATCGACTGGCCGATCGGCACGCCGTAGGGCTGCAAAGAGGGCGACCATTTCGTAATATTCTTTTTGCGTGATAGGATCGAGTTTATGATCGTGACAGCGGGCGCAGTGGATGGTCACACCACAGAGACTTGTCATGACTTGCGTGAGGAGATCATCCAGATCGTCTGCCCGAGCTTGTCGGCGTAGCACCTCGCTTCGCGTCTCTTCCTGGCCCACAAAATCATAGGGACCGGCAGCCAGGAAGCCGGTCGCGACGACTGCCGCAGGATCCTCTGGCTGGAGGATATCGCCGGCGATTTGCTGTTGCACAAATTGATGATAGGGAAGGTCGCCATTCAAGCTGTCGATCACATAATCTCGGTAACGCCAAGCGTTTGGACGACGTTGATCCCGTTCGAACCCATGTGTGTCCGCATAGTGGGCAATGTCGAGCCAATGCCGAGCCCATTTTTCTCCATAAGCGCTATCTCCCAAAAAACGATCCACGGCTTGTGCGTAAGGATCGCCGGGCTGTTGGTTGGAAATCAGATCTTTCCATTCGGCCGGAGCAAGTGGCAAGCCGCGGAGGTCGTAAGACAATCGCCGCATGCGATCGATCAGTGGTGCTAAGGGGGCCGGTTGAAGTCCTTGTTGCTGCAATTGGGCCAGGACAAAACGATCGATCGCATTTCTTGCCAGCGAGGAGAAATCACTTTCTTGGTTCGCTTGAATTTCCGGAAGTTGGGGTCGCTGAATAGGTCGCCAAGCCCAATGCTGCAAACGCGGATCGGTATCAGGAGCAGCTTCATTGGCTGGTAGTCCCGGTAGGTCGGTATCGATCCAATTGGCGATGATTTTTTGCTCTTCTTCGGATAAACCGGGGCCTTCCGGAGGCATTCGATCATCGCCCGCCGACCTAATTCGGCGGACCAGTTCGCTTGCTGCACTATTTTTTCTCAATACGACGGGACCATTCTCGCCACCGGCCAGCAAAAGTGCCGCTCGATCAAGTCGCAGTCCTGCTTCACGCTGGGTTGAGCCATGGCATTGTACGCAGTGACGCTGAAGAATCGGCGCGATCGACGCATAATCGTTGCCGAACGACGAGCCGTCTATGTCGAACAGCACCAGGAGTATTATTCCTACGGCCCAGCCGATGTGCGTT
Organism: Pirellulaceae bacterium; assembly: GCA_044359485.1. GTDB lineage: Bacteria > Planctomycetota > Planctomycetia > Pirellulales > Pirellulaceae > JAFLCP01. Next base: position 2,999 of record JBIKMB010000075.1, on the reverse strand, counting down.
GGTGGACTTGCCAGCGATGCTTTTTTTGCCTGTGAGATTATAACCCGATTCGAGAAGGTCATCGGCTTTCCTTTCTGGTTTTGGGTTTAAAGTCTCGTACAGCCTGCTTAAGGTGCCATTGCATACGCTTGGCCGCGAGATCAGGTTGTTGTTGACGTACGGCTTCCAAGATCGCGCGATGTCCTCCAGTGGCATGCTGGATCCCCACATTTCCAAGGGTCGTTTGCATAGAGTTCTGCAGACCGAAGTGGAAAGATTCGAGGATGGAAACGAACAGTGGATTATGGGTAGCGCGGGCCAGGCCGACATGAAATTCACGATCCGCGTTTACTTGATCGTCTAAGCGTTTGGCTACCTTCAGCCGATCGATGGCCAAGGAGAGCAATTCCAACTGATCGCTGGTGGCGCGCTGCGCGGCGATTCGCGCGACTTCGGTCTCGATGGGCAACCTTACTTCCATCAATTGATGAAAAGTTGCTCCCTGTCGAGCCATAAAGAGTTTCAGTTGTTCGCTCAAACTGGAATTCGATACCGGCAGGATTTGCGGACGTTTGCCTCGCTGGATGACCAATAACCCTTGAGCCTGCAGGATCGACATGGCTTCCCGGATCGCTGTTCTTGAAATACCGAGTTCGGTTGCGAGTTGGGATTGTGAGGGAAGTGACCGATCATCGATATCAGATCGAAGAATCCGTTGTTTCAGCTTCTCGACAGCTTCTTCTACGATGCCAGGTTGAATCGTTGATATAAACATATATTTTATCGTTCCGTTCCCATCCTCTACCATCATTTGCCGCGACGATTGGCCGACAGCGTTAGCTGCGGTTTTTGTCTTCCATGTTTTTCATCGTGAACGTTTACCTGTCCCCGTCGCCTTGCCTTCATCATCTGGCAGCGTTTGCTGCAGCCTCACGCGACCTCGTAAACCGATCATCGTAAAATCAACTTATACTACAGGTTAGCCTAACTTGTAGTATAAGTTATTCGCATCAAAAAAAACACCCAGCCGCATAGCTGGGTGTTTCGTCGATCATGGAATTCATTTAACGCAGGCGTAGCAGCCTTTCGTTATCCTTTAGCATTGCGATCAAGGCGAGATCGACTGCTGAGGCGAATGAATCGGACGTGCGAGGTCCAAACGGACTTCCCAGCGATAAAGCCTGATTCATATTGGGCGAATTTGGCCGTCGTGGCCCAAATACTGGAGGACTTAATGTACTGCCGGTAGCGGATACTTGACGGCCAGAAGGAGTCGAAGGGAGCATTGTCGAATTGGACGAACTTGCCGCAAAACCTTGCGCGGAACTCGACGAACCGTTGCCTGAATCAGACATGGCTCCGAATCCGGAAACTGGCGGCGGAGGTGGCAGGAATCGGCCTGCGTCATCATTGAAGATGATTCCTTCCGCCATACCATCAGATATTACTGCGCCGAACGCTCGTACCAGTTGCACGAAAAAGTTCTCATCCGTTTCGATTTTGCGATCGCCCAGAATTGGCACTTCAATGACCGCCGATCGACCTCCAGGACGAATGGAAACTTGGCCTGAGACCGCGACATAGTCTCGATCTGCGGTGGTTGCCGATCCATTCTGTGTCGCATAGTAAATGGTGATGAAACTTGTGGAAGGCTGAGCCAGCGAGACCGAAAAGAACATGCTCTTGCGGCCAGTGTTTCCTTCCATGACTCCGCCGTCAGCAATACTGATACCCTGCTCGGTATCATCATTGCGAATCGTCGCAATCGCCGTATCATCCACAATGGTCGCTTGAGAAGCAGCTTCTAATTTCAGGGTGAAGGTCTCATTGTCTTCGATAATTGTGTCACCCAAAATGTCAATTCGGATGGTTCCTGTTTGCACGCCAGCGGGGATAACCAACAGTCCGCTGACACCCCGATAGTCACTGCCCGATTTAGCTGTACCATCCAGTGTTCGATAGGCCATCGAAATGTTTGCGGAATGCGTTTCGCTGAGCGATACAGTGAAGTAGAGAGCTTTAACGCCGTTATTTCCTTCCTCGATGGAAACATCGGCTACTGAAACTCGAGGCAGATCTTCAGAGATGATTTCGCCCACGGCAAATGTTCTGTCAAGGATCACATTCGTTTCGTTGGAGAGATCGACAAAAAACCTTTCAATCTGTTCGATTGTGATATCACCGATAACATTCACGGTAATATTCTTTTGGGTCTCTCCGGGATTGAACGTTAAAGTACCCGATGTGGTGACATAGTCGACGCCCGCTGTGGCGCTATCTTCTCGAGTTCGATAATCGACGGTGATAACCTCGGTCGATGCTTTGGACAGCGACACGGTAAACTGTAGTGGAGTAAGGCCGGAATCACCCTCGAGATCAGAAGCATTGGTGATAAACATGGTGGGTTGCGGTGCTTCATCCAGCATCGCGGCCATGTTTAAGCGTCCACCAGTAACGGTGCGACCATTCATCGACGGGGTGGGCGTAGCGGTCTGCAATAAGGCTCGGCGAATATCTTCTCCGCTTGCACTGGGGTATTCCGACTTGTAGAGGGCGACCGCACCGGCGACATGAGGTGTGGCCATCGAAGTTCCCGTTTTGAAACCATAATTACTCCCCGGTGTCGTCGATAAGATGTTCTCACCCGGCGCGCCCAAGTCGACGGTGGTTAAACCGTAACTCGACGATCCAGACCTTGCACCCGACGCATTGATATTGGCTACGGCAATCACTGCATCAAAAGCAGCAGGCGACTCCGAGCTTCCGGCGGTCAGCGTGTTGTAATTGCTCGGAAAGGCTGCCGTCACGTCGTTGTTCGCGCCGGCATTACCGGCGGCCGCCACGAATAAAATGTCAGCCTTTGCTGACCGAATAATGGCATCATGCAGCATTCCATTGTAACCACCACCACCCCAAGAATTATTGCTCGCGACAATATTGAGGCCATGGCGAATCTTGAGATCAGTCAAGTAGTCGATGGCGCGAATCGCATTGGTGAGTGAACCGGTCGGCGCTAAAAA
>JBIKMB010000267.1:0-7493 GCA_044359485.1 Pirellulaceae bacterium | reverse complement strand
CCGGTGCTATAGCTCTTCAAGTTAACTCAAATCCGTCTCCCATGTAAACTCAAATGGTGATGGACCACATTGCACTCTCAAATTTTCCCTCCGCAAGCTTGTATCCTTAGACAACGTGAGTCTAGGAACCTTACCCGAATTCTTCTACCTACCAACTATCGTGACACCGCAAAGGAACAGAAATTGCTCTGCCACATAGGCTTCGACAACAACAAAGTGATCAAGGATTTCATTCGTATACATCACGAAGGAATTGACACCAACAAGATCTCACTTTCTGGCTCCTATCCAGACTATCAGCATGACGGCCAAAACGTAAGAAAACAACATGCGTTTCGTTGGTGGCAAAAAAACGCTGTGGCACTATTGCCGCACGCGATTTCCTCACGACTGATAGCCAGACGTGGATCATCGCAACAGGCAATCCAGAATTCGCTTGCGACTTTTTTCCGCAAACATGGAGTTGACTCTCTTTTCGTCGAATTCGGCGATGCAGCGGCCTACATCGCCCCTCTTGCCGCACAACTCCAAATTCCGCTAGTCGCGCATTTTCATGGGCATGATGCACATCGTACTTCGTTGCTAACGAATGAAATGCTAGCGAAGTATCGTTTTATGTTCACATCCGCCGCTGCGATTCTCTGCGTCTCTCGGTTCATGCTCAGCTCACTGATTCAACTCGGCTGCCCAGAAGACAAACTGATCTATAACCCTTACGGTCCCCGAGATAAGTTCTTCTCTATACAGCCAAACTACGCACAAAACGTACTTTCCGTCGGGCGTTTTACAGATATCAAGGCAAACTATCTGGTCGTACTAGCTTTTCAACGCGCGCTTGAGTCCTGCCCAAACGCGAAGCTAATTATGGCAGGCGATGGCGAACTCTTGGAGACCTGCAAAACAATTAGCAATTGCTTTGGTCTGGACAAGTCGATAAGTTTCTTGGGGGCAGTTGAGCATGCCACTGTGGACCATTTGTTCCAGAATGCATGCTGTTTTGCGCAACACTCTGTTACCCCAAGTTATGGTGATGCGGAAGGCACTCCAAATACGATTCTTGAGGCCTGCGCTGCGTCACTTCCCGTAATCTCAACCAATCATGCAGGCATACCCGATATCATCGCCCACGAACGAACTGGCTACTTAGTAGCTGAACGTGATATCAACGGAATGGCAGCGAACATGGTTAAGCTGCTTAACAACCAGGATCTGTGCACTCAAATCGGTCAAGCTGCGAGAAACAGAGTAAAGACACACTTTTCCTCGGAAAAGCACCTTCTTCGCCTTAACCTCGCCATCGAACTAGCAAAATCTAGAGACGCGGCAGGTATTTCAGCGCTATCTAAGCAAAGTCGCCTCATCGGTTTTGAATAGCAAAATTCCCTATTTCTAGAGATTTAAAAATTCCTATCTTTTCTGAAATAAACATCGCGAACTTGACTATATGAAGATATTGGTCGCTAATATTCCATTGCCACAAAATCGTTTCCTAGTAGACCTAAACCAGTCTATTGGTGAACAAACTTCACTTACACACGATGAAAAGCTATTCTGGAACCGAGAGGGGAACTTCGACGTTATCCACTTGCACTTCCCGGAGTATTTAACCTTTCGACATGAAGAAGAATACGCGTCTGGCCTGACCGACGAGCTTATTTCCGCAACAGAACAATGCCTTCAGTACTGGGGAAAACGGTCCAAAATCATCATCACCAGACATGTATTATTGCCACACGATGCATTATCTAATCCCCGATGGGAAAAAATGTATGAAACCGTTTACCAAAATGTTCATGGCGTGGTGCATTTTGCTTCGGCGAGTGTAGACGAATTCATACAACGTTATGCGAATACAAAATTCACTTTCGGAGCTCTAAAGCATTGCGTTATCCCACATCACAACTACATCTCACTCCCGAACAACATCGATCAACCAACCGCTCGCAGAACTTTGGGAATCAGTCAGAAGTCTAAAGTGATGCTGGTATTTGGTGCCATTAGGAATTTCGAAGAACGCGATTTAATTCTCCGAACATTCCAAAACCTCAAGGTACCACGTAAGCTTCTTCTCGTATCTCGTTGGAAAGAAAAGTTATCTACAGTCAAGTGGATACGACTTAAATACTGGCTGCGCGACCTAAACCGTGTATATTACAAGATTCACCCTAGTTACCAATTCAATTACGGTTTTGTTGAGGAAGAAGATACTCAACTGTATTTGAATGCTGCAGACGTTCTGTTCATTCCCCGCCTCCGCGTTCTCAATTCGGGAAACGTCACACTTGGGATGACCTATGGCAAAGTTGTGGTTGGGCCCGATTCGTGGGATGTTGGACAACTCTTGAGGGAGACAGGGAATCCGGTTTTTTCGCCAGATGATCCTAGAACGGCGATAGACGCGACCCAGAAGGCATTCGACTTGGCTAAAGAAGGCATAATCGGTCCCCAAAACCGAAAAACTGCGATCACACAATGGAGTGCAAAGCAATGCGCTGACCGGTACATCGACTTCATGAAAGAAGTCTCATTAGCAGGCGGTTCTCACAATCATAGCGGTTGTATCGATTAGTGCTGCAAGTCCATTGGTGCCCGGTGAAATACTGCAAAGGTTTCTCGATATAGGGGAAACTATATCTTAATCCAATGCGACACTCCTTTATGCAGTAACCCGAGTCTCCGATAGACAACAAACGTGTTGCTACTCGCTCGCAGTTCCGACCGCGATCGGAAGAAAAAGTGCACCGACGCTTGATTTCACGGTTGTTGGGTCACCGAGAGGAGCGAAGCACGCGCACTTTTGACCGAAGGAATCTCATGATTCGAGTATCTCACCACTCCCCAAACTTCTTGATAATCAACATCGCATGAAAAAAATCTTAATTACTGGTGGCGCGGGATTTGTTGGACGCCGTTTTTGCAAGCGTTTCTTGGAGTCTGGCGACCATGTGATATGTGTTGACCCGATAGCTCAAGATACTGGTGGCATCGATCCAGCCAAAGGTTGGCCGATGTATCATCCGCTCGATTTCAAGAACTTTGAGTTCATAAAACAGGACTGTAGATCCTGGTTTAAGAACAATCGCGATAACGATTTTGACTACGTATTGCATCTGGCCGCGATGGTCGGTGGTCGCGCCATGATCGAAAACAAGCCTCTGGCAGTTGCGGACGATTTGGCCATTGACGCTGAGTATTGGCAGTGGGCAGAGAAAGCCAAACCGAAAAAGACCGTTTGCTTTAGCAGTTCAGCTGCATACCCGATCAACTTTCAACGCGAAGGGGACTATCGCCTATTGACCGAAGACATGATCCGCTTCGATGGCGACTTGGGCATGCCTGACATGACCTACGGTTGGGCAAAACTCACGTGTGAGTATTTGGCTGTACTTGCTTTTGAAAAGCATGGCCTGAAGTCCGTATGCTATCGACCATTTTCCGGTTACGGAGAGGATCAAGATGACACCTATCCGTTCCCTAGCATTTGCAAAAGAGCAATCGCCAATATTGGCAAACCCGTACTCACTGTATGGGGAACAGGTGATCAAATGCGTGACTTTATCCACATCGAAGACTGCGTTGATGGAGTCCTTACCACTATGGACAAAATCGACAATGGCGATGCTTTGAACCTCTCAACCGGCATTTACACAAGCTTCAAACAATTTGCGCGTATCGCTGCCGAGGAATGCGGCTATTTCCCAGAAGTTAAAGGACTCTCCGATAAACCAGCAGGCGTTTTCGCACGCGGTGGAGATACTCGAAAGCAGACCGATTTTGGATTTCGTCACAAGGTCTCGTTCAGAGATGGAATTCGCATGGCACTGAATTCCTTTGAGCATTCAATCAAATAGCCAAACCTTTCCTCAGGCATGGCATCGCAGTTGGCTTGTCGCGATACCCCATTTCCTTTATGTCTATCGAAAACGACAACAGCTGCCCCAATCCCTCGGTAAATCCCAATGGTAAAGGATGGCTGGGCAAACTACCAACAATTGATGAACGAGAAATTCTTGCCTATCTGTTGACTAGAACATCGCCCCCTAATTCCATCCTGCATGTAGGCGTCGGCAATTCCCTTTTTTATCAAGCCCTCGGCGATCGAGTAAAGCAAGGCCTTACCCTCGATGGACTCGAAGCAGACTTTTCTCGGTCGATGGGATTACCAACAGTACTAGCCAATAAATATGCCATTGATTCATACGCTAACGAACTTACAACCCCTTTTGACTGTATTATCGATGCCAATATTCGATCGTACTCATGTTGTGATGCCCACTTTAAAGTCTATATGGAATTTCTTGCCACGTGCCTCAAACCAGGAGGCTGTATCCTAACTTCTATGCAAGGCTTAAGTTATCTAAAGCCTATTTCACTCACAGAACTCGGACTCCAATGTCCTAAATACTCTATTAAAAGAATGCGAAATGTAGTTTCCATGCTTCCGCACCCAGTCTGGCTGGAGTACCTTAAAAGAAGGTTACGGTTTTGTTCTCCGACGGACTAAACATGAAAGCAATTTTTCTTTCGCCCCATTTCGACGATGCTGTTTTTTCCTGCGGAGGATTGATCGCGCGTTTGTCCCAGGTTTGCCCGACAGAAGTCTGGACGATTTTTGCGGGAAAACCACTTATTCCTCGTTCTTCGTCACTAAGTCGCTGGTTGCACCTGGCTTGCAACGCTCCCAATGCAGCCTCGCTCAATGCTGCTAGGAAAAACGAAGATTTAAATGCGATGAAGCTACTAAAAAGCTCCTCAAAGCACTTCAGATTCCTTGACTGCGTTTATCGTATCGACTGGCTTTTTCGTCCACTCTATAAGCAAACCTGTCTCACAGCACTTCACCCAACTGATGAACAATTTATTCAAACACTTAAGAACGTATTTCAACGTTTAATCGACCCGTCCGATATACTTTTCACACCCCTGGGAATTGGGAATCACGTCGATCATCAAATTACCCGGGCTGCTATCGAGTCTACTAAACCAAGCACACTCTGTTATTTTGAAGATGTTCCTTATAACATACCAGAAATTGCTCCAAAGAGCACAGAACCTCTCAATTGCAATCTCATTAAAATACCTCTGCAATTTTCAGATGTAGAGTCGTGGAAACTCGCAACGAGGGAGTATGTTTCCCAACTTCCTGTGGTCGATCCTACAGGAAAACTTCTTGAGTCCTACATTTCTGGTTTTCAAAATAAGCCCTTTAAACTACTAGGAACAACGACAGCAACTCAAAAACTGACGCAACTGTTGCCGAACACTTGATTGATCCAACTGCCACCGGCAAGGTAAAAATCAGTCGCTTGTTCTCAAAACCCATGCCATCTCAAATACCAATAGTCGTTTTTGCTTACAATCGTCTTGCTCCCTTACAAAAAACACTCAGAGCACTAGAAAAAGCTGACGATTTTCCTGGCGGTCCTATATTCGTCTATAGCGACGGATGGCGAAGCAACGACGCCAAAGATCAGGAAGCCGTCGCGCAACTTCGATCATGGCTTAAGACATGGGCAGGAAAACGTCCATTTGTTAGCATTATTTCGCAATCAACGAACCGAGGGCTGCGTCGGTCGATCACTGAGGGCGTAACAGAGCAACTGAAAAATTTTGAATCGCTGATCGTACTTGAAGACGATATCATCGTCTCGCGTTGTTTCATCCGCTTCATGCATGAATCTTTGAATAGATTCAATTCAAACGAGAAAGTTTGCCAAGTCTCTGGATACTTTGTTCCGCATCGCCAGAAATTAGCAGAGACGGGGTTTCTTTCTGTCCCGGCTTGCTGGGGCTGGGCAACATGGGCAAGAGCCTGGAAATACTACAATGACGACGTTCACGAGTTGTTGAAGCACATTTCACCAGACCGATTCGATGAATTCAATATTGAAAATTCCTACCCCTACTTAGAGGCTCTCACAGCAAATGCGAAGGGAGTGCAGAACACTTGGGCGGTTCGTTGGTATGCATCCGTCTTCCCTCGTAACTTACTAACACTTTACCCATCAAAATCGCTAACCAGAAATATTGGATTTCAATACTCAGGCACAAATTGCCACCGAGGTAAAACCGAGAGAATATTCACCTATCAACCAATCAGTGCAACACCTCCAAGTCTGCCTGCTGCTGCGGAAATAACACGCGAAAATACAGACTTTCGCAATACATTAGCCAATTTCTATCGCTGGCAATCAGAACAATGGTCTGCGCCGAGCATCAAGGAAATATGGCTGGCACGTTGGCAACGACTTCTGCAACGATTCATGCTGCGACCATGAGACCTCCCATTTCGCTTTTGGTAAGCGTTATCGTTCCAACCTACAATCGACTTCATCTACTTAAAGCGACTGTAGCTTCGCTCGCCGCACAAAGGCTTGAGTCTTGCGAATTTTTGATGATCGATGATCGATCTCAACCAGAAACAGTCGACTACCTACAATCATTACCAAGAAAAGATTCACGTTTTCGAATTATCCTGAAGCACTCAGACAATCCGAGCGGATGCCAAGTGAGCCGCAATCTCGGTATCGCTGAAAGTCGGGCGGAATGGGTTCTTTTTCTCGATTCCGACGATCTCCTAGCCCCCAGTTGCTTACTGCAGCGACTCGACGCGTTAGATCATTTGCACTCGGCCGATATACTAATAGGAAATCAAGCCATCTTTCATGAATCCAGTCGCCAAAGCCACTGGGTCAATATTCCGAAACCTGCGATTTCTGACTTGGATCGTTTCCTGCACTTGATCCATCCGCTTGATGTCCCTTGGGTCAACGGAGGTTGTATCATTCGGCGAGATGCGCTCTTAAGTCGCGGTATCCAGTGGCCTCTTGACGTCCACTGGGACGATGTCTGGTTTCACTCTGCCTGCCTTATATCTGGCCTCAAGACGAGGTGGCTCCCAAGAACTTCAGAGCCTGATTCATGGTATCGAGTTCATGGGAAGGAACACTACGGCTCGACGCTTCATTCCGACGAAGGATACACAAACTCGGTAAAAATGATTCTCGATTTGACCGATACACTGCATCGCCAGCAACTCACAAGTCCCGACCGTTTAGAGCGGATATCTCACTTCCTATTTCACTATGCATTTTTAAGGCTTCTTGACCGCAAAAATTTTAGCGCGGTACACGATCTCTTAGCCCAATGTCGAGAGAAGAAACTTTTCCCGCGATCCCATTGGAAAAATCTGAAATTCTACGTTAAATTGCGTCAAATCTCCTGTTTATCTCGAAAAGCTACCTATTATGTAAATCGACTTGCACGGTCTCGCTTGCTCCCAGTCGCATTCAAAGCGGTCGATTCCACTTACGCGTCCATTCCGTGCCCCGCCCCCGATACAACACTTCTGAACCCGTTTTGCGAGTCTTGAAATCCGCTCATTTCATTTGTTGACTTAGTGCCTATCCGAAAACCATGATTTTCTTAAATGTGTAATATGCACAAGCAAGTTGCAGGTTTGCAATGTAATTGGTTGCCTTTTTATCCCAACG
>JBIKMB010000440.1:0-7509 GCA_044359485.1 Pirellulaceae bacterium | reverse complement strand
GGTGCTGGAGGCTTGGACGGTGATGTTGCGACTTGCACCGACGTTCTCGCGATTGATCGCCGCCGCGGTGGTGACGACCCCGGTGTTAGGATCGATCTGGAACAGACCGTCCGGATTGCTGGTCAGCAAGTAAGTGATCGTGTTGGTCGTCGCATCGAGATCGAATGCATTGGCGGTGATACCCACCGTCGTCCCGATCGCGACGTTTTCATCGATGTTATTGGGGGCCGGATTGGTATCGGTCGGCACAGTGACATCGAACTCATCGACATCATTAAGATCGATGTTGAATGATGAAAGGGAAGAGCTGCCATCGGTGCTCTGTGCTCGCACGGTAATGGAGTGGCTGACAGCAACCTCGTAATTAAGCAGCGAACTATTGGCGACGCGAACAACGCCTGTGGTAGCGTTGATTGCAAAACGTCCACTTGCATCGTCGATCAACGAGTAGGTCACCACATTGTTGCTGCCGTCCAGGTCCACTGCCGATGCCGTTACCCGAACCAGCGTTCCGTTAGCGGAGTTCTCTGCCAATCGATTGGGTGCGGAATCTGCGTCGGTGACTGCGGAGACGTCGAACTCGTCTTCGTCATCGATATCGATTGTGAACGATTGCACGGTAAAACTGCCGTCGGCCGAGGTGGCGAGGACGGTGACAGTGTGGCTGATCGCATTCTCGTAATTCAGCAAACTCCCGTTGGCAACGGTGATCGCGCCGGAGTTCGAGTCGATTGCAAATCGGCCACCCGCATTATCGGTGAGTGTATAAACGATCGCGTTGGTGGTACCGTCAGCATCCACAGCTCGTGCCGTGATCCCTACACCTGTTCCATTCGCGGAATTTTCAGTTAGTCGATTCATGGCTGAGTTGATGTCGCTGATCGGACCTACATCGTATTCATCGACATCGGTCAATTGGATCGTGTAACTGGCGGTTGAGAAACTACCATCGGCGCTGGTCGCTCGGACTGTGATCGCATGACTATTGGCGGTTTCGAAATCTAGACCGACCAAGCCGCTGACGGTGACGACTCCCGTGGCGGCATCGATTTGGAAACGGCCATCCGCGCTCTGATCCAGACCGTACACAATCGTGTTGGTGGTTCCATCGCTATCGATCGATCTTGCAGTAATGCCGACCAGTGTTCCAGCTATGGAATTCTCCGCCAGCACTTCCGCTGCGAGATTCAGGTCCGAAATCGGAGTGGCATCGAATTCGTCCACGTCTTGCAAATCGATCACGAAGCTCGCCGTCGCAGAGCTTCCATCGGCGCTCGTTGCACGAACTGTGACTGTGTGACTGGTTGCGGCTTCGTAGTCTAGAAGACTCGTGTTTGCGACCGTGATCGTACCCGTGGAAGCATGGATTTGGAATCGACCCGATGCATCGTTATCTAAAGAGTAAAACACCGCGTTGGTAGTTCCGTCCGCATCGAAGGAGTAGGCGGTGATGCCCACCGATGTACCAGTTGCCGAGTTTTCGTTCAGGCGATTCGGTGCCGAATGGGTATCGGTAATGGGTGTGACATCGAACTCATTCACGTCGCTCAACTGCACGGTGTAGGTCGCTGTAGTGAAACTGCCGTCAGCGCTGCTGGCTCGTACGGTAATCGAATGGCTGGTCGCCGTCTCGAAATTGAGCAATGCACCGTTGGCAACGGTCACAACACCCGTGCTGCCGTGGATCGCGAATCGCCCCCCTGCATGGTCATCTAGACTGTAAGTGATCGCACTGTTGGTCGCATCTCCGTCCACCGAGTAGGCTGTGATACCGACGAGCGTGCCGTTGGCTGCATTTTCAGCGACTGAATTCGCAGCCAAGTTCGTATCCGAGATCGGTGTGGCATCGAATTCATCGACATCAAGAAGCGAAATCGTGAAGGCTTGAGTCGAAAAACTGCCATCGGCGGATGTCGCTCGCACCATGATGGAATGCGTCGTCGCCGACTCGTAGTCTAGCAGGCTCGCATTGGCGACCCGGACCACGCCGGTGCTCGAATCGATCGTGAATCGGCCGGCTGCGTTATTGTCGAGGGAGTAGGTGATGACGCTGTTGGAACCATCCAAGTCCACCGCCGATGCCGTGATTCCAATCGCGGTTCCATTGGCGGAGTTTTCGTTGATCGCATTGACGGAAAGGTTGGCATCGGTAATCACCCCGACATCGAACTCGTCGATGTCGAGTACTTGGATCGTGACCGTATGCTGCGCCGATACACTGCCGTCGCTTGAAACCGCACGTACGATGATTTGGTGGCTGGTAGCGGATTCATAATTGAGCAAGAGGCCGTTGGCAACGGAGACCGCACCCGTTGCACTATTGATCGAGAATCGTCCTCCTGCCGAATCATCGAGCAGATAGGTGATCGTGCTATTGGTCGCGTCCTGATCGATAGCGAAGAGCGAAAGACCATCGACGAGTGTACCGATCGACGCATTCTCCGATACGCTGTTGACCGCTGGATTGGTATCGCTGACCGAAGTGACATCGAATTCATCGATATCTGTCAATTCAATATTAAATGCCGATATTGAATGGCTACCATCTGCAGAGGTCGCTCGAATGACAATTCCGTAGTTGGCGGCCTGTTCACGGTCCAGAGTGGCTCCTGCAGCCACCGTGACGACGCCAGTGGATGCATCGATTGCGAAACGGCCTCCGGCACTATTGTCCAAAGAGTAGGTGATCGTGTTTGTGGTGGCATCGGCATCGACGGCTCGGGCGGTGATTCCGACGAGAGTGCCTCCTGCGGAATTTTCTAGGATCACACTCGATGTAGGGTCGAGATCCGAAATCGGCCCGACATCGAATTCGTCCACATCGCTCAGTGCGATCGTGAAGTTTTGTAGCGTGGTACTGCCGTCTTGCGACGTGGCGCGAACCGTGATTTGATGACTCGTTGCCGACTCGTAATTGAGGAGCGTACCGTTGGCAACGGTGACAACACCGGTTGCGCTATGGATTGCGAATCGGCCACCTGCGGAATCCTCCAGGGAGTAGGTGATCGTGCTGAGAGTCGCATCGAGATCAGTCGCGCTGGCTGTGATCCCGACCGTGCTGCCGTTGGCCGAATTTTCTGCAACCGTATTGAGGGAAGCATTGGAATCGCTGACCGCACCGATATCGAATTCATCGATATCAAGCAGATTGATCGTGAATACGGTGTTTGAGGTGCTGCCGTCGGCGGATGTCGCCCGCACGGTGATTTGGTGGCTCGCGGCTTGTTCTCGGTCCAGGAGCGAACCGTTGGCCACTGTGATAACGCCGGTCGAACTGTGGATCGCGAAACGGCCCCCGGCATCGTCGGCCAGGGAGTAGCTGATCAGATTATTCGTTGCATCGGCATCGGATGCCGATGCAATGATTCCGACGGTCGTTCCGTTAGCGGCGTTCTCGAGGACGGCGTTATCGCTTGGATTAGTGTCGCTGGCGGAACTGACATCGAATTCATCGACGTCAGTCAGCGTGATATTGTAGCTCTGGGTGGAGGAACTTCCATCCGACGAAGATGCGCGGACAGTGATACTGTGACTGGTTGCGGCTTCGTAGTTCAACAGCGAACCATTGGCGACCGTCACCACACCTGAGGTGCTGTTGATCGCGAATCGTCCGCCAGCATTATTATCCAAACTATAGGTGATGGTATTGTTGGTTCCATCGGCATCGCTGGCCGATGCAGTGATCCCGACGAGGCTGCCGTTCGACGTGTTCTCAGCGATGCTGTTGATCGATGCATTGGTATCGGAAATGCTACTGATATCGAATTCATCGACATCTGTGAGATTGATGGTGAATTGTTGCGTGGAGAAACTGCCATCGGTGGAGGTGGCTCGAACGGTGATGAGATGCGATGTTGCCGCCTCGTAATCCAAGAGTGCTCCGTTCGCGACCGAAACGATTCCAGTCGAACCGTTGACCGCAAATCGCCCGCCAGCGTTGTTGTCAAGACTGTAGGTAATCGTATTGTTTGTTCCGTCCGAATCATTAGCGAATGCAACGATACCCACGGAGGTACCGGTGACTGCATTCTCAGCGACCGTATTAGATTCGGCAGCGGTGTCGCTGATCGGACTGACATCAAACTCATCGACATCCGTGAGGATGATGGAGTACTGTTGGGTTACAAAGCTACCGTCGGCGGATGCGGCCCGGACGGTAATCAAGTGTGAGGTTGCGGCTTCGAAGTTCAGAAACCCGCTGTTTGCAACCGACACAACCCCTGTCGAACTGTTGATTGCGAATCTGCCACCAGCGCTGTTGTCAAGCGAGTAGGTGATCGTGTTGGTCGTACCGTCGGCATCGCTGGCCGATGCGGTGATTCCCACAGTCGTACCGTTGGCTGCGTTCTCTGCAACCGAATTCGACGCTGCGTTCGTATCGGTGATCGTGGAGATATCGAATTCGTTGACGTCACCCAACGATATCGTGAAGTTCCGGGTGGTCTGGCTTCCGTCCGCGGATGCTGCTCGAACAGTGATCGTATGGCTGCTGGCCGATTCGTAATTGAGCAGCGACCCGTTGGCGACTGTGACGACCCCGGTCGTGCTGTTGATCGCGAATCGCCCACCAGCGTTGTTGTCGAGACTGTAGGTTACCTGGCTATTCGATCCGTCCAAATCGGAAGCGAGGGCTGTGATGCCGACAAGCGAACCGTTTGCTGCATTCTCTGCAACCTGATCCGCCACCGAGTCGGCATCGATCAATGAACCGATATCGTGTTCATTGATGTCGGTAATGTTGATCGTGAATGCCTGTGTCGACCAACTTCCGTCGCTCGAAGTCGCCCTCACGGTGATCGTATGATTGGTGGCCGATTCGAAATCAATGAGGGAACTATTGGCAACGGTCACCACACCTGTCGAACTGTTGATCGCGAACCGACCACTGGCGCTATTGTCGAGGGTGTAGGTGATTAGGTTGTTGGTACCATCGGCATCCGAAGCCGACGCCGTGATTCCGACAGCGGTTCCATTCGAGACATTCTCCGCAATCGTGTTAGAACTGCCGTTGATATCGGTGACTGCCCCGACATCAAACTCGTCGACATCGGTTAGGCTGATCGTAAAGCTGCGTGTCGTCGAACTTCCATCGCTCGATGTCGCTCGAACGGTAATGGAATGGCTCGATGCACTCTCGAAATTGAGCAGTCCGCTGTTGGCGACCGTGACAACTCCCGTCGAGCTGTTGATCGCGAAGCGTCCGCTCGCGTTGTTGTCGAGGCTGTAGGTGATCGTGTTATTGGTCGCATCGGCATCGCTGGCAGATGCAGTAATTCCCACCACGGATCCATTCGCAGTGTTTTCTGCGAGACTATTGGAGGCTGCATTCGTATCGTTAATTGAAGTGATGTCGAATTCGTCGACATCATCGATCTGGATCGTAAAGTTCGTCGTTGAAAAACTTCCGTCGCTAGAAGTTGCTCGGACGGTAACGGTATGGCTCGAACTCGACTCGCGATCGAGCAAAGTACCGTTGGCGACAGTGATCACTCCTGTCGAACCATTGATTGCGAATCGACCACCTGCGTTATTGTCGAGGGAGTAGGTAATGGTATTGTTGCTGCCGTCTGCATCGCTGGCCGATGCAGTGACACCCACGGTCGTGCCGTTGGCCACGTTCTCCGCAACATTATTGGATGCGCTATTGACATCGCTCACCGATCCCACATCGAATTCATCGACATCGGACAAGCTGATGGTAAAACTCTGGGTCGAGGCACTTCCGTCGCTCGAGCTGGCACGCACAATGATGCTGTGGCTCGTGGCTGATTCGAAATTGAGCAGCGAGCTATTGGCAACAGTCACCACACCCGTCGAGCTATTAATTGAGAAACGTCCGCCTGCGGAATCGTCGAGAGAATAGGTGATCGTATTGTTCGTACCATCGGCATCCGAAGCCGATGCGGTGATGCCAACTGCGGTGCCATTGGCCGAGTTCTCAGCCAAACTGTTAGCGGCAGCATTGGTATCGCTGATCGCTCCGACGTCGAATTCATCGACATCGGTCAAGCTGATGGTGAAGTTGGCGGTGGAGAAGCTACCGTCGCTCGATGAGGCCCGGACGGTGATGGCATGACTGGTCGCGGATTCGAAATCAAGAAGGGAACTATTGGCGACGGTCACGACACCCGTCGAGCTATTGATTGCGAAGCGCCCGCCTGCGGTATTATCCAACGAGTAGGTAATCGTGTTGTTGCTGCCGTCGGCATCGGAGGCCGATGCCGTGATGCCAACGGCGGTGCCGTTAGCGGAGTTTTCAGCTAGACTATTTGCTGCCGCATTGGTATCGCTGATCGCACCGACATCGAATTCATCCACATCGGTGACGGAGACGGTGTAGTTGGCGGTGGAGAAACTACCATCGCTGGACGTGGCCCGAACGGTAATGGCATGGCTGGTTGCGGATTCAAAGTTGAGCAGAGTACTATTGGCAACGGTCACCACACCAGTGGAGCTGTTGATCGCGAAACGACCACCTGCATTGTTGTCCAACGAATAAGTGATCGTATTGTTGGTCGCGTCCGCATCGGATGCCGATGCGGTGATACCGACAGCGGTACCATTGGCGGAGTTCTCGGCCAGATTATTGGCTGCCCCGTTGGTATCGCTGATCGCTCCGACGTCGAATTCATCGACGTCGGTCACGGTGACGGTGAATACTTCGTCGTAGGTTGCTCCTGCGGTATCGGTGACGCGAACGGTGATATTGTGACTAGCGGCTGATTCACGATTGAGCAAGGAACTATTGGCAACGGTGACGACCCCGGTCGAACTGTTGATCGCAAAACGACCACCCGCACTATCGACCAGTGAGTAGCTAGCACCATCCCCGGAGTCGACATCGCTACGGGTAATAGTTCCTACTGAGGTTCCGTTGGCGGAGTTCTCTGCAACGGTGAGTGAGCCGCTGAGGTCATGAGGGGCATCGTTGGCACCTTGGATCGTCACGGTGATCTGCGTGGTGCTGGTCAGACCCGCTGTATCCCGCATGGTATAGGTAAAGACATCGGTCAGGGTATTGGCGGTGGTGCGCAGTGCTTGGACGGTAGGGTTGCTGTTGTCGACGGAATAGCTAAACGCTCCTGTCGAACCGATATTGATCGTGCCGTAAGTTCCTGTGACGTTCGCTCCGACGTTGGTGGAGGCCGAACCAACGGTCCCTGCAGCGACACCGGTCACTGTCTTGGTATCGCTTGCATCGACATCGGTATCGTTGGTTAGGACATTGCCAGTGGGGTTGGTACCCGCGGTCCCGTTGCTGACGCCGCCAGCTTCAACCGCAGTAGCGGTATCTGCGACAGCGGCAGGTGTTTCGTTGACATTGGTCAAGCTGATCGTGAAGTTGGCGGTGGAGGCGCTACCGTCGCTGGAGCTAGCCCGAACGGTGATGGTATGGCTGGTCGCGGATTCGAAATCAAGGAGGGAGCTATTGGCAACGGTCACCACACCCGTCGAGCTATTGATTGTGAACCGCCCGCCTGCGGTATTATCCAACGAGTAGGTAATCGT
>JBIKMB010000266.1:0-7518 GCA_044359485.1 Pirellulaceae bacterium | reverse complement strand
GATTTCTTCCGAACTCGCAATCAGTTCCAAGGCTTCTCGATAGGTTTGCAAGGTGCTCGCCGCTGGGGTTGCTGGTACTTTGATGGGATGTTCAAACTGGGCTTAGGTAACATGGAACGCACCATCACCATCGCAGGCGACACGCGAGTCACCTCAGCCAATGGTTCGGTCAGCACAGACAATGAAGGCTTGCTGGCTCGCTTTAGCAACGATGGTCACACCATGAGCGACACGTTCGTGGTAGTGCCAGAGTTCGGCTTGAATGTTGGGTATGCATTGACCCATCATCTCGATATCACCCTTGGGTACACTGCGATAAGCCTCCCGAACGTGGCGCAAGCCGCCTCGCAAATCGATCCGCAACTAGGTTCCAACCTCTCCGACCCATTAACGGGCCAATTGCGCCCCAATTTTGTCTTGACCGAAACCAATTATTGGTTGTCGGGATTCAGTTACGGTCTACAGTATCGCTACTAGCACCATCGCTCATAGACCGACACGGGAACCGATCGACCGAACTAGACTCCGGTGGGTTCCCCCATTTTCTCCCTTCGCAAAGCCCTATTTCATGGACCGATTTCAAAACGCCCCCATCAACGATTTGCTTCACTGGCAGGTATTGCCGGGCGTAGAGGGAGAAGCCACCCTGGTTTGGGAAGTGGATCAAAAACATCACAACCCGATGGGGAGAGTCCATGGTGGCGTGATCTCGGCGATTTGCGATGCTGCGATGGGCATAGCCTTCGGTCGAGCCATCGAAGAGACACAGGATTTCTCGACCATCGAAATGAAGGTTAGCTTTATGCGGCCTGTGACTGCCGGCACACTCACCGTCAACGCGAAAGTGATCCAGCGCGGTTTGCGCGTCGGATTCGTCGAATGCACCGTACACGATCAACGCCGCCGCCTCATCGCAACTGCCAATTGCAGCTGCACCACTCTGTAAAATACGATTTTCCAAGGGGCAATCAACTCGGGAGCCAACACCGCGCAATATGCAGAAATTGCAGGTAAAATCGGTTATTTCTATAAGTCAATCGCCTTGAGTCTGTTTTGCCGCCACTTATTCTTTTTGGGTCAAATTACCACGCTCGACCCGTCGATCCTCCCTTCTACAGCAGATTGTCACTCCAACTCAACAATGTCGTTCAGTGGAGTGCCGTTGGGAAAGCTTGGATGACGATAAGGCAGAGCCCATGTGGAGAGCATTTTTTTACGCAGTCGGTGTGGTCTTGGTCGTTCTCGGCGTGGAATGCCTAGTCATCGATAGTGCGGAAATCAAAAATGGCGAGTCCCGCGAACGGCCCGCAATATCCGTCTGGAGCCCAGACCCCATCGAAGAACCTACCAAGACCGTTCGTCCAGCCGATTGGCACCCCTGGAGCCTCTTGGCCACCGGCGCTGTCGTGCTCATCTACTCGTTCACCCTCCGCCGCAACGGCTGATAAGGGCGTCTTGAGCGCACTTGTTTCCAACTCAATGGAAACCACTCTCGCATTAGCTCTGCACACCCCCCTTGGGCCTGCTCTCGAGCGTCTTTACCGCAAAAAACGCAGGGATTTTTTCTCGATCCCCCTCCCGCCCGTGATGAATTTTTTATTTGACCCCCGCTCAAAAAAACCGTACACTCCATTTCTATAAGTTATTTTGTTTTTTGGTGTATTTGTTTGGCTTATAGTTATTCCATTTGCCGATCCAAGGACATGCCGATCCAAGGACATGCCGATCCAAGGACAAATGGTTCTCTTTAGCCACCGGTGATCGTTCCAAACATCGCTTGCGGTAGGGGTAGTTGGAGTGGCTTGTTCATTAGCGGTGCAGTTGCGAAATTTGAAAGTTTTTTGCGATGTCATCGATCGCAGAAGCTTTTCCCGTGCAGCTGCTGAAAATGGTTTAACGCAGAGTGCGGTAAGTCAGTGCGTGCAGCAGTTGGAGGAACTTTTGGGAACGCGGTTGGTCGACCGTTCCAAGCGACCACCAACGCCGACGGCCGAGGGGAAGTGCTTCTATGATGGCTGCGGTCAATTGTTGCGGCAATTTGAAACCCTGGTGGACGAAGTGCAAGCGCTCGGTCAACAGTTGAGTGGCCGAGTGAAAGTCGCTTCGATTTATTCGGTTGGTTTGAGTTATCTACCGGGCTTGGTGGAAAAATTTGAAACGCTTCATCCCAAGGTGCAATTGGCTTTTCAGTTTGCCCAGCCAGAAGAAGTTTACGCGATGGTCGAACGGGGCTTGGTCGATTTCGGATTGGTCAGTTACCCGGCTCCCAATCAAAGTGTAGCCTGTCGTTTTTGGCGCGAGGAACCGATGCTCTTGGTGGCATCGCCGCGGCGGCGTACAGGTCGCACCGATGATTTGACCCCGGATGAGTTGAAGCAATTAGCTTGGATAGGATTTCTGCCGCATCTGCGAATTCGTCAAGAGATCGATCGCCGCTTGCAAAGCCTGGGGGTTACTCCGCGGGTTGTCGCCGAATTAGACAACATCGATTCGGTAAAGCATGCCGTAGCGGTCAATACGGGAGTGGCCGTGTTGCCGGAACCAGCGGTCCGCAATGAATTAGCGGCCGGCACCCTGGTTTCCCTCCCCTGCCGAGCGCTCGAAATGCAGCGACCTCTCGGTGTGATTTATCGTCGCGGTGCAACACTTGGCGCTTCAGCACGTGTATTTATGGAACTGGCCCTAAGTGATGCGGCGGCAGAAACTGCGGTCGTGGATGCAGCGACAGAAAACTCCGGCGCTGTCGCAGGGGCCTGAAGCTAGAGCAATTTGAGACAAAAGCAGCCGCTCAGTCGACGCAAAGACCCGTCGATGAGCCAGTAAAGACAAGCAAAAAATGCCTCAAAATAGAGATGGGTGAGGAGCGAGATGGGAGATAGAGAGATGACCGATTACCACAGCTTTCCAGAAAAGCATGGTTTGTACAACCCTGAACTTGAGAAAGACAGTTGTGGCGTCGGTTTTATAGCTAACATCAAAGGTATACCGAGTCATCAAATTGTTCTGGATGCAGATACCATTTTGCAAAACATGGATCATCGTGGCGGTTGCGGCTGCGAGGCCAATACGGGTGACGGCGCCGGCATCCTTACCGCTCTACCCCATAAGTTTCTGCAGAAAGTGGCTAAGCGAGATTTGGGCGTTGAACTCCCTGCACCTGGAAAATTTGCTGCCGGCTTGGTTTTCTTGCCTCGCGACAGCAGCGAACGAACCTATTGTAAAGAGCAGCTGGAGCGATTGATTGTCGAAGCGGGCCAAACGGTCGTCGGTTGGCGAAAAGTCCCTGTCGAGCCTGACCTAGCCGATATCGGCCCAAGCGCTCGCCGCGGTGAACCATGCATCGAACAAATCTTTGTCGCTGCCGCCGAAGGGCTCGAAGGGGACGCCTTCGAACGCCGTTTATACCTAGCTCGCAAACAAGCCAGTCACTTGCTTCGCAACCATCCGAATCTCAAACAGCGTTTGATGTTCTATGTGTGCAGTCTATCGACCAAGGTCATGATTTATAAAGGGATGCTGCGTCCCTGCCAGATCTTGCCTTATTATCCTGATCTCAAGGATCCAGACTTTGAAACGCATCTAGCGATGGTCCATAGTCGATTCTCGACCAACACGTTCCCGAGCTGGGACCGAGCCCAACCGCTGCGATTCATGAGCCATAACGGCGAAATCAACACCTTGCGGGGCAACGTCAATTGGATGCGAGCCAGACAGGGTACAGCGCAGAGTGAATTCTACGGCGATGAAATTACGAAACTCTTCCCAGTCGTTGAGCCGGAGTGCAGCGACAGCGGCACATTCGATAATGTGCTGGAATTCTTGTTGATGAACGGCCGCACGCTGCCAGGTGCCATGATGATCATGGTTCCAGAAGCATGGCAAAAACATGAAACGATGAGCGAAGAAAAACGGGCTTTCTATGAATTCTTCAGCTGCACGATGGAACCATGGGATGGACCCGCCTCGATGACATTCACCGATGGCAAAGTGATCGGCGCAACGCTCGATCGAAATGGCTTGCGTCCGAGCCGATACTATCTCACGCATGACGATCGAGTGATCATGGCTAGCGAAGTGGGTGTGCTCCCGATCGACCCCAAACTGGTAAAAGAAAAAGGTAGATTGCAGCCAGGTCGAATGTTCCTGGTCGATTTCGAAGAAGGTCGATTGATTCCTGATGAGGAACTTAAGGCCAAATACGCCGCCCGACGTACCTTTGGACCATGGCTGCGCGACCAACGCATCACGCTCGATGAGCTGTCGCCGAAAAGCGAACCGCATGGATTCTATCCCGACTCCTTGATGCCCCGCTTGCAGGCCTTCGGTTACACGATCGAAACGATGCAATTCATGCTTCTGCCGATGATCAAAGAAGCGCGTGATCCCGTCGGATCGATGGGTAACGATTCAGCGTTGGCATGTCTCAGCGATCAACCGCGCATGATCTATGACTACTTCAAACAACTTTTTGCCCAGGTCACCAATCCGGCGATCGATTCCATTCGCGAAGAAGTGATCATGTCGCTGGAATGCTACATCGGTCCGGAGCAAAACATTTTGTCGGTATCACCCGAACATGCGCATCGATTGTTGATACCGCATCCTATTCTGACCAACGAAGAATTGGCAGCGCTCGCTCACATGACCAAGCGAGGCTGGAAAACCAAAATGATCGACATCACCTACGATCGCAGCGAAGGACGCCCTGGACTGACCGCAGCTTTGGATCGCATTTGCCGCGAATCTGAGTTAGCCATTGATGATGGTTACACGTTGGTCATTTTGAGCGATCGCCAAGTAGGCCCACAGCGCGTCGCCGTCAGCTCCTTGCTGGCTTGCGGAGCGGTGCATCATCACTTGGTCCGACAAGCCAAACGCACGCGCATCGGTATCGTGCTAGAGACCGGTGAGGCTCGCGAAGTTCATCATCATTGTTTGCTGATCGGCTACGGCGCAGATGCCATCAATCCTTACTTGGCCTTCGAGTCCCTTTGGCAATCGATACGCGATGGTTTGCTACCCGGCGATAAGTACGACGACGATAAAGTGGTCGCCGCTTATCGCAAGGCTGTTGCCAAAGGAATGCTCAAGGTCATGGCCAAGATGGGCATCAGCACTCTGCAAAGCTATAAAGGCGCGCAGATTTTTGAAGCGGTCGGACTTAAGAACGAAGTGATCGAGAAGTGTTTCGTCGGTACCTCGAGCCGCATCCAAGGCGTCAGTTTCGAGGTGCTCGCTGAAGAATCGCTCCGTCGACATGAATTGGGATTCCCTCACGATGCCAAATTGACTCTACCCGTTCTGCCCAACCCAGGCGAATTCCACTGGCGAGCTGAAGGCGAACATCATGGTTGGGATCCACAAGCGATCGCCGACCTGCAAGTCGCCGCTCGAGCCGGAGATAAAAATGCCTACTGGCGATTCGCCCAACATATCAACTCGAGCAATAAGACTCGCTATGCGCTCCGCGGATTGCTCGACTTCCGCAAGGGTATCGCTGGACCAGAAGTGCCACTGGACGAAGTCGAACCGGCCAAGGAGATTGTCAAACGCTTTTGCACCGGGGCAATGAGCTTCGGGTCCATCAGTGCCGAGGCTCATGAAACACTTGCCATTGCGATGAACCGCATCGGCGGCAAGAGCAATACGGGCGAAGGTGGAGAAGATCCAGTTCGTTTCCAAACATTGCCCAACGGCGACTCGAAACGCAGTGCGATCAAGCAGGTTGCCTCAGGTCGTTTTGGAGTCACCATTGAATATCTTGCCAATGCCGATGAACTGCAGATTAAAATTTCCCAAGGCGCGAAGCCAGGCGAAGGGGGTGAATTACCAGGTGGTAAAGTCGATAAAAATATCGCCCGCATTCGCTACAGCACGCCAGGCGTTGGTTTGATCAGCCCTCCCCCTCACCATGATATTTATTCGATTGAAGACTTGGCCCAATTGATCCACGACCTAAAGAATGCCAATCCTTCCGCTCGCATCAGTGTGAAATTGGTTAGCGAGGTCGGTGTAGGAGTTGTCGCTTCCGGTGTAGCTAAAGCTCATGCCGAACACATCGTGATCGCAGGGGATGTGGGTGGAACAGGTGCTTCACCTCTGACCAGCATCAAACACGCCGGTTTACCATGGGAGCTCGGGATCGCCGAAGCACACCAAACGTTGGTGCTCAACGATCTCCGCAGCCGCGTCGTGCTGCAGACCGATGGTGGACTCAAAACGGGACGCGATGTGGCCATCGCGGCGCTGTTGGGTGCAGAAGAATTTGGATTTGCTACCGCGCCTTTAATTACGCTCGGTTGCATTATGATGCGCAAATGCCATCTCAACACTTGCCCTGTCGGTGTCGCAACGCAAGATCCCGAATTGAGAGCCAAATTCGCGGGTAAACCCGAACACGTGGTCAATTACTTATTTATGGTCGCTGAAGATTTGCGTCAGATTATGGCACAGCTCGGCTTCCGAAACATCAACGAGATGATCGGCCGCGTCGATTGCTTGGATGCCAATAAGGCCATCGCGCACTGGAAAGCCGATGGGCTCGATCTTACGCCTGTCCTCACCATGGCCAAACGACCCCATGGAAGCGTACAAGTACGCTGCGTGCAAGCCCAAGATCATGGTTTAGAACTCGCTCTGGATAATAAACTGATCGCGCTCTCCGCCGAGGCTCTGGAGAAAGGTAAGCCGGTCAAAATTGAAAGTGAAATTGTCAACATCAATCGCACCGTCGGAACAATGCTCAGCCACAACGTCGCCAAACGCTATGGCCAAACAGGACTTCCGACCGACACGATTCATATCAAGCTCAACGGTTCGGCCGGCCAAAGCCTAGGTGCCTTTCTGGCGCACGGCGTCACGCTGGAACTCGAAGGGGATGCTAACGATTACGTCGGCAAAGGACTTTCCGGTGGACGCGTTATCGTCTATCCGCCCAAAGAAAGTACCTTCGCTGCAGAAAATAACATTCTGGTAGGCAACGTCTGCTTGTACGGCGCTACGATGGGTGAAGCCTTCTTTCGAGGTCGAGCCGCGGAACGATTTGCTGTGCGCAACAGCGGTGCCGTGGCCGTGATCGAAGGCGTGGGCGACCATGGTTGCGAATATATGACCGGAGGTCGAGTGGTCATCCTGGGACGGACCGGGCGCAACTTTGCAGCAGGTATGTCGGGAGGTATCGCCTATGTCTTGGATCGCGATGGCGACTTCCGCATTCGTTGCAACTTGGAACTGGTCGATCTCGAAGCGGTCGAGACAGATGAAGATATCAACGAACTGAAGGGCTTGATCGAACGCCATCTGCAGTTCACGGAATCCTCGGTTGCCGCCGCCTTGCTGGCAGACTGGGAAAACAGTCTAAAACAGTTCATCAAGGTCATGCCAACCGATTACAAACGAGTACTGAAAGAAATCAGACAAGCCACTTCCACTCCAGACACAGCGGTTGCGGCTCGCTAGTTGCCCACAACTGTCGGCGACAGAGCATTAAGAATTAGGATTTCTCAACAAAAGTTAACG
>JBIKMB010000074.1:0-24625 GCA_044359485.1 Pirellulaceae bacterium | reverse complement strand
ACAGCTACATTCATCTTTTGCAAACTGCGGAAAACTTTCTCGATCTGTCGCGTGATCACCAACGCCGGCAAATGCAACATCACGCTCACTCGTAAACCAGTGCCAACGTTGGTAGGACAAGCGGTCAAGTAACCCAGTTTCTCCAAGTAAGCGAAGGTCAGCTTGCGTTCCAAAAAGTTATCGATCTCTGCAGCATCATTCCAAGCCGATTGAAGATCCAAGCCACTTCGAATCACTTGAATGCGCAGATGATCTTCCTCATTGACCATCACACTAAATCGCTCAGAAGCATCGATCGCCACTCCGCGCGGCCCTTCAACCTCCCGTAGCTCACGCGAGATCAATTGCCGTTCCACCAAAAAATGACGATCCAAATCGCTCAGCGGCTCAACGTCGACAAACTCTACGTTCGTCCATTCCTCGATAGCTTCCACCGCTTGGCGAACCGTGCGCAGAATAGAACGCTTGTCGCCTTCGGTGCACCGGCGCACGAACGGGAACTCCGATAGATTACGAGCCAGTCGAATGCGACTGCTGATCACAATATCCGACTCGGGCCCGGTCCCCTTGAGCCATTCACCACACTTGCCCGCCAGTTCGTCAAACTTCACTTTGTGTCCGCCTCCAGAGTATCCACCTCCAGACCCTTCACTGGCAATATCATTCGCCCGTCTCCATTTGTTCTAGCTTGCGAATCTCGTCACGAATCTCCGTTGCCCGTTCATACAACTCCTTCTCGACCGCCTCCTTCATCGCTCGGCGCAACTGCAAGAGACGATGCTGTCGATCGGGCGAGCCGAGAAGTTTGGATGGCTTTTTGCCATGATGCTCGGTCGCTCCGTGAATGTTGATCAATAACGGTTCGAGTTCCCCGGCAAAATGAACGTAATCGTACGGGCACCCCAAACGGCCAACATTTCGAAACTCGGCAAACGTAATGCCACATACTGGGCATGTTTTTTGGTCCGTCGAAGCAATTTGTTCGGCGGTCTGATCCACCTTCAATTGGTTAGCCAACATACCAGCCAAGGCCGAAGTCCCCGGTTGAGCTGGGTCTTGGGATAAATACTGGCGCGCATGGTCCTCACACAAATGCAGAACTTGCGGACCACCCGGCCCCGTCAATTCGGTAATGTGAAACGTCGCAGGCTTCTCACAATGCTGACACTTCATCGCAAACCTCGTACCCCCTCAGAGTCAATCCATTTCGGCCAAACAACGTGTGTGAAACTATAGAGCGTTGCGTAGTGGTTTCCAACTAGACCCACCTTTTAAGCGATTCGACCAAGTTGTTGGCTCAGATTTTGCCTAACTTAATCGATTTCGGCCGCGGATTCTAACGGGGGCTGAACGACTGTCAAGAAAAGCCCACCCCGAAAAGCCTCCCCCGCTAGCCCGCTGAGCCGCCCCTCACAAGTTGGACAGTTAGCCATTCGAACATCCTATCCCATATCCTGCGTCCATCGGGCAATCCATCATTGGGCAGCCACGATTTGGACGCATTTCGCTCCGGTGCCACCTCCACCCACTGAAGCTTTCGCGCCGATTGATCTACAATAGATACGGTGGTATTCCCAAACATCGGCTCTGTTGCTCCAGCGCCGGGACCGTTTCCCAGATCGCCAAGCCTAGGCCTAGTTCCATGGTATTGCTCAACAACCCTTAGACCGCTTCTCGACAAGGTCACTTTGAGACCGGTTCGATATCGCAAAGAGCTTTATCCTGAAATTACTTATTCCAAAAACACACTCCCCCCAAGCCCCTTACTCTAAAGACTCGTACTCAAAAGACTCGTACTCGAAAATTAACTGTATCCCCAAGACCCGTATTCCAAAGACCGAACTCCATGGCAACCGCCCCAACAAGGCAACGCTTCCACGAACTGGCAGCCGATTACAATCTCATTCCCGTCTATCGTCGATTGCTCGCGGATAACCTCACCCCCGTTTCCGCATTTCATCGACTCGATGACGGCACTTCCTCGGGCTGCTTGTTCGAAAGCGTCATCGGTGGTGAAAAAGTTGGACGCTATAGTTTTATCGCTACCAAGCCCCATAAGCGCATTGCCAGTTGGGGAAGTAAACTGCTCGTTCAGGATGGCCTTAAGACACAAACGCTGCAGGTCGACGATCCTCTTGAATTCTTTCGTCAACATCTTCGCCAATTTCGTACCCCCAACCATTCCGACTTGCCACCGTTTATCGGCGGAGCAATCGGGTACGCCGCTTATGATGTGGTGCGCTATGTGGAAAAACTCGATTCTCCACCCCCCGATGACCGCTACCTCCCCGATCTGGATTTCTCATTCTTCCATGAACTGGTCATCTTCGATAACGTAACCAAGACGCTCATCATCGTCGTTCTTGTTGAGCCTGAGCAATTTTGCTCTATTGATGACGCCTACCTAGACGCCGACTCGAAAATTAACCACATCGTTGAATTACTTGGCCGAAACGATAAGCCACTCTCCAGCGCCGAAGTCGATTTGAATCAAACCCAACCTCTAGCCGTTCGCTCGAACTTTACTCAACAAGAGTTCGAAGAGGCAGTCCGTAAATGCACCGAATATATTCGCGCTGGCGATATCTTTCAGGTTGTGGTCAGCCAACGCATGGAAGTTGCCTCGCGGTGCGAACCTCTGGAAGTCTACCGCTCGCTCCGCGTGATCAACCCCAGTCCATTTATGTTCTTCCTGCGCACACCGGATACAACGCTTGTCGGAGCCTCTCCTGAAGTGATGTGTCGAGTTTTTGATGGTTGCGTTACGGTCCGACCTCTTGCGGGCACGCGCCGCCGCGGGCAATCTGAAGCGGAAGATCGAGCGCTCGCCGAGGAATTGTTAGCCGACCCTAAAGAACGCGCAGAACATGTCATGCTCGTCGATCTAGGCCGAAATGATGTCGGTCGAGTTGCCCAGTTCGGATCGGTTCGATTAAGCGACGTAATGACCGTTGAACGCTACAGCCATGTGATGCATATCAGTTCGAACGTCGATGGGAAACTACGCCCCGAACTCGATGCCATCGACGCCCTCAAGGCTTGCTTGCCCGCTGGCACAGTGAGCGGCGCTCCCAAGGTCCGCGCGATGCAAATCCTTGATGAAATGGAACCCACGCGCCGCGGTCCCTACGCGGGAGCCGTTGGTTATTTTGATTATGGCGGAAATATGGACACCTGCATCGCCCTCCGCACCATGGTGATGACCCCCGGAAAAATCTACATCCAAGCGGGAGCCGGCATCGTCGCCGATAGCGATCCGACCAGCGAATACCAAGAAACACTCAACAAATCCAAAGCCATGCTGCGGGCCGTCGAACTCACCGAAGCTCGCCTGCAATAAGCCGAACTTTGACACTTGCGAGATTCTCACTCGCTCTCGGGAGTCACTGGTTTGTGAATTCACTAGCCCCTGGGCTCACTCAACCGCCGCATAAAAAAAGAAAAACCGCAACGGCTCAAACAACCGCTGCGGTTTCGTGTCTGTATCTGTTACCGCTGAATTATAACTTTAGATCAGTTGGCTTTCTTAGCCGCTGCGTTTTTGACCATTGCATTCAAGCGAGACTTCGACCGCGATGCCTTGTTAGGGTGAATCACACCCTTGGCTGCAGCCTGATCCAAAGCCTTAAAAATACCCGGCAGCAATTCCTTGCCACCCTGACCACCTGCGGCAGTCGCGGCATGCAACTTACGCACAGCCGTCTTCAGGCTGCTTTTGACCGCTCGATTCTTGGAACGGTTTTCCAAACTTTGACGGTGACGCTTCTTGGCACTGGTAGTGGTTGGCATTCGATTCTAAGACCTCAAACCATATCTGTTAGGACGTTATGCTTGTGTGGAAACGCAATATAATGATGTTTATCGGCCGATCTGTCTAGCTCATTTTGCTTTTCCGCCAGCAAAGACCAAACCAGCCCGCCCCCCTTTTGAACAAGATTTTAGAGGATTCCCTAATTTTGGACCGCAAAACGCCCCCCATTTCCCTCCCCCCGACACTCCCCGCACCGGCAATCGCGTTGGTCGGTGCCGGCCCGGGAGCGGCGGATTTGTTAACCCTCCGCGGCTGGAATTGGCTCCAATCGGCCGATGTGGTCCTTTATGACGGCTTGGTCAACCCCGAAATTCTTCGCCTTGTCTCCCCCACAGCTGCCTGTATCAACGTCGGCAAGCATGGCTACAGTCGCATCTGGAAGCAGGCGGAAATCCATCAGGAAATGCTTCGGCACTATCAAGCTGGAAAACGCGTGGTGCGGCTCAAGGGAGGTGACCCCGCCGTATTCGCGCGAACAGCGGAAGAACTCGAGTTTCTCGCCCAGCATCAAATCGCAGCAGAAATCGTCCCCGGCATCACCGCCGCTCTCGCCCTGCCCGCATACACCGGCATGCCACTGACCCATCGCGATCACGCATCCGCCGTAGCATTAGTCACCGGGCAACAAGCCGAAAACTCCGACGAGTTAGATTGGCATGCGCTAGCCCGCTTCCCCGGTACCCTCGTACTTTACATGGGTGTCACCACAGCTGCGAATTGGAGTCGGCAGCTCCTCAAAGCGGGTAAACCTGCCAATACGCCCGCTGCCCTCGTTAGGCGTGTATCATGGCCAGATCAACAAATCATCCATACTCATCTAGCTAACGTCGCCGACGAATTAACGCCCAGCCATAAACTGCGCCCACCGGTCTTGGTTGTGGTCGGTGAAGTCGCTCATCAAAACCATATCGCATCGATTGTTATGCCTCACCTCACAACATCCTCCACAACTCAACTGCCACTGCATGGCTCCACTGTTATCATCACTCGCGCTGAAAGCAATAACGATCGACTTTCAGAGTTGCTCACGCAACAAGGTGCAACAGTCGTACATCAACCGCTGATCCAGATCGCTCCCCTTCCTCTAACCGATCCACTTCGCGAATCGCTCCACATCATCGAACCGTTCTCATGGATCGTTTTTACCAGCGTTCACGGTGTCGATTGCTACTTCCAACTTCTTGAAAAACTTGGACTCGATGCGCGAAAATTTGCGAAGACCAAATTTGCCTGCGTTGGCCCAGCCACCGCCGAAGCCCTAAAACGCTGGAATATCTTGTGCGATTTTCTGCCACCCGAACATCACGCCCAGTCCCTGGCTGAAACACTTCCGGTCCAAGCTGCTTGCCATGTCTTATGGGTCCGGGGAACAAGATCCAAAGATGCCTTGCGAGAACTATTGCCTGGCCGCTGTGCTGCACTGACCGAACTGATCGTCTATGAGAGTACCGATGTGCTCGCGCTCTCGCCGCAAGTCGAAGATCTGCTCGAACATTCTTCAGGCGTCTGGATCACGCTGACCAGTTCTGCCATCGCGCGCTCAGCCTCCAAATTGCTCGGCACACACTTCCCCAAACTCCGCAGCGCCGCTCTGAGCCCACAAATCGCGATCGAGGCGACGGCAGCTGGTGCTGATGTGATCGCCACGGCCGAGCAACCCAGTTTTGAGTCCCTAGTCGCAGCGATTTGCTCCGCTTCCCACTAACGGCTCGCTTTTCGCACATCCCATACCCAATCATTGGCTAGGTCGACCCCACTCACCAAACATCACTCGGCCACACGCCCCCGTCGTCTCACACTGCACAATCGACACAACCGATACTATTTATTAATCCGCAGTAATGATTGAGCAAATGCCGCACTGAATTCAATCCCTCGCTCGTCACACTGCCTCGCCAAAACCTACGCTTTAGCACTAGGGTGACGATGTTCTCGGATCAAAGGCTTTATTTTCGATCCCCTATTCAACCTGAGTCATGCCGCCCAGGTAAACATGGGAGATACGCTGTGCTAAAGATCATTGAGCAATTCCGCCAAGGCCAACTATCCGCCGACGAATGCATCGATCGTATTGAGTCCGCTCTCAAGGACCGGCCACAACTCGAACAATTGGCCATCGAAATGGGCTTTCTCAACATGAAGCAAATGCGACGGTTGCTTCATCTTCAAGAGCAAAGCTCGCTATCCTTTGAACGACTCGCGATTCGAGAAGGCTTCCTGACCGAACAGCAAGTGGGACTCATCATGCTCGAACAACATAATCGCATGATGGCCCACATCCAATACAACCAGATTCTTACCAGCGAAAGAACTTTCGCATCGGTAACCTCGCTTCATCCGAACGCGCTACCCAATCCCGCAGCAGCCAATGCAGCGCTGCGTTAAAATCGTAGCCTAAAGCCGTCCCCCTCAATCCGATAGTGTTAGCTGCGGTTTTCGCTCCCCATCGGTACCCGCGCGACCGTTCACACGTGGCGCTGTCCAGTCCGCAGTCGCCCATCCACGGCCCTGATTCTGATGCTGATCGTGTACCCAGGGTGCCTAGCCTAGCGGCAACGGGTTAAACGAACCAACAAGATGAAGGACCAAACGGAAATAGACGCTGCACGATCAACCTGTCGCCTGCCACGCCAACCGCCCGATCCGCCCACCGTGTTAGCTGCGGTTTCCTGGTTTTCCGATAGGCTCTACAACTACTTCGCAGCGTCGACCCACAGGATGCGATGGTCGGTGAAGGTCTTCCCTTTCGGATCGGTCGCCCGCACTTCGATCGTATAGCCACCTGGCTGCAAATCCGCCGGAAGCTTGGCCTTCCACAGATGATTGCTTAGATGCGCCCCCGGAAGCGCTCTACCGGGCGGCGGTATGAGCGATTTTTCTAACTCCTTGAGTCGACCGAAATAGGGATCTGCCATGCGACTGTTCTCCATCGCCATCCAGGGAGCCTCTTTCGAGAGACGCATTTCAACTTTCCAATTTTCTGAAGCGACAAAGACGTTGGCCACTACGGTAGTTGCCTCCGCTTGGCGGGTCGTAATCCTTTCCGGCGCATCGATCATCATCTGATGATTCGCAGGTCGACTCGCTGCCCGAAAGTCGATGTCATAATTGGTTCCATCGAACGTAAAGATCGAATAACCATTCGGCCCTCCATCGCTCATCGTCGCGTGAGGTATCCCTCGTTCATCGGCCGTACCACTCCACCAACTACCACAAGCGGTAACGTTGATAACATGATGATGGCGTTCAGGTCCCATCCAGCCATCCTCTTTGCCAATAAATACATGCTCCATGAAGTGCGTATGAGCCGAAATGCTCAGGGCGAATGGACGTTTCTCGATCATCCGGTAAAGCTCTTGTCGATCCTCCACTTCGATCAGTGGAATATGCATCATCAAGACAATCAGTTGGTTCTCCGGAATCATCGCCAAATCATTGCGAATAAATTCCATTTGCTTGGGCCCAAGACCGGCAGTGTACTTTCCTTTTTCATTACCCTTGGGACCATGCCAAACCACATCATCTAAAACCATGAAATGGACCGACCCATGATCGAAGCTGTAATAAGACGGCCCATAAATGCTTTCGAACGTTTCATCGGATTGTTCATCGTCTGGTGAATCATAATTCATGTCATGGTTCCCCAGCACGTTATACCAGGGAATTCCAATCAGCGCGATAGCTTGATTGAGTGGCTTCATCACTGATAAATCATCAAATACGATATCACCCAGCGTAACACCAAACGATGCATCATGAGCATTCTCGGCGATCACTTGCTCCACCACATCATGCGCAATGTATTCGACCTCTTTGATATCACGAGGTTGTGTATCTCCGAAGAAGATCGCCTTGAACGAATCCGGTTCCTTCTGCGGTGTCAGTGGAAAATCGATCGAAGCTGGTAGCGGGCCCGTTGGCAATACGCCTGGAAAACGCGAATCGGGTGATCCTTTCGGCTTATGGACGTAGTAAAACTTCGGCAACTTATGTTCCGTTAGCGGCGTCATCCAATTGCGCGGCTTAATCACAAATACGATCGTGTCATCGGTCACAGCCAGAGAATATTTTCCCTGGGCATCGGTTTTCACAATTTGACGACCGTTGGAAACTTTGATATCGGGTATACCCTCTTCACCCGCATCACGCTTCTGATCTCCATTGCGATCATGGAAAACATAACCTGTGGCAGTACCTGTCACTTTTTCATCCGCCGAGGATTTATGTTCATGCCCTTCATGTGCATAGGTTGGGTGGGCAAGGCCGCATAAGGCCGAGCAAACGGCCATGAACCCTCGGAATAACTTGAGCTTCTTCAACACATTGCTCCCTATGAAATGTGGAAATATTTGGATCTCAACGCAGGCAAATTTTGGTGGGAAGCCGAGAAGTCCCCTGCCGAAGATGGCGCCAATCGATGGACGTCCATAGTATAACCAACCCATGCTGAAGAAATGCTTCTCGCGCGAAGTTCTCGTGAAGGAGTTATGAAGAACCTACCCAGTCGCCGAAAACCGTGGCGAACGCCAGGGCTTAGAACGGGTCTTGTAGCACCCTAAAAGTCTTGGCAGTCCCCATTAGACGGGACTTCCCGCTTTCTTTTTGACTTTAGTCATCGCCTTTACAAACTGCTTATCACTCAATACGTCAGGTCGTATCTTGATTAATCGATCGTAGGCAGCACTAGCCTCCAAGAAACGCTTTTGCTTGGTCAGCATTT
This sequence comes from Pirellulaceae bacterium, assembly GCA_044359485.1. Classification (GTDB taxonomy): domain Bacteria; phylum Planctomycetota; class Planctomycetia; order Pirellulales; family Pirellulaceae; genus JAFLCP01. The sequence continues at coordinate 16,094 of JBIKMB010000074.1, read as the reverse complement.
CGATCAAATAGTAGATAATTGCGAACTGCAATTCGACGGGTTCCTCCGTCGCATTCGCCTCCGCCGACTGATAAGCGGCGATTGCTGGATCCCACATTCTCTTCTCAACCAACACATTGGCGAGGCGAAAGTAACCACGATAATCGCTCGGCTGCGCGCGCGTCGCGGCCTGATAAGACTCCGCCGATTTATTCAAATCACCCTCGAGCATCTGCAGGTAGCCAGACACCATGCCCTCAGCAAACTTGCACGCGGGATGATGAAGTTGCTGCACCAACTGATAGCTGAAATTCTTTTCCGCCCCAGAATGAAGCCAATCTAACGCACCTTCCAAAAAAGAAATAGCATTAGTCGGCTCCTCACCCTCGTCGATGATCTCCTCCTCACCCTCTTGCAAAGCCAAAATGGCTAGCGCAGATTTCTCCTTGATCTTGTAAGTAACCGCATCGAAATGCTCAATCGGAAACGTAAGACCTTGATTGCATAACTTGCAAAACTTATGAACTCGCTGAAATTTGCTAACCGGAATGAGTGGAATGAAATAGAGATGAAAAAAAGACATCCCATTCCAACTGCTCAGTTTGCCATACTTTCCACAATGCGAACAAAAGCCGTTTTGGGATGCTTTTCGAGATCGAAAGTAGTAACCTGTTCCAAAAATAATCATATGGCATTACCTCGTTCACATGCGCGGAAGAACCCAAGCGCTGTCGTGTCGGGTCATTCCTATCTTGCCGTAATAATCTCGTGCTGCCGGAGCCGCCAATAACACCAAGCTCGTACACAATCCGGCCGCTTCATGTGTTCGACCAACCAACTCCCTTCCAACACCGCGATGCTGACAGTCAACATCGACAGCCAAGTCCGACAGATAAGTACAATAACTAAAATCGGTAATCGCTCGCGACACCCCCACCAACAGATCTGCTCCGTTGCGAGCCGTCACGATCAGCGATGCATGCCGCAGCATCCCCTCGATAATCTCTGGCTTATTGACAGGGCGTCTCTCAGCCAAAGTGGAACGAATCAATACATCAATAAATTCCGCTGACGTGAGGTTCGGCTCAAGAAAATACTTGAAAACGCACCCATCGCTCGTCGCAATCGCACCCAAAGCTTGACGCTCCACGACACTTTCCTCTCGTGCCTGAAAAATCATCACCCAAAACGGCCACCACCCCCGGCTAGCCTTTGAAAATCTGGCCATCCGCCGAAATCCATTTCTTCTCTATCTCGCCATGGTAAGCTCTGCCATGGTAAGCTCTGCCATGGTAAGCTCTGCCATGGTAAGATCATATTCCCACCTGGACGGTTCATTCGCCACTTCCCTTCAACCACTTTGGCCCTTTTTTCCTGCCGTTATTGTTTCATGTTGCATTCCATGGGCGTTCGAGCATTTTCGATTCTCGCGGTCTACCACTGGCTGGTACTACTGGCCGTTGTACTACCGCCCCGATTGAGTTTCAACGACGCCCGCGGGCAAGAACCAGCCAACATTGCACCACCTTCCCCCCCTTCAGAACTTGATTCAGCCAAAGTTGAGTTCTTCGAGCAAAACGTGGTGCCAATTCTCAGGGAGCATTGCTTCCCCTGCCACTCTCACGACCAGGAAATCAACGGTAATCTTGCCCTCGATTTCGCAAGCGGTTGGAAGGTCGGTGGTGACCGGGGACCGGCTATCCTACCCGGCGACCCCAGCGGCAGTTTGCTCCTTCAAGTCGTTCGCGGCAGCGTCCCAGACCTCAAGATGCCCCCGGAAGAATCGCTCACCGCCGAACAGATTTCTATTCTGCAGCAGTGGATTGAAGCTGGAGCTATCGATCCCCGCGTGCATACCGCTTCCGCATCGCAGCGCGAACCTTGGTGGTCTTACCTTCCCATACAAACCGTTTTGCCACCGATGTCTGAGCTTTCCTGCGGTAATCCCGTCGACGCTTTTCTCCTCGATAAGATTCGAGCAGCCGGCTTAATCCCGAACCGATCAGCCGATCGACGCACCCTGCTCCGTCGACTCATGATCGATCTGCATGGCCTTCTGCCCACCGCCGCGGAACTTGAAGCCTTTGAACATGATACATCCCCCGACGCTTATGAACGGCTGGTCGATCGCCTCCTCTCCTCGCCACGGTATGGCGAACGCTGGGCCAGACATTGGTTCGATTGGATTCATTTTGCAGACACGCATGGCTTTGAACATGATGTGATGCGCATCCACGCGTGGCCTTATCGCGATTATGTCATTCAATCTCTGAATACGGATGTTCCCTGGGATCGTTGGGTCCAAGAGCAAATCGCCGTCGATGCACTCTTCCCCAACCGAACCGATCTCACTCCGGCCCTCGGCTTCCTCGCTGCAGGTCCTTGGGATCACAGCACCGCGGCGACTGCACAAACAACTTTTGATTACATCGATCGCGATGAAATGGTAACCCAAGTTTCTTCCGTTCTCCTGAGCACAACCGTCCATTGCTCCCGCTGCCACAATCATAAGTTTGATCCGATTCCCCAAGTGGATTATTACGCGATGCAAGCGGTGTTCGCGGGGATCGGCCGCGGTAATGTACCCTTTGATCGCGATGCCCATATCGGAGCTCGTCGACAGGCTGCTCTCAAACTTCAACAAGCGGCTGAATCGCGCGATGCCAGTCGATTGCTCACCATCAGCATGCAAAAAATGGTTGCCGACTGGGAACAACACCTAAGTCAACAACCTACCCACTGGTCCCCGTTGCAGGAAGAGATCGTCTTGGCACTGGAAGGAACGGCCATGAAAGTGCTAGACGATCATGTGGTACTGGCAAGCGGTCCCAGGCCAGCCACAGAAACCTGTATTGTTACCGGCCGCACCGACTTGACTTCCATAACGGGAATTCGCGTGCAATTGTTCCGCGACGATGCCTTCCCGATGGGTGGACCTGGACGCAACGACAACGGCAACCTACACCTCAATGAATTCCTAGTCGAACATCTGCGCGAAGGATCCTCCACTCCCACTCGCGTTCCTATCGCTCAAGCCATTGCCGATTTTGATCAAACCGGCTGGACTATCGCTCACGCTATCGATGGCGATCCAAAAACGGCCTGGGGAATCTTTCCAGAAGTCGGTAAAGACCACGTTGCCGTATTTCAATTTGCAACACCCATAGCCTTTGGTCCCAAGGATAAATTGATTGTGCAACTTCGGCAGTTGCACGGTGGATTCCATACCATCGGAAAATTTCGGCTAAGTTTATCCTCCGATAACAACCCACGACAAGCGCTTTTGCCTCAAGAGGTCACCACGGCGCTGGCTATCCCGCGCGATCAACGGAGCGATATTGAACAAATCGCGTTGGCTGCCTTCGTGGCCAAACAACATGCCCTGCAAACTCTCCAGTCACTCCCGCCCCCCAGTCATGTTTATGCATCCGCACCCAAGTTTGAATCCTTGACCGAAAGCGCCTTCTATGCTCCTTGGTCGACGCCCAAGAAAGTTCATCTACTTAAACGAGGCGATATCGCTAAACCCGCTGAAGAAGCGGTTCCAGGTGTACTCTCCTGCTTATCGCATAGCCCAAGTCGCTTCGAAAGCCATACTCTTCCCAATGAAGCCCAACGCCGCATCGAACTTGCGCATTGGATCACACATCCCGACAATCCTCTTTTTTGGCGGAGTATCGTCAATCGCCTATGGCAACATCATTTCGGCCGCGGAATAGTCGACACCCCCAATGACTTTGGACGCATGGGTTCACTACCCACACATCCCGAATTGTTGGATTGGCTAGCCACCGAGTTAAAGCGGAACAATGGCTCTCTGAAGCATATCCACCGCTTGATTGTCACCAGCGACGCGTACCGGCGCGATTCTGTTTTACATCCCGAGGCTTCATCCGTTGATCCGGATAATAGGTTGATATGGCGCGGCCCCTCAGGGAGGCTGGACGCGGAAACATTTCGCGATTCGTTATTGTATTTGGCACACTCGCTCGACCAACAAGCGGGCGGTCCCGCCGTGCAATGGTTCAAACTTGGCCCAGGTATTCAGATCACACCCTCGGTGGACTACAACAACTTTGATTGGACACAACCCTCCGCTCATCGACGAACCATTTATCGTTTTGTCTATCGAGGCATTCAAGATCCTTTCATGGAGGCACTCGATTTCCCCGATGCAGCACAACTCACTCCCATTCGCACCCCCACCGCCTCCCCCTTGCAAGCGCTCGCTTTGTGGAATCATGATTTTGTGCTCTATGCGGCCAACGCATTGGCTGAACACTGCAGACGTCAACAAGCAGACGATGTCATCGGCTGTGCCTTTCAAACGCTCTATCTGCGTCAGCCAACAGAGAAAGAACGCTCTTTGTCTACCGAATTTCTCTCCCAGCATGATCTGGCGGCGCTGATCCGCGTGATGATCAACAGCAATGAGTTTTTAACCTTTCGTTGAACCGAGTGTGGTAGGCTATGAGTGAAACCATGCAGAGCGATTCCAGCGCAGCGTCTAAATCCAATCGCAGAGAGTGGATGCGGCATACCGGCGAGAGCTTCGGCTGGCTGGCCTTGGCCTCGATGCTAACGCGGCAACCGCTACGCGCTGCCGAAGAAAATGAGAACTCCGCCGCCTCGCAACCATCGCTGGGAGGAGAGCTCTTGGTTCGTCCGGATGGCGGTCTCCACCATCCACCTCGCGTCCGCCGCGTGATTCAGTTGTTCATGAACGGCGGCGCAAGTCCAATGGACACCTTCGATTACAAGCCAGCGCTAGAAAAATATCATGGCCAAAGCCTTGGCCCCAAAGAAAAACCCGAAGGCTTTACGGCCCCTGCCGGCGCTGTGATGCGAAGTCCATTCAAGTTCCAGCAACATGGTCAATGCGGTCGCTGGGTCAGCGAGGTATTCCCGCATCAAGCCAAATGGGTCGATAAACTAGCTTTCATTATGTCGATGGCTTCCAAAACCAACGTACATGGTCCTGGCAGTTACATGATGAACACCGGCTTCACTCTACCCGGTTTCCCTTGCTTCGGTTCATGGATCTCGTACGCCTTAGGCAACCTCGTCGATAATCTCCCCACATTTGTGGTCCTACCCGATCCCCGCGGTTTACCCTACAACCAACGAGGTAACTTTAGCTCGGGCTTCCTGCCGGTAAAATATCAAGGTCTCGTTTTGAATGCGGCAGCTTCCGAACCGATACCCAACTTGAAGCCTGCCAGCCAGTTCGGTTTTGCTCATGGTGTCGCCGATCAAAAAGGCCTGGAACTGCTGCAACACTGGAATGAAACGCACGCCGCCGAACACCCTCATGATCCGCAACTTCGCTCGCGCATCGCTGCCTACCAGTTAGCAGCCAAGATGCAGTTAAGCGCGCCGGAGGCGTTTAATTTGAAATCGGAATCGACCGCAACGTTAGAACAATATGGTTTGAATCAACCGACGACTGAGGATTTCGGCCGACGCTGTTTGCTAGCGCGACGACTGATCGAACGCGGTGTCCGCTTCGTGCAGGTTTGGAGCGGACCACAAGGCGCGGCCAATAATTGGGATAATCACGGAAGTATCATTGGCGAATTGCCACCTATCGCTACCAGTGTGGATCAACCTATTTCAGCCCTATTGGGAGATCTTTATCAGCGCGGCTTAATGGAAGATACTTTAGTCGTCTGGACAACCGAGTTTGGTCGCACGCCGTTCGCGCAAGGGAGCGTCGGTCGCGATCACAATGGTGGCTCATTTGCCACCTGGCTGTGCGGTGCTGGCGTCAAAGAGGGTATTGCTTACGGCGCTAGCGATGAACTCGGATACCAAGTCGTCGAAGGCAAAGCGTATTGCTATGATTTCCACGCAACGCTGCTGCATTTATTAGGTATCGATCACAAGCGACTTACCTTCCGCCAAGCAGGCATCGACCGCCGCCTCACCGATGTCCACGGCAAAGTGATCCACGATATCTTGGCCTAAAGGGATGACCCGGTAAACTATACGTACAATTGTACGTGAGCCTACTCTACAATCATCTCGCCATTCATCACCATCCAGTGACCGGGGAACGTACACAAATAAGGATAACGACCGGGCGTGTTGGGAGCTCGGAAATAAATCGTAAATTCAGCATTCGGATCGACAATATCCGTATAAGCCAGCACATCATCTGTCCGCGGCACATATTGCATCACTGCCGCCTCGGGATCCGAAATCAATCGATTCGCCAACTCACCCACAGTCTGCAACTTCCCAGGTTTGATCAAAGCCCAGTTATGTGGTACCACATCCGGATTGACAAACTTTAAGGCAATCGCCTCACCAGCCTTCACTTTAAAGCTCCGCGTTTCAAACGCCAAATTTTTGCCCGCTTCCAATTTCACTGAGCGGGCATCCGCGATCTTCCCCTTCCATGGATTGGGAATTTTGCGAGTTGCCAAAATCAAATCCCCTAAGATCGGATGCGGAGCAATCTTCTTCTCGACAAATCGATAACCTCGAATATCAGTTCGAGGCTTGTCCAGCTTATGGACCGTCGTAAATAGATCATGTCCACGCTCACCCCCCACATACATCCGCAAATAAACTTGATTGGCCGGTTGGATATCGGGCAACTCTAAGAATAAAGTCTTTCCATCTTCCAGCACCTGAGCTGATACGATGGCGAGGACATCATGCCCCTTGGTTCCAGGATGAATCGTTGAAAACTCTGGAGAACCATAGGCCGAACTGTATCGATAGTTCCAAGCTTGCACGATGTGACTTTGCAAATTTTCAGCGACCGCTCGATCGATCGGCTCGGAGAAACGAACCGCTATCCCGTTCTCATGCACATGAAAACCGACGGGCATCTGAGCCGGTCCGCCAGTGTACCGCATACGCTGGAAACAACCCGTTTCCACCGAATAAGCTCCCCATCCAGCCATCCCGCTGACATACAACTGACCATCGAGCGGATGGAATCGCGCGCGATGGGCTCCCGATAAAAATTCTCCTCGCAGCGGCACGACTCCACCTTGCAATTGACCATCGACCTCATCGCGCAATAGTAAAAAATGAGTCCCCGTCCCAAACGAGGTGTGAACCATATTCCCATAGGTGGGCCCCCATTGCTGACTCGATATGTAAACTTGCCCACCCGCTGAGTTATCAATCCCGCGCGGCAGATAGACCATGGGCAGCGCAGGCACTTGACCGTTGCGCGGCCCGCGATACCCAAAAAATAAGGGATCCGCCAAATCATACGTCGCTTCACGCGCGGAGTCCCCTGGCACTTTTGGCTTAACGCCACAAATCATCGAGGCCGGAGTCCACTCTCCCTCCGAACAAGGCACGGTGATCACTCCATCCGGATACAGCCCCAAGCCATCAGGATTTCTAAAACCGACTGCGACCACATCAGCCTTCTTCCCATCGGGCGATATGCGAACAATTCCCTGATTGCCCGACGCGATAAAGAAATTACCTTGCTCGTCTCGATGCAAGCCGCAGATATAATCATGCCCCGCGGGTGATGTGACATAGGCGTTGCTGAAACACTCGTAATAATCCGCCTCACCGTCGCGATTCAAATCATGCAAGCGCGTGATTTGATCTCGACCCAAAACAAAGATCCCATCTTTATCGGCTACGATTCCCAACGCATGATGCAAACCCGCTGCAAAGCGCCGCCAGATCGCTTTACCCGCCTCACCACTTTGTGGCTTTTGACTTTCGCCAACTCCCAAACCAATTCCTGAAACGTGCCAAATATCTCCTTGCATGGTGGCATACAAAGCTGAACCATCCGGCAAGAAACAGTGATCACCACCAAAGATCAAAGCTTTCCATGGGTTATCGCGCGGCAGTTCAATCGTATCGATCGCATAAGGTTGCTGCGCGCCGTAATGAATCTTCGTCTCGATCTTTTGCGGCCACTGCGGTTCACCACCCTCCAACGCAGACTTCAGCGGATGCTCGGCTCGCGGTGCAACCTCACGAACAAACTTTCCCTCGACAACCCAGGGTGCATCGAGATACTCGACATCGCCAATTCGGTAGGCAAATACGATTCGCTTCCCCTGCCGATAATAGCCCAAATATTCAAATGGTTTGCTAGGCTTTTCTCCCGTCGGTTTCTCGAGATAATCACCCTTGGGCGTCAAGCCGTTGATAAAGCCATGTCGTACAGGTGAAAATTTGAGAAAACCACCCTTCCAAAATGCTTGGTAGGTCAAGGTATCTGGATCAAAGCAAACTCCATATTCCTGCGTCTCACCCAACGCGACGCACACCGCTCGCGCGACAGGTCCATTAGGTCCATTGAATACGCCACCCAATACCGTTCCTAAATCGGTATTGTTCCAGTTGTCATTGGCCCAGGAGGCTTCGTTCTGGTTTCCCCAGTGACCAAACGGCCCCCCATCCAGCCCTGGAAACTCACCCAGGAGCATCGGACGAGGTTCATGAACTCGAAAGAACTCCGCTTGTTTCGCATAGAACTCATACAGCCGATCTCGATTGATAAACGTTTCCCAGTGTGGCCAATCAGCAACATCGATCGGCGCTCGATTGAGCGGGAACTTCACAGGCTGATGTCCATGTGCTTGATGCAACGCCGACTCGACCAGCGCCAGGTCCAAGGTTGGCTCTTTGCCTAGATCCATCAGCAAGCGAATCAAATCCAATTGCTGCTGCCGACCCATCGCCCCAACAAGACCTTCTGGCATCAGCGAGCCTGCGGGACTGATTTCTTCAACATCCTCCATAACAAGTTCGCGATCTGTTCCGGCCGCCGGATCGCGTATCACCAGTTTCTCAGTATCTTGTTTGACTTTGTACCCGCGCACCACTTCACCATCCGATGTGAGCACCTGCAGAGTTTGGAACTTTTCCTCCACCTCGCGATTTGGCCACAACAGAGACTCTACCAACTTCAAACCTTCTCGTTGCTTACCAATTTCGGTTAATGCGGGTCCCACTTTCCCACCGACACTTCCGATTTGATGACAAGATAAACAGGCCGACTTGGCATCTGCAAAAATTCCGATACCCCTTTTCGCATTACCTCTTTCTTTGGCCTCAGCTACCAAGGTTTCTACGAACTTTGGATCATAGACTGGTGCGGTCGCAGGCTTCGCCCTCTCGGTGGTCTTGGTTGTAGTCGGATCAATAGCCCCCTTGTCGTCAAAATTCCAGACCGCCCAAGCCCGTTCATCCTTTTCCCCAACCTTGGCTGTCGCCGGTGTGATTTCGCGCATGCCTGATGAAATTCGCGCCCACTGAATAGAACCCGCACATCCCAAACCACCCTCAACCAATCGCCCCAACGCGAACCCCTCGGGCTTACTGTCATCAGGCTTTTTGTTCCCCTTGCGTTCAATGGCTTGATCACCCACCAATTCGCCATCCACGTACAAACGTACGCGATTAAGTTCATATAACATCGCGTAATGATGAAGCTTACCGTCGGTCACCGAACGATTGGCGTTGACATGGTCTGGTATGCGTCCTGGTAAATACACAGCCAAATTTCCAGTGCCTGCGTGGGTAAACAATTCCCAATGCTCATGGCTTGCCTTCGTATCGGACGCTGCCAAGATATTAAAGCTCTGCGCATGGTCGATTTTCGCTGTCATCTCCAGCGTCAACGGAGCATGACGAAAGCGTCGTTCCTCGGGCAACAGTAAGCCACCGCCAAGTGCAGGTTTAGGTGGGGCTTGCCAACTGCGCCACGTTGGCTTGTTCCCCTTCTGTCCATCGAGCAACCAGTACAACCCATCAAGGTTATCCAGAAGTCGGGCTTCCGCATCTTCGTCGGTGTGATTCAAAATTCCGATCGGACCGGTATATCCACTCTCACGAACCACTTTAACCCATTCCTGGTCTCGTTCACCTTCGCCGATCGGCAAAATCTTTTTCCCGCGTTGATCGCCGTTGGTGTCCATACCGTTAAGATTGAAAGCGAGAAGATGGGGCTTCATCTTCGCCATCAACTCTGGCAACCGGTCTAAGTGGGGATGGCCATGATGTAAGTTATAAACGATGCCAACATTGGGCAGCTTAAGCTTTTCGATGATGGCAATTTGATTTTCGGGTTCGCCGAACCAACCTCCATGATTATACAAGCCCACAGTGCAGCCGATTTTTGCGGCAGCCTCAGCGATGGGTCGAATCCGCGCCGCTTCGGCTTCCACCAGTCGCTGCTGCTCCGCGTCATCCTTGGGAGACGCGCCACCCCCTGTCACCCACAACTGCGCTTTAATCTGGTTCTTTTCCAGAACACCCAAAATCATTTTTGCTTCATCGTTTAGCACCGTTGGAAACCACCAAGCGGTCAATTCGATACCATGTCGCTTCAAGGCATCCATCTCCGCTTGAAACGTTGGAATATGCTCCGCACGGTAATCATAGGCCAAACGTTTGACACCTATCTTTTCCAACATCGCAGCTCGCTGCTCGGGCGTTCGCTTGCTGCGATCGAAAGGTACGATACACCAAGCCACCAAATTTTCTTTGCGAAATACATCTTTCTGCGAATCCGCCTCTTGGCCTTCCACAAGGCTGCCGAAATTTGCCATTTGCACCAGGCACAACAATGTAAGCAGCGAGCTTCTCACTATGGAATGAAATGGTCTTGCGTAGACTAGCTTTGTAGACTTCATTCGATTCGCTCCGCAGGGAGGATAATGGGCAGCTTGGTTAAGGTAGGTATCCATTGGCGAATCGGACTTGCCGCTTCGCGTTCTCATCGTAACAAAAACAAAACAAGAGTGACAATCCTTCTGTCACTCTTGCAGTTCACTTGACATTTCAGGCATCCGGCACAAGCGATGCCTGTTCCCCAAAACATCTAGCAGCCTATCTTAGGGCTGGACATCTTGGTTCTGTGCTGACAGATACTCGATCAAATCGACGAACTCCGAAGGAGCCACCGTGCTCGCGGCCCCTTCAGGCATGGAGCTTTGCTGTTGGACTTTGCGTTCTTCGATTTCATCTTTCTTGATCTTGCGGGTCTCCTTACCATCAAAAATCTCGACGGCGTCATCGGATTCCGCCACCAGCAAACCGGTAATCACTGTGCCATCGTCGGTTAGAATGGCGGTTGAACGATATTTCTCCGCAACTTCCGCATTAGGATCGACAATCGATTCGATGACTTTGACGCGCGTCATGCGTTTAGCGACACCCGCTAAGTTCGGCCCAAACTCGCGCCCATCGCCGTTGCCAACCTTATGACACGCCGTACAGTTGCGAACAAACACCTCGCGTCCGCGATTCACATCACCTTTGATCTCGGTGAGTGCGGTCATCGCCTTGTTGCGTTCCTCGGCAGGTTTGGGTTGCTGTGATAACAAAACCTGCAAGTGAGGTAACGCAGCCGCCCCGGTCTTGGACGAAGACATCAAATTGTTGACGATTTGAGTCGCTCGCTCCCCGGTCCCTTCGATGTTTCCAGCCACGAAATCACCGATCCACACACTCTCATTGGGACCAAGAGCGTGCTGAAGGGTGTAATCCCTCCAATAATCGGGAGCCGCTTGGGTCATACTGAAGAGGGCCTTCATCGCCGGCTTGCTGGGGAAGAAGCTCAAACCGCGAGCAGCTTCGGTCTGTACTCGCGGATGTCCGTCGGCCGCAGCCGCAATCAATAATTCTTCCGCCTGTGAAATTTCGTCTCGCATATCCGCTGCGATGCGCACCGCAGCCGCGCGGGCTTCAGGTGCCTTAGCCGATTTAAGCACTTGCGACAGAAGGTCGACATCGACGCGATGATGCGCTTGCTGAACCCATAACACTTCGCAGCAATAGCGATCGTAATCGGCTGACTTCGGATCTTTGCTAGTCAACCAAGCTTTCATTGCTGCCAGCACTTCATCGGTCGGACGATCTCGCAATTCACGACGAGCGCGATATCGCGTGCGCCACTCATATTCGCTGAGCTGCTCGAGCAATTCGGCCACCGGTTTACCAAATTGTGTGACCGGCTTCACCAACGGCTTATCTGCATAGACCAGACGATATAAGCGTCCGCGAACATGATCGCGATTTGGATCGCGTTGGCTGTATTGCATATGGCCGATCAGAGCATTAGCCCAATCACCAAACCACAGTGCACCGTCAGGACCAATTTGTGGATCCGCGGGACGGAAATGTTTATCGCTGGAACGAATCAGGTCGTCTGGACTTCCATCGGCATTTTTAATGCGTCCCCCCGCATAACCGCCTCCATCATCATTAACCGTGAAACGCGGCATACCATTCATATTGATGACGCAAGCATACGTGAACTGGCCTTGCACTTCATCGGGAAAATTGCGACTTACCAAGAATTCGCATCCTAAAGCGGGACGCATGCCTTCGTTATTGAAAACAAAATTCAAACCTTGGCGACCGCGGAATTGCGCACCGGAAAGTGGCGTGTCCCATGCATGATTGGCAGTGGTTCCATCACCCACAATCCCCTGACCCCATTGATTGAAAACGTAACACCACATGTTGTATTGGCCAGGTAGCGCGAATTGACGGATCTTTAAAGTCCGTGGATCCATCACATAAGCACCTCCATCACCCTTGCTGCGATGTGGTCCCCAAGGCGTTTCCAGAGTCGTGCTGGTGGCAATTCCTTCCAGCATGTGCAACAAACCACCATGGTTCCATTCGAAAGCCCCACAGGTATGGTGAGTATCGTCGGAAGCCCAACCATCCATCAGATGAACGACCAAATCGGCTTTGTCATCACCATCGGTATCCTTGAGGAACAACATACGGGGTTGATCGACAACCAACACACCACCATCAAAGAATTCGAATCCCGTGGGACAATGGAGCTGATCATAGAAAACCTTGGATACGTCCGCCTTACCGTCGTTATCGGTATCTTCGAGAATCACTAATTTATCACCAGGACGTGGATCGCCTGGTTTCCACTGCGGATAGGTTGGCATACAGGCCAGCCAAGCGCGTCCCTTGTTGTCAAAGTTCAATTGAACCGGTTTGGCAATGTCGGGAAACTTTGTTTCATCGGCGAACAGTTCAATCTTGAATCCCGGTGGGACCTTCGTTTGCGCAATAAACTCATCGGGCGTCAAATAACGCAAGTCTTCTGCCTCAGAGTACTTTTGACCCGGATTGCCAAAACGCGTTTGGGGTACAAAGAGCTCTCCAGTACCTTCATCGTTGGGAGTGGAAGGTACCGCTTTGCCTTGTGCAATGTCCCAGCAGTATTGATCCCGGACGGCTGCCATCTTTCGGATCTTCGCATATTCCAGTGGGAAGGTTTCCTTGTCCCAAGTGCGCCGACCACCATAGACGTACCAACCATTGAGCATACGATAATCCTGAGAATGCACCCAGCTCTTATCATTGATCGCACTTCGCAATTTATCAAACTTGGCTTTATCGGCTCCTAACTTCGCAGGATCTGCGTTGAATAACTTTTCGACCATCCATTTGGCAACCGCCGCATCCCCTTCTTCATTGAGATGGCAACCATTGATGGTGAATTGCATACCTGGCTTTTCATTGAACAATTTCAATGTAGGTGTGAACAGATCAATAAAAGCCAGCTTTCGTTCTTTGGCAACTTCTTCGACCGCAGCGGTGTAAACGGCCAATCTCTGATTTTCATCAACGCCCTTCGGCAAAAAGCGCGAGTCGGTAGGCTCAAAAGCGATGGGCGACACCAACACAAATCGTGGCACTGGGTTCTCTGCGTTTCGCGGATATTGCCGCGCAATTTGATCGAGATAACTCTTGTATTGTTCCTTGAATTGACCGACAGATTCGACACCTTCATACGATTCATTGAAACCGAAGAAGCAGAGATACGTATCGGCGTTAAAGACCTTCAGCGGATCATCGATAGCGGTGTAGTCCGCCGAGCGTTGCTGCGCGGCCACTGCTTCCGCTGGCCTGCCGAAGTTTCGAACGACCAAACCTTGATCCGGGAATCGTAAATGGAGATACGTTTCAAAGTGCCCAAATAAATTCATTCGTTCCGCTTGGGAGTTCCCCAGAAAGGCAAGTTTCTCACCTCGAAGAAACTCTAGCGGAAGTGAACTAGCGGGCAGCGGAGGTTGCTTGGCTGCATCCGCCACCACTGCCTCTTTTTCTTCCGCCACGACCTGGGGCAGTGAGTGACCCGCAACTAGGCAACCCACACCCACACCCAACAAGACCAAAGCCGATTGTAACTGTGCACGCAACGAAAAAGGTTGGTGCGGAGATTTCGAGAAGGACATCGAGATTGTCTACTCCGGAGGGAATATCTGAGGATTGAGAGAGGCGAGGAAGGTGTATTTGTTCACCAACCTGAGATTACCATTATACATTGCCAGGGCATCGATTGCATCCAAGCAACCCAGGATGCCAGCACGGACTCCAACGAACCCACACTCAACATGTAGGAATATCGAGGGCCGCTTATGGTTTTCCATTCGGCTTTTGGCAACGTACCAAGGTCATCAAGGCAAATGCGGTACCGTACGGTTGGTGATAGCTATACAAAGGGTAATCCCACCAAGAACCGTCCTTTTCTTGCAATTTCAACAGCACATGCGCCAGTTGCTGGCGAATATTCGTTTGAGACTCGCTGGGCAAATGCTCGATCCCAAGCCCCGCGTAGTAGTGCCCATAGTAGAAGAAGTATCCAGCCACCAGAAACCATGATTCATGAGGTATCGGTCGTTTTCGTCCTATATCGAGCCACAGATTTCGAGCAAACAGCCGATTCGCCCACGCAACCATTGCCTTATCGCTTACCGAACGATCGCCATACAGCCGCAAGACCAAGTTGCAAGCTTGGCTGCGTCCCACGCTTCCCCCAGGCTTATTGATCGAGACTCCCGGTTGCGTGCGAAAGTCCTCCGCATAGAGATAAGCCAGATCTGGCCTTTGCTGCCTTCGAATCACGTCGAGTCCTCGATCGATCAACTTCTGCGGAACCTCTATACCGATCGACTTCGCTTCATGAAAGGCATACAAAACGGTCGCCGTAGTAAAGCTGGTCGGATCTGCCGTCGGCTTTTGCATATGCATGTGAAAGTCGTAGTAACCCCATCCACCTTTGATAGATTCATATCGCCCGAGCAGTTCGATTTGCCGTTGGATTTCCCCAATAAACTGTTGTTGTCTCGCTTCATCTCCTTGCCGGTAACGATAAAGTCGAACCAACGCTTCGATACCGTAGGAATGCCCCCATACATTATAAAGAGCATCTCCATTGGCACGACGCAAACTGGGTAAATGCTTCAGCAGCCAAGCCTCACCACGACCGAGCGATTCTTTCGCGTCCTCTGTCAGACTTGAACCATCTCGCATGGCAATATCGCAGAGCGCCGCGACGCATAACGCTGTGGTCGCAGATCGAAAGGCATGATGTGCTCCAGGAACGGGCGCGTAAATATTGAGATCTTTCGTCTGCGTTGCACTTCCCCAAGAACCATCCTTGTTCTGAATCTCAACCAGTCGCTTGATACCTCGCTGTATAGCGGCCGATATCTCTTCTTCCGTGGGCGGGTCGATGGGCTTCGGCTGCGGCGCCGTCTCCGCTTGAGTTTGATCTCTCTCTTGAGCAACGAGACCAACAGAAAGCCAATCGACACTCACTCCAGTGATCAACAGGAAGCACAGTGACAACCATCGCGCAGTCTTTTCGTTGGCGAAACAGAGGCTCATCTCAAGCTCCCTTTACTTGCTGGCAGGTTTTTCGAGAAGAACTTCTTCACCCGCTGTTAGGCCCTGCAGGATCTCGCTCTTTTCCCCTTGCTCCAACCCGACCTGAACCACTCGCTTACTGACACTACCATCGGCTTGTCGCATAAAAACGAAATGAACTTGCTCATCCAATTCTTCTTTATGAATAACCTTGGTCGGCACCAATATGGCTTTAGGCTGGAAGTAAACCACCAAGCGAATATTGCCTGTCATCCCAGCAACGATCGTTTTCTTACCCTCTGAAACGGTATCAAAAATCGCCGCGAATGTACCATCGTCACCCGGAATACTATCGATGCTCCGCAACGTTACCTCAGACCTTTGAGCGGGGAAGGCCGTTGGAGTTATTGTCCCTTTCATCCCTGCAGCAATAAAGTTCAAATCGCTCTCTGAAATCGTTCCGCGCGCAGCCAACTTGCCAGGACTCACCA
>JBIKMB010000073.1:0-24675 GCA_044359485.1 Pirellulaceae bacterium | reverse complement strand
TACCCTGGGCAGCGAACGCTTCGCTATAAACATACCTTCTCATTCGCAGTGGCCGACCATCCCGGGTCACGGTGAAGTAAAGTTTACCATTGGGAGAAACGGCATATTTTTCAATGAAGTTTAACGCTGAGTCGGCTAGTTCAAGCCAACCGGGCTGCGGGCCATAGGTCTTGGCTGCGGTCGCATACGTCCAAGCTGTCCTACCTTGAAACCAAATGGACTTGTCCGTATCCAGTCGCCTCCCATCGCGATCAAGGGATGTAATGATTCCTCCCCATTCGGAATCAACACCATGATTGAGCCAAAAAGGAAGCACGTCGTTGAGGAGGGTGTTTTTAAAGAGATCACGATACTGTTCAACGGAATAGGAGTTCATCGATGTTCGTGTTTCGCTTCATCATTCAAGTTAGATAGAGACGGTGTTTCAGTGACTGTGTTTGAAAAGGTGTTTTTTTTTGCAAGTAGCCGGAGTCCATTAAAGATGACCAGTAAAGAGCCACCTAAGTCAGCGGCGATCGCTCCCCAAAGTGTCGCGGTTCCGAACAAGGCTAGCAAAGCGAATAGGGCTTTGATACTGATTGCCACAAAAATATTTTGGCGAATGATGGTAAGCATGCGTCGTGAATGATCGACCAGCCAAATCAAGCTCTTTAAGTCATTGTTGATTAATGCGATATCTGCGGTTTCCAATGCGACATCGGTTCCTGCTCCCATCGCGATGCCGGAATCCGCTGCCGCTAGTGCAGGTGCATCATTGATCCCATCTCCTACCATACCGACAAGTTCGCCTTGTGCGCGATAGGCTTCGATTTGCTCCACCTTATCTTGCGGCAGCATACCGCCTCGAAAGTCGGTGATACCCAGAATACCCGCGATCCGTGCAACGGCATCTGGATGGTCGCCACTGAGCAAAACCAGCGAGCGGATGTTTCTCTTTTTCAGATCTTGCAACAATCTCATCGCTTCGGGTCGCGCGCGATCTTGAAGTGCAATCGCACCGCACAGATGATCTTGACTGCTGAGTACAACGATGGAGTCGCCGCGTTTACGCCACATCGATAGCGTGTCATTCATTTCGTCGGAGAGAACATGATAATTGAGTTGGTATTCCGGAGATCCGATTCGATACGTTCTATCGTTCCAGACACCGTATGCGCCTTGACCAGGTACCGCCTTAAAGTTTTCAAGCGGTGGAGTGGCAATATTTTTTTCTCGAACGTAGGCGGAAATAGCTTTAGCCAGCGGATGCTCGCTGCGCGATGTCACGGCGACAAAACGGGTAAGGACCTCTTCGAGATTGTGTTCGCCGAACGCAACGACATCGACCACTTGAGGTGTACCATAAGTTAAGGTGCCAGTTTTATCGAAAGCGATTCTCTGCAATTTTCCCACAATCTCAAGAGCGCGTCCCCCTTTCACTAGCACGCCGTTGCGGGCCGCAGTCGATAATGCAGCCACTACGCTAACAGGCGTCGAGATCACCAGGGCGCAAGGGCAGGCAATCACCAACAATGCGAGTCCATTGTATATGGCTGTCGTCAAAGACGTTTGCCATAGCAGATAATGAAACGCGACTGAGGCAACGGCAATGGCCATTACCGCTGGAGTGTACCAACGAGAAAACTGCTCCACCCAGGTTTCGTACTGACCTTTTTTCGCTTGATGTTCACTTACAAGGCGAATGATTCTAGACAATTGGGTATCATCCGCTCGGCGAGTTGAACGAATCGTGAGCGTTGAAGGTCCATTTATTGTCCCTGCAAAGACGCTATCTCCTACCTGTTTGTAAACCGGAAAGCTTTCACCCGTGACGAGCGATTCATTGATCTCGCCGCGGCCTGAGAAAACGTTACCATCAAGTTGGATTCTTTCTCCCGGTCGAACAATAAATGAAGTGCCGATGGAAACTCTTTGCGTTTCTACTTCATGTTCGCGTCCATGCCCATCGATGATTCGGACTTTGGCAATATCATTTTTCAACAAACGATCGATAGCAATTCGCACACGACCGACGCTCCAAGCCTCCAACTGAAGCGATAACGCGAACAAAAAGGCGACGGTGGCACCCTCAAGCCATTGATTCAATGCCAAGGCACCCAAGATCGCAACGAACATAAGACTATTCATGTCCAAGCGAAGATGGCGAAGCGAAAACCAAACTTTTGTCCAGATGGTCGATGTACTGACCACGATGGTAGCGAACAGCAAAAGACGCGTGAGCCAACGTGTCGCGATGTCTCCCTGCCATAGGACATCGAATCGACCACTCTGCAATATTTCGATTAGGATCGCGAGAAGAAACAGAATGAGTGCCATAACGATCGCGGTGAAGCGCCAACGCGATTCAATTTGTGGCGAGTGTTTCTCCTCGGACTGCAGGGGAGTTGCGTGCATGCCGGTTGTAGCGATACGAGAAATGATCATCCGATCGCTAATAACATCTTTCGAGACCAGAACGGTGAGTTCACCCCGAACAACGTTAAACAAAAGCTTGTCGGAACCTCCCATCGTTGGTCCCAGCACTTCTTTCAAAACCGCAACTTCTTCAATGCAATCGAGCCCCGTGACGTGAAATCGTCGCGCAACTGTACCAGTGGGTAAGGCCATTGAAGAGGTTTCAGCATGAGCATCTGCAGGGTTGTTCGCCGGGGGGGCATGAGCGCAGCCATGGGAGCAATGAGCCAAATGCGACTCAGGAGGCTTGGATTGCGGTTCATCACTCATACGAATTGGACAACATGTGTCGTGAGAGGTTTACTATTTACAGAGAGATTCGGTCTGCAGAGAAAAATTAGGTTCGAAAGCACTTGCCCATTATAGGGTTTTCTTCGGCTTTGGGGTCCGTTGTTGCGTTTTACCCTTGAAATTTGCAGCAGGCGAGGGAGAAGCCGGTACTTTCTGAGCGTGGGTGGATCTTGTTACAATCAGGTTGCGGTTCGTCTGGCAGGCGTGATTTAGTAGTGATGGGATTTGTCTATGGCAACGCGGCGCCGTGCGTCCGCGCACGTGATGCCGTTTTTCTTGTCAGGCAGTATAGTCCCCGTGCTTGGCAAACTTTGGGTTCCTTTTGAGTAAGGATATATACGATGCACTCCTGGACAAAAACGCAACGCTGTTGTTTTTTGATCGCAATTTTTTGCAGCGTACTGCTCGGGGGCAGCGCAGGGAGTGGACAAGCCCAGGAGGACGATAAAGGAAATCGGTATTTACCAGGTACGGAACCTTTAAAAATGGAAGGAGATATCGCATCGGATCTCGTGGCAGGTGCGGATCGTTTTCTGCTCCAGAAAATCGAGGTTGCCGGTCAAGATCGCGCGAAATTTTGGAACGCGCTGAAGAATGATTTACCCAATTATGATCGGGGTATCGAGAAACTTCGGACTGAATTGGTGCAGTTGCTCGGAGTTCGCGATGCGTTGGCTAAGGATACTACCCCATACATGTTGACCTCCGCGGATCGATCTTCGGTGGTAGGACTGGGTGAGGGTTTCGAGATTCATCGTATTCAGTGGCACACTTTTGGGGACTGCTATGGACGCGGTTTGATGCTTGTCCCAGTGGAAAAAAATGGCACAAAACGAAAGCCTCGAGGGCAAATCATCGCGATTCCTGATTGTGAAGTGTCTCCCGAGCAGTTGAGTGGCTTAGTGCCAGGGGTTAAACCAAATTCTCAGTACGCTCGTATTCTGGCCGAGAATGGTTTTCAAGTTGTCGTTCCGGTTCTGGTAGATCGCAGCGAAAGAATGCCGAAATTGTCCAATCGCGAATGGTTGTACCGCAGCGCTTTTGAATTGGGCCGGGGTATGATCGCTTACGAGATTCAGGAACTGCAGGCCTTGATTCGCTGGATGGCCACGCGTAAAGCGGAAGCCGGTAAGATTGGACTGATCGGCTGGGGTGAAGGTGGCCTACTGTCGCTTTACACTTCTGCGATTGACAAAAATGTCGATGCGACCGCGGTGAGTGGTTACTTCCATTCGCGACATCAATTGTGGCAAGAACCGATCGATCGCAATGTTTTCGGACTGCTGCAGCATTTTGATGACGCCGAATTGCTCTCGCTCATTGCTCCACGCCATGCAACGATCGAGACAGCGTTGGGACCCGTAGCGGAATTCGCTGGCGGCAAAGGCGCTCCCTGGCGATTAGCAACGCCCGAAGTCAACGCGGTACGAAGTGAGTTCAATCGAGCTAAAGCGTTATTGCCAAAAAGCGTGACGCCCGATGCACTACAACTCGTCGTCAGCGGACAAGGGGATGGAGATTATGGAACCTTTGAAACTTTACAGTCTCTCGCTCGATCTCTTGATCCCAGTACGACGATTCGCCTTAATGCCGGTGCTTGCCAAGCCGCTCAAGCGTATGAGAAAGATCTGCTAGAACTGTCGAAAACTGCGTTGCAAAGGAAGATCGAAGAGTTGAACATGCATTCCCAGAATTTGCTCAGGGAAAGTCATTATGTGCGACAAGCTGGCACCGTAAGCCAACTCGACTATAGTTCGCTGGAAGCATACGAAAGCTCGTCGACCAAACTGAGAGAACATTTTTACGAGAATGTCATTGGCCGTTTTGATGACGCGGTGCTACCGTTTCGACCACGAAGTCGATTGTTTCAAGAAACTGATCAGTGGACAGGTTACGAAGTTGTTTTAGACGTTTTTCCTGATGTCTTCGCCTACGGTTTATTGCTGGTACCAAAAGGGATCAAGGAGGGAGAGAAGCGACCAGTGGTTGTATGTCAACATGGCCTCGAGGGACGCCCACAGGATACGATTGGTGAGAAAGGTTACGCTGCGTACAAAGCGTTTTCGACTAAATTAGCAGAACGCGGCTTCATCACATTTGCACCTCAAAATCTCTATATCTTCACCGATCGTTTCAGAACTCTTCAGCGAAAAGCGAATCCGATTAAGAAGACTCTTTTTTCGATCATCACCCCGCAACATCAGCAGATAGTCGATTGGTTGCAAACGCTCGATTTCGTAGATAGCAAGCGGATTGGCTTTTATGGGTTGTCGTACGGAGGAAAAACGGCGATGCGCGTGCCTGCCTTAGTCACCGACTATAGCCTCTCCATTTGCTCGGCAGATTTCAACGAGTGGGTCGACAAAAACGCTTCGACTCTCAATACGAGGTCTTACACGTTCTTCGGTGAATATGAAATCTTCGAATTCGATTTGGGCAGCACGTTTAATTACGCGGAAATGGCATCTCTCATCGCGCCGCGGCCTTTCATGGTGGAACGCGGGCACAACGATGGTGTGGCAGACGACTGGACCGTGGCCTACGAGTATGCCAAAGTCCGACACTTGTATGCGTTCAAGTTGAAGGTCCCAGAGAGGACGACGATCGAGTGGTTTGATGGACCGCACACCATTAACGGTAAGGGTACTTTTGAGTTTCTGCACAAGCATTTGGATTGGCCGGTTAGCAGTCCGATCGAGCCGCTGAAGTAAAAACTTGGGGTGAAGGTGCCACTGTTTACCTCGGAAATAATCCTGAGATGCTGCAAAATGAGGCAACGCGGCAACTGCGTTCGGCGTAAAAAGATTCAGTTCATTGGAAAAGAGGAGAACTCGGGCAAAAAGCAAAAAGGAACGATAATCTTTTGTGGGACTGTTCAAATAGACAGCCTTTTGCGCCGCATTTGGGCGGATGAAGGAGCGATTTTTATGCGTTTGGCGCACTTTTTGCTGCTGTAAGACCGTTTTTTGCGGTGCGGTATTTGATTCGACTCACGTGTTCATTCATGATGCATCAGGATGAATGCGGAAGAATGCTTCTAGGGAAAGAGACGGACACCAATAAACGGACGAAAGTCGATCGGTATTTTCCAAAAGTCGGGGGCAATGGTTTCCGAGTAGTGGTTTCTGTGCATTTTTTGTTCTAGTCATTTTGGTGCTGAGCATTGGGTTCTGATAACAGAGATCAGGCATTGCTGTTGGCTATTCATTTAGCCAACGATTTAATCAGGCAAATGTTAATCGGGAAAAGGTTTTCTTGGAGTTGAGTTCCTCGGGACTGGATACTCCGAGGTTGAGTTTCTGGGGATTGCTTATTCTGCGGTAAAGATAGTCGGAACTAGAGGTAGAGTGGCTGCGTCTAGTAGAGATTGAGAGAGCCAAGCTAATTTAATCGCCACGGGAGAATTTCATGAGACGTAAGGATATGTGTGGTCGATTTGCGTTCAACGCCATGGTAGCGATATGGATATGTTGCGCAGGTCTGGAAACTATAGTGCAGGCACAAAGCGATTCACCTGCGAATCTACAAGGCTCGGGGCTTCAGACATCAGGTGCCTCAACGATTGTCATTGTGCCCACGAAACTGAGACTGACGCTCACGATGCAAGCGGAGGCGGATGATGCGAAGAAGGCGATCAAATTATTGCAAACCCACAAACAAAAAGTTCGAGAAGCTCTGGCAGAATTGAAGGCTGAGGAAAAGTCCATTCAATTTTCGAGTACTCGGTTGGACCAGAACGACGGTATTCCATCCAACTTCCCTTCACCAGCGGTACGGGCCAGGATTCTGCAGCAGGCAAATAATCGCGGGGTTGATCCTGAAGATATGCCAACGATCTTCATCGCTAAGTCAGGCCTGCAAGCCGACTGGAACTTACCGACGGATGATCCGGATGCGATCGCGTTATTGATTTCAGCTCTCAAGGAACAAGCGATCGAAAAGGATCTGGCTGGTCGAAATATCGAATCGGATGTTTCCGATGAATTGCGCGACAAGGTCGATGCGATTCAGCAGATGGCGATGCAGCAGGGTTATTATGTTGACAGCAATTCGGGAACGGGTGGTCTGATGGTCAACTTGGTGGGTGATGTGTCTGCCGAGCAGCGCAAGGCGGCCATTAAAGCAGCATACGAAGAGGCTGTTGCGAAAGCGGAAGACGTAGCGTCGGCCACCGGTAAGAAGCTTATCAAAGTGATTTCTATTCGTGAAACGGAGTCATCCTCTTCGAATCCGGTCCAAACGATACAAAATGCTTATGGGCAAGTTGTGCAGACGATATCAGCCCAAAGAACCAGCGATCGCAACGCGGTAACGGGGGACGATATTGATTCGCTCCGCAAAACTATCGTGGTTACGGTTGTGCATTCAATCGAGTAGCCATTTCATTTTCTACTGAATAAAGCAGGGCATTACGCCATTTTATTAGCACCTTGAGGAATAGAGTTCATGTCGCAAGTAGCCACGGGCGCTCCACAACAATTGACCGAAGATGATGTTCAGGCGATTGATCGTCTACGAGATGCCTACAATCGTTTGAAATTAGAATTGAGCAAAGTGATTATCGGTCAACATGAAGTGATCGACCAATTGGTGATTTGTCTTTTCGCAAAGCGGCATGCTCTTTTGATGGGTGTGCCCGGATTGGCGAAGACTCTTTTGGTCAGCAAGCTGGCTGAAACATTATCTCTTAAATTCTCACGTATCCAGTTCACGCCCGACTTGATGCCGATGGATATCACCGGCACGGATATCTTGCAAGAGAATTCGGAGGGACGCCGCGAGTTTCAATTCGTTAAAGGTCCAGTCTTTGCGAATATCGTACTGGCGGACGAAATCAACCGAGCACCACCAAAAACCCAAGCTGCTATGTTGGAAGCGATGCAGGAGCAACGTGTCACGATTCTGGGAAAAACGTTTACGTTGCCTCCCCCTTTCATGGTTCTGGCGACACAAAACCCCGTCGAACAAGAAGGGACGTATCCTTTGCCTGAAGCACAATTGGATCGCTTCATGTCGTTGATTGAACTGGACTATCCCAACGAGGCTGAGGAAATCGAAATCGCGCGAACCACAACTGGGGGTGAATTGCCCGAACTGGCGCATTTGATGAATGCGGAGGAAATTCTCGGGCATCAGAATTTGGTTCGCAGAATTCCAGTTCCAGAGCACATCTATACCTACGCGGCTCGTTTGGTACGAAAAACCAGACCTTCCGACAAGACATCGCCTGCTTGGCTGAAGCCATTGGTTTCCTGGGGCGCAGGTCCTCGCGCGATCCAAAATCTCATTTTGGGTGCCAAGTCGCGGGCCGCTTTGCTGGGAAGTTATATGGTGCGCCTAGAAGATATTCAGCATGTGGCTGTTCCGGTGCTAACCCACCGTATCATTACGACCTTTGCGGCCCAAGCCGAACAGATTTCTGCCCGTGAGATTGTGAATCGACTCATCAAAGAAACAACGGACGATAGCGTAAAATAATGGTTTTGGGTTTCGCTGTTTCGAGTCGTGATTCCAATGAGACATGATGCATGTTGACTGATCGTAAACAACGTTCTTTCATTGACCCAACGGTTCTGGGAAAGCTAGCGAAGTTACCGCTCTCTGCCCGACGGCCGATGTTGGGGCAGGTTTCCGGGCGCCATGTGAGTCCGCATCGCGGGGCGAGTGTCGAATTCGCTGAGTACCGAAAGTATGTACCTGGGGACGATCTGAGACGTCTGGATTGGCGGACTTACGGCCGTACGGATCGTTACTATGTCAAAGAATTTGAAGCCGATACGAATTTGCGGTTGTGCTTGGTGGTCGACACGTCGGGATCGATGAACTTCGGTAGTGTGGGGATGACCAAGCTGGATTATGCAAAACACCTCGCTGCTTCACTTGCCTATTTGGCAGTTCAACAAGGTGATGCGGTAGGACTATCGTGCGTTGCGGAAAAGATCGTTCACAGCATTCCACCCAAACGAAATCCCGCTCATTTGAAGTTGTTGTTCGATACCTTGGAATTGGCCAAGCCTAGCGGCGACACGGAACTGGTGGAAATTTTGCATGAGTTGGCGGAAACAGTCCGGCAGAGAGCGCTGATCATTATCATGTCGGATCTTTTTGTCGAACCCTCTGTACTTCGAAATTGTTTTGAACATCTCCGCTTTCGGCGGCACGATGTTGCCACATTTCATTTGCTGGACCGTGAAGAACTTTTGTTTCCCTTCCAGCGACCAACTCGTTTCGTCGATATGGAAGGGGGACCTGCCATTTTTGCCGAGCCAAGCGAAATTGCAGATCGTTATCACAAAGCTCTGAAAAACTATCTTGAGGATTTGCGACAGGTCGTGTTGGCCACCGCGGTGGATTACCAACTGGTTGATATCTCCGAAAGCTATGAAAGCGTATTAACGCGATTTTTAATCGATCGAAGTCGGGGGCGCGGTAGACGATGAGTTTTCTACAGCCGTGGCTCTTGTTAGCACTCCCTTTGTTTCTGATACCTCTGATTATTCACTTGGTTAATCAGTGGCGGTATCAAACCAAACAGTGGGGAGCGATGATGTTTCTGTTGGCTGCCAACAGAATGTCGAGAGGTTATGCGAAGTTAAGGCAATGGCTGATACTCGCCATGCGCATGCTGGCGATCGCAGGCCTTATTTTTGCCATCGCCCGACCGCTCGCCAGCGGTTGGTTGGGACTCAGCAGCGGTGCCCGACCCGATATGACCATGGTGTTGCTGGACCGCTCCCCCAGTATGCTTCAGCAAGGACCCGTGGGAAGTCTGTCGAAACTTGAAGCGGGATCGAAACAGTTACAGGACGCCCTCGAAACGATCGGTTCCAATCGCTGGGTTCTGATCGACAACGTCTCCAAACTTCCCCAGGAGTTTGAAAAAGTTGATCAAATTTTCGAGGCCACACGAACCTCTGGAACCAGCGCAACGAGCGATGTGCCAGGTATGCTCACGCAGGCCATTGAGTATCTCAAGCTGAATAAGCCTGGAGCTACCGATTTGTGGATTTGTTCGGACCTGCAAGAAAGCGATTGGAGCGAAAAGGATCAGCAATGGGATGCGATCCGAGATACGGTGAAAGAGTTTCCTCAACCGGTTCGCATCCATTTGGTAGCGTTTTCTCAGGTTCCTATCAACAACAGAACCATTCGTGTTACC
The DNA here is from genome assembly GCA_044359485.1 of Pirellulaceae bacterium. Taxonomy (GTDB): domain Bacteria; phylum Planctomycetota; class Planctomycetia; order Pirellulales; family Pirellulaceae; genus JAFLCP01. The sequence goes on along the minus strand of JBIKMB010000073.1, from coordinate 14,771 downwards.
GATGCACATCTTGAAGGTGATGAGCGGAGCCGCGAACTTGTGATATCTTTCGAAGTTCGTCGTGATGATTCAAACAATAACAGTGAAAAAATCTCGGTCGATATTGTGATCGATGGAGTGACCACGCAATTGGAAGTCGATTTGTCAGGGCAAGCCACTGAGCTGAAGGACTATCGTATCGCTTTGGAGAATGGTCAGAAACGCGGTTGGGGACGCATCTCGATTCCCGCAGACGGTAACCTTGCCGATAACCAATTTTTCTTTGTATTCGATGAACCGCCCGTTCGAAGAACGGTCGTCGTCAGACAATCAGAAAAATCGACTGCGCCCTTGGCCCTCGCGGCTGGTATCTCGCCCGATCCAAGGCAAACTGTATCCGTTCAAATGGTTTCACTGGACGAACTTCCTCAAATCGAATGGGAGAATGCCGGCTTGCTCCTATGGCAGGGACCTCTCCCAACAGGCGCCGTTGCCGAAGATGTGACTGCATTCGTGACCCGGGGCGGAAACGTCATCTTCTTTCCTCCCGATATAGATGGTGGCGATCTAGGTGTACCGAGTTGGGGTGAGAAGTCTGCTTCTTTCCAGGGAGGAAAGTGGATGCAGTGGATGACCCCCGATAAAACGCTCAGCATCGATCAGTGGCGAGGCGATGATGATCTTCTCGCTTCGACACGCTCGGGAGCTTCGCTGCCTGTCGGCGAACTTCAAATGAAAGGTTATGCGGTTTGGAAAGGTGAAGGAGTAAATCTCGCCACATTCTCCTCCGGCGAACCTTGGCTCATCCGTGTACCAACAGACCAGGGTGGCGTTTATTTTTGTTCGTCGTCGACATCTCCTGAAACGTCGAATGTTGCCCGAAACGGTATCGTCGTTTACGCCATGATTCAACGGGCGCTAGATGCTGGCATGAGCTCACTGGGAAATACGCGCTCGGTCGTGGCAGGTGAATCGACCCTGGCAAACAACAATTCGAATTGGCAGCGGTTGGCTGGAGATGAGAATACGCTGTCGACCGAGTTTGCGTTCCACAGCGGCGTCTATCAGATCAATGAGCGATTGATTGCGATCAACCGATCTGCTGCCGAGGACCGTCAGGCCGTTTTAGCAGATGAAAAAGTGAAGGATCTTTTTGAAGGTCTCGATTTCTCGCGTGTCGATACGCAAGCTGATGCCGCCTCTTCCATCGTTCAGGAAATTTGGCGACTCTTCTTGGTTGCAATGATTATTGCTATGATTGTCGAAGCCGCTCTCTGCGTTCCTAAACTTGTCAGACCGCAGGAGGCTGTAGCATGAGCGATTCGACGCTGTTATTTCAATGGTCAAGTTGGACTTTGGTTCTCAGCATCTTGGCTATCGCGCTGGCAGGCTTTTTTAGCTACACCGCCTACCGACGTTCTGGCTTCCGCACGTCTTTTTTAATTCTTGAAGTCTTGAGAATGCTGCTCGTTATCGGAGCCATTCTTTTGCTTAATCAACCGGAGTGGATTGAAAGGTTTCGTCCCTCCAGTAAGCCGGTGGTGATGGTACTAGGGGATCGATCGGGGAGTATGGCCACACGCGATGTTCTTCCCGCGGGCAACGCTGGCGGCTCGCCTCTAACCCGAGCAGACGCCGTAACCCCTTGGCTCGACCCCAAAGCTTGGGAGTCCCTAAAAGAACGCTTCGATGTGGTGATTCAGCCCATCGAAGCGGAGCCGACTACGGGTGGCTCGGATTTGAACGCCCCACTGGATAAGGCTTTGCAGGATTATCCTGAGTTAAGGGCAGTGGTCATGCTGAGCGACGGAGATTGGAATAGCGGACAGCCCCCGGTTCAGGCTGCCATGAAAATGAGACTCGAACAAGTTCCCATTTTGAGCGCAGCCGTTGGCAGTCCGACGCGTCTACCCGATCTCGAACTTTTGAGTCTCGATGTTCCAACGTTCGGAATCGCGGGCAAAACAGTACGTATTCCGTTTACCGTTGATAGCTCGCTGCCACGCGAACAGACGATGACGGCCGTTTTGAAAATTAGTGATGGGACGACGATTGAGCAACCGATTCGCATTCAGCCTATGGGTAGAACATCCGATAGCTTTTTGTGGAAGCCCGCTGCGACGGGCGATTACACCGTCACCCTCACGCTTCCCAAACATGGCGAAGAAACAATCGCCGATAACAATGAAATGGCTGCTCCGATCGCAATTCGCGAAGAAAAACTAAAAGTACTCGTCGTAGAATCGCTCCCTCGCTGGGAATATCGCTATCTGCGAAATGCTCTCTCGCGAGATCCAGGCGTCGAAGTCGATTGTTTGTTGTTCCACCCAGGCCTTAGCAAAGTTGGGGGCGGAAATAAAGATTACATCAAGGGTTTCCCCGAGAGCTTAGAGCAACTGTCGCAATATGATGTTGTGTTTCTTGGAGATGTCGGTATCGGCGATAATCAACTAACGGTAGAGCAATGTCGGTTGCTGAAGGGCTTGGTCGAACAACAGGCCAGCGGTTTGGTGTTTATGCCCGGGATGCAAGGACGTCAACTTACATTTGCCGACTCGGAACTTGAAGCGCTTTATCCGGTCATCATGGATCCGACACAACCCGGCGGATGGGGTTCGCGAACGGCGAGCCATTTCGAACTGACCGAACTTGGCCGCAGAAGCTTACTAACAAAATTGGCAGATACCGAAGAAGACAACAGTCAGGTCTGGGAAAATCTACCAGGCTTCCAGTGGTACGCTCCTTCCATTCGAGCTAAAGCGGGAAGTGAGGTGCTCGCCGTGCATCAAGATGTTTCCAATCAGTATGGACGCATCCCCCTCTTGGCCACTAGAACCTTCGGCAACGGAAAAGTGCTCTACATGGGAACCGATGGCGCTTGGCGGTGGCGCAAAGGTGTCGAAGATTTGTATCACTATCGTTTTTGGGGACAAGTCGTCCGCTGGATGGCTTATCAACGAAATATGGCGAAAGGCGCGGCGATGCGTCTTTACTTTTCACCCGAACAACCGCAAGTCAATCAAACCTTGACCTTCAATGCCAACGTCATGGAATCCTCCGGAGAACCTTTGGCCAAAGGAAATGTTAGCGTGAGAGTGATCTCCCCAAGCGGCAAAACGCAAAACGTTCAACTGACCGCTCAGGGGGGCGAATGGGGAGCGTTCAGCGGTCCATTTACCCCCACCGAATCGGGACAACATCGCTTGCTTTTACGCTGTGCAGAGACCAAAGATAGCCTAGAAGCCTCACTTTTTGTTCAAGGCGGGGCTTTGGAGAAGATCGGTAAGCCGTCGAGGCCGGAAGTTTTGGAAGAATTGGCCCGTGTAACCTTCGGAGAATCGCTTCGATTGGATCAATTGGAAGAGGCACTCAAACGATTGGCGGCCCTTCCAGAACAACCCGAGAAGATTCGTAGGGTCCAATTGTGGAGTCACCCGGCGATAGCGGGTACATTGATATTGGGCATGGCTGTATTTTGGATTGGTCGAAAATGGGCGGGGCTGGTTTAGTTTAATTATTCGCCTAAAGGAATTAAGGATGAGCACGACATCGTCGTCGACGCGATTGAGTATCCCACCTTCGCTGAAGGATCAATTGGGAGCGTTTCGAAAGCGAGTGTGGACTACCAAGATGATCGAGTTTGTTGCCATGGCAACGGCTGGATTGTTTTTGGCCTATGCAACAGTGTTTGCTGCGGAACGGATCTGGGATACTCCTTGGCAAATTCGCGCGGCAATATTCCTATCGGTAATCGCGATATGGTGCTTGGTACCGTACGCATTTCATCGATGGGTCTGGGGCCATCGAAAATTAGAACAAGTTGCTCGCTTGCTTCGCAAACGAGAACCGAACATCGGCGACCAACTACTGGGTGTGATTGAACTGGCCTCAAGCGAAAGCGAACAGGCCCGCTCGCCAGCGCTGTGCGCTGCCGCAATGCGACAAGTGGCAGAATCGGCCAAAGGCCGTGATCTTACGAAGGCAGCACCACCAAGCCGATATCGCAATTGGTCGATCGCAGCTAGTGCGTTGTTTGCGTTGGTAGCAACCGCGTTGGTTGTCGTCCCAGAAGCAGCCACCAACTCCTGGTTGCGATTTTTTGCACCTTGGAGCAATACTCCGAGATACACCTTCGCGCAATTAGACAATTTACCGGATCGATGGGTTGTCCCGCACGGTGAAGAAGTTCCCCTCCAATTGAAATTGAATCCTGCCAGTCGTTGGCAACCCGCCAAAGCGCAAGCATCGATTCCCTATCATCCACCTTTGTCGGCAGAACTTCAAAACGATCAATACCAACTCAAGATGCCTCCATTAACCGACGCGACATCGATGCATTTGCGTGTCGGTGACTTGACTCACAAAATGGAAGTCGTACCCAAGCTCCGACCAGAAATTGAATCGATGTCTGCGATGATTCAGCTTCCTGAGTATCTTCAAATCAAACAGCCTGTCCGCAGAGACGTCCGCAGTGGGACCATTCAAGCGGTCATCGGTTCGTCGGTGAGCGTTGAGGCGGCTGTGAGCCAACCGCTGATGTCAGCCAAGGTCGATGCACTTCCAGTGGATGCTAAGGAAAATCGCTTCAGTACGCCGGTTAAACTCGTTGCAGAAGGCGCAGCGCCAGGATGGACCATGGAATGGGTTGACATCGATCGGTTGTCGAATCGCGAACCGCTGACGCTCAAGTTGGAAGGCCTACAGGATGAAGCCCCTTCATTGAATATTGAAGGTCTTTTGCGCCAACTCGTCGTTCTCGATTCTGAACAACTAAACTTTGATCTTTCCGCGATGGATGACTTTGGCGTTAAACGCGTCGGACTGGAATGGAAAGGTCTAGAGAGTGCACTGGTCGAGAAACCTGCCCAAGGCGAATTGGTATTGGCTGCTGGCGGACCTGAAAAGGACTCCATGAAATTGGATGCAGTCTTCTCCGCTAAAGACCATAATATTGAACCCCAGCCGATCGAACTGCGAGCATGGGTGGAGGATTACTTGCCCAATCGCACCCGTGTTTATTCTGCGCCGCATGTACTGTACGTCCTGTCGCCAGAACAGCATGCGATCTGGGTTACCGAACAACTCAATCGTTGGCATCGACAAGCGCTTGAAGTTCGCGATCGAGAGACACAACTCAATCAAACCAATAAGCGGCTGAGAGAAATGAGTGCGGCTGAGCTTGATAGTGACGAAATGCGTCAACAACTTGAATCGCAAGCGTCCGCCGAACAGGCAAATGCGCGTCGATTGACGCAACTGGGGCAAACCGGTCAACAGTTGTTAAAGCAAGCGGCACGCAATTCGGAGATCGGTGTCGGACATCTGGATAAATGGGCCGAGATGCTTTCTATTTTGAATGATATCTCAGCCAACCGCATGCCGAGTGTCTCTGATTTGTTGGACAAGGCAGCTAAGAATCCGGGTGGCGAGAATGAAAGTAATTCTCAAAGTAAGCCGTCTGAAATGGCGGGCCAAGTTCGCGATGCGAAATCTGGATCTGGCGGAGGTCAAGAAGAAAAGAAAGATCAACCACCACCTCCCACTGTGCCCGCCTTGGTGGATGCGGAGTCTTCGCAACAGCCGAATGAAAACAAGCCCGAGGATGCTGATGCGGGTAGCAAGTCGAATAAACCTGGCCGTTTCTCTCTCCCAACTACCACCGTGACTGGTTCAGGCAAAACGCCTCCCAAGAATCAGGAAGAGGCGATGGATGAGGCCGTTAAGGAACAAGATGAACTGTTGGCGGAATTTCAAAAACTTGCAGACGATATGAGCGAACTGCTTGGTAATCTCGAAGGTAGTACGCTGGTAAAGAGGCTAAAAGCCGCATCGAGAGAACAACTGCAAGTCGCCAATCGCATAGGAGATCGCATCCCCTCGACATTCGGTGTGCGATCGGGAATGGCCGATGAAGATAAGGCTGCCTTAAATGAGCTCACCAAAGTGGAAACGAAAAGCGTCGATACACTGTCGTCCATCATGGATGACATGCAAGCGTATTTCGAACGCCGACCACTCAAGAAGTTCAAGCTTGTGTTGGACGAAATGAAAGAGTTTGATGTGTTGAGCGGCGTTCGGTCTCTCGCCGATGACATTCCAAAAGAACAAGGGCTATCGATTGCCCAAGCGGAATTTTGGTCCGACAACCTAGATCGTTGGGCAGATGACTTGGTGGATCCGGCAAGTAAGGGAAGCTGCCCCGGCTCAAAGAGTCGTGACAGTTTGCCGCCAAGCATCGTGCTGGAAGTCTTGCAGATCTTGGAAGCGGAAGTCAATCTGCGGGAAGAAACAAGAGTTGCCGAACAGTCGAAAAAAGGTGTTGAGGAAAAAGTATTCCAAGAGTCGGCCGACAAACTTGGTGAGAAACAAGGTGTGCTGGCCGATCGAGTCGAAAAAGTGGTCCAACGCATAGAGCAACTACCAGAATCACAGGTTCATTTTGAAAAAGAAATGCAGTTGCTTGCTCAAGTAACAGAGGTGATGCAACAGGCGGAAGATTTGTTGTACACCCATGAAACTGGAGCGATCACTATTGCCGCTGAAACCGAAGCCATCGAATTGCTGTTGCAGTCGAAGAAAATCAATCCGAAAGCTCGTGGAGGTGGTGGCGGTTCAAGTCCGGGAGGTGGTGGCCAAGGGACTACAGACGACCTTGCTCTTGCCCTATCTGGAGCTGGAACGAATGAAAAGGAAGATCGAGAATACCGAGACACGCAGAGTTCCAGCGGAGAAGCGGGCAAGTCGTTACCAGAAGAATTTCGCTCGGGTCTCGACCAGTACTTTAACTCGCTGGAAAAACAATCCGGAAACTGATCATGAACACTTTGCTCGCGACACATCGATGGCTTCTCATGGGATGCTGGTTGATCACCATATCGCACCTGCACACCAGCGTGGCCGTTCGAATGAGTTTGGCTCAAGATCCCCCGCCCAAACAAGAAACGGCAGGGGATGAGTCCGGTCTCGATGTATTCGATGATTTTTTTGGAGAGAAAAAAGATCAAAATAAATCGGCAGATAAGAAACCTGCTGACGAGAAAAAAAGCGGTGAAGGACAAAAAGAGGAAGAGAAAAAAGCGGATGAGGGAGCCGTCGGAGTCCAGGTTGAAGTCAGGGTGGCTCCAGCCGCTATGATTGCACCTGCCATTCGAATCGAAGCTGGCAGGGCCGCCCTGAACCCACCGGCAAATGTTGAAGCAGATGTCAATCCAGAAGGGGCAGAACTCGACCCCAGCATCAACCGATTGTCCAGGGCGCTGAAACTCGAAAGAGCTTTACTGCGGCGGGCTTGCACTTTATCTAAAGAACAGGAAACCGCTCTTGATGCGTGGGATGCGAAATGGATTCAAACCCAATTAAGCAGCACGAGCGAAGGCAAGAAACTAAAGAGAAAGCTCTCGGTCATTCCAATGGGCTTTCCCGAAGTTCCGTTTTCTGTAAGCCGTAGCGTAATGATTGAACTCATTGAGCCAGAACTCAAGAAGCTGTTAACCGAAGAACAGTTTGCGGGTTACAAGGCGGAAGTCGATGCGCGATTAGAGTTCGAAAAGCAAAGCGAAATCGATGCGACAGTCGCAATTGTCGACCATCATTTATTGCTCAGCTCAGAGCAAAGGGGTGAAGTAGAAAAGGCAATTTCCAAATTAGGAGGATTGCCACAAGAGCCGCTCAACTATTTGAGGTACGGACAATACATTCCAAATATGTCCTTCACTTCCATTCTTAAGCATCTAAACAAGTACCAACGCAAAATTCTCAATGGTTTACAGCAGGTCCAATTCGGCACATCGGGCGAAGAAGATCAGGGAATTATTGAACAGTAGGCAGTGTATGTCTGACTTTACAGCAGATTCCGAAAGAGACGATATCGAGAGAAATGCCTCGGCGGTTTTATTTGCGCTGCGCACAATTGTTATTGCGGTTGTCCTGAATCTTTTCAGTCCGGCATGTTACGGACAATTTCGGGCGATAGCAGTCCAGCAAGGTTGGTTTGAGTCTTGGGCGCTGGAAGGCAAAACAGAGGCCGTATTTCGAGAAAATGTTGAAAGCCAAGCGCAGTTGCAAATTGAGAATCTTAAGTCCATCGTATCGATCACAGAAAACCAGGAAGAAAAGCTCAAACTTGCATTGGAAGGAGATTTGACTCGATTTTTCCGAATGGTAGATGAGGCCCGCTTTAAAACTCGCAACATGCAACCGGTCAATGAGCAGGTAGGGGAGATTTCTCGTATCATTTCACCGATCCAACAGTTGGTGCAAAAAGGGATATTGGATGAAACCTCGCTGTTTCATAGTGTTTTGAGAAGTATGCTGACGACCGAGCAGGCAGACAAATGGGAAAAAGAAATTTCTCGGCGCGAGCGATTGATCAATAAGGCTATCTTGCAGGTCCAAATTCGTGCTTTGGAGAGATCAATGCCGCTTTTGCGCAAACAACGCGAAGCATTGATTACTGCCGTTCTCGATCGCATTGAAGGGAAGAAGGTGATCGACTCGTACCGCGTGTACCTGGTGGACTATGCCATGTTCACGGTTTCCGAGTCAAAATTGAAGGAGTTTCTGGATGAGAAGCAACTGAAATTTTATTTGGAGAGACGCTCGCAAGTCGAGGGCTGGAAATCGATGTTGGAAGGACAGGGAGCAAAGTTCGAAGAAGAGCCAGCCAAAGCTGCAGACGAAGATGGCTCGGCAGAAGGAGATAAGAAAGAGAAGAAGGATAACGAAGGTGATGATAAACAAGAGAAAGCTCCTGCTCGCCGAAATGCTGGGGGATTAGGATAGTGATACGACTCGGTTGGTACGCAATCATTGGTTTTTGTTTGGCTCAGCCACTCTCACTGGCTGTCGCGCAACCCCCTGAAATGCAAACCGGGGACGCCGTTCCTCGCGATGTACGAGATATGTATGAACGAGGCCTGAAGTACCTGGTCTCGACCCAAGATCAAAATGGAACTTGGAGTCGTGGCGGTGACTCAGGTCCCGGATCGACGGGGCTGGCTGTTATGGCTTTTTTGGCCTCCGGTGAAGATCCAAATTTTGGACCTTACAGCAATGTCATTCGCAAAGCATTGCGAAGCATCATCACTGCTCAAAATAAAGATACCGGTTATATCGGTATAAGCATGTACCACCATGGGTTCGGTATGCTCGCACTTGCTGAAGCATACGGCGCGGTCGATGACCGTCTGCTATGGGAGGGTTCGGATGGCAATAAATCGAAACAGCGAAGTTTAGGTGAAGCCTTAGAACTCGCGGTGAGAACATCCATCACTTCGCAAAAGAAGAATCCCTTCCACGCGTGGCGTTATTCGCCGGATGCCCGCGATGCGGATACTAGCGTGAGCGGCGCGGTACTGATGGGACTTTTGGCGGCTCGCAACGCCGGTATTGAAGTTCCCGATGAATCGATTGATCAAGCGATAGGATATTTTTCGAGTATGACCAGCACCAGCGGCTCAGTCGGTTACTCTGGTGGCTTCGGCGGCTTTGAAGAGTCGCTGGCTCGCTCCTCAATCTGCACGCTGGTCTTCGCTATAGCCAAACGCAAAGATGAAAAAGCGTATCGATCTACGCTCAATTATATTGCCAATTCCTTGGATGCGAATAACAACGCATGGCCGGAGTATACGAGGTATTATCAAGCTCAAGCGCTCTTTCAAGGCGATGTTGCCGCCTGGCGAAAGTGGAATACCAAGACGATTCGCGAATTGAAGGCATTGCAGCAAGCGGATGGAAGTTTTACAGGCCAAATGGGACCAGCTATAGGGACGTCGATGGGCCTGTTAGCTCTTGCGCTCAACTACCGTTTTCTTCCCATCTATGAACGCTGAAACAACCTTGCAGGTTAAGCAATACAATGAATTTTCGTTCTAAAGTGTTCTGTCAATCATGGTACTATGGCTTGGCCGTTTTGCTTGTGGCGTTGGTCGCGGTAAATCAAGTCCAGGTGTATGCCCAAGAGGAAGCTAAGGAAGTTCCTGCCAATGGAAGTGCGGGCGCAAATAGTCCAGCGAATCCCGCAACCGAAAGTCGATCCAGCCAACCACGCCTACGTCTCAAAAATGGCGACTTTGTGGAAGGTGAGCTTGTTGGCGTTGATTCCACCGACAGTATCAGTTGGAAATCAGGGCACTTTCTCCAGCCTTTAACGATTCCCATCGATGCCATTCGCGGTTTCGAATTGGGTCAAAATCCAGACGCGAATGCCGGTCTGTCGGCATGGACCTTGGAAATGCACTCCGGCGATCGGATCACCGGGGATGTTCTAAATTGGAAGGATGACAAAATTGGTTTTCAAAGTGCTACTTTTGGTCAGATCGAAGTTCCCGCAAATGCCTTGAGTCGCTTAGTGAAAAATTCCAACGATGTTCAATGGCTGTTTCAGGGACCTCGCGATCCGAGCGCCTGGAAGCCATTTTCCGGCGATGAAGCTTGGATGATGCAGGGTGCCTCCCTGGTCAGTAATCAATTAGGTTCACGAGTTATCGGCAATGTTTTGTTGCCAGAAAAAGGTGCCATTGATCTGCGACTCTCTTGGGAAGGGAAGGCTGGTTTTGCCATCGCGATTGGGGTTGACGAAAACGCCAGCAACATCAACAGCGCGTTTCGAGTTGAAACATGGCAAAACCAATTGGTATTGGTAAGGCAAGCAAAGGGTAAAGCCGAAATCGTGGAATTAGATTCGATAGACGCGAATCAGTCCACGATGGAACTGAGTCTGTTTTATGATCAAAAGGAAGAACGTCTGGTTGTCTATTCGGGTTATGGGAAGTTGTTGGCCGATTTAACGCTTTCCGGAAGCGAAGGGAAAATTTATCCATTTATTGCCATCGCAAACCATACCGAGGGCTTGCGACTAGATCGTTTACGCGTCCGAGCTTGGACAATGTCACTTCCGGCCGATCGAAAAACGGGTGAAAATTATGTGATCAAGGGGGCGATTGAGCCGATGACGGGCGACGTGGCCGCTGCCAATCCAGAAGAAGGCTGGAAACTCAAAACGTCAAATGGCGAAGTCGTCGTCCCATGGAATGAAATCACGGAAGTGATTCAAATGGAAAAAAGCGAAGCAGGCGGGAATGGAGTGAATAACGATAGTTCTGCGACAAGTAATGCGAAGGAACCACCGTCTAAAAAAGGTGAGGATTTTGCAGAGCTTTTTGACTCCATCAAAGAAGGTGAAGATGTACTTGAGAAGCAAGACAAGGAAAAAGTAAGTTCGTCGCCCAAAACTGAAAAGTCTAAGATCCAGGATTCTGATAGCCTTCAATTGGAATTCTTTGATGGTTCACGCTGGAAAGGGGAATGGATTAGCACGACCAATGGAGTTGTTCGCTTCACTCCCAGTTCCACAAAAGTTGCGGTGCAGTTTCCGATCCAGAGCATAATGTCCTTCCGCGGCAGCAATAAACCTCTGCCAACCGCTGCGACGACCGCGACAGTACGGAAAGGCGCCTTTATGGGTGGTGATATCCAACTGGAAGGAAGTCTTGTTGCCGTTAGCGGGCAGGATTCGGTACTTGGATGGCAAAGCATCGTTTCGAAGGAAGCGGTTGCAATTTTAAACGCCGGTGATGCTCGTCTTGATTTTCGCGGTCGGGCTCGACGTCTTCAAGCAGTTTCCGATTCGAAAACCGCTGCGGTACAAGTACAAATGAATTTTGGAGTGAATGAAGAGCAGCAACCGGTCGAACCTTCCTTCGAATTACGGCAGTTGATGGTGCCCAGTATTACCTTGCGGAATGGGGATGCCTTCGCTGCAGAATTACAGTCCGTCACTGAAGAAGGAATTCAATTTAAATCGGATAAAGTGGAATCTGGGACGTTGGCGAATAATGCGGTTCAGTCGATTGAATTAAGAAAATTGAGATCTGGCAAGATCCCTTCCGCCAAGAAAGTCGAACGTTTGCTGACCGTACCTCGCAATTCCAAAAATGACCCACCTACGCATGTTTTGATTTCCGTCGAGGGAGATTTCCTCCGAGGTCGCTTGGTGGCCATCAATTCGGAATTTGCAACTATGGAAATACGGCTCGAGCAAGTTCAAGTTCCAATTGCGAAAGTTGCCCAAATCGTATGGTTGCATGAACGGAATTGGAATGTTGGAAACACCGAACAAAAGACGACCGAAACTCCGGCGGAAACAACAGCGGAATTGCCAGAGAAAAAAAATGATACGGTCGAACTACCGCCCGGAAGCGTGGTCGCTATGTTCCGAAATGGCCTTCGGATGTCTTTCATTCCTGCCAGTGTTTCGGATCAAAACATTCTGGGGAGTAATCCGTTGCTTGGGAATTGCAGCCTGCCGATAAGCGAAATTGACATTCTGCTTCTGGGGCCAAAAGCGAATGTTCAAGCCGCTGATTTGGCCAGCAATCCCTGGAAATTGAATCTGGCCAAGTCGCCACTCGAGCCAACGGAAGAAGAAGGGGCTGGCAATCCGGGCGAACAAAGTACTCTTGTTGGACAACCCGCTCCAGAATTTGAACTTGAAACCGTTAGCGGCGAGAAGTTTAAATTGAGCGACCTCAAAGGAAAAATCGTGGTATTGGATTTTTGGGCTAGTTGGTGCGGTCCCTGCATGCAAACTATGCCTGAGGTCGATAAGATCGTCGCCGAATTTCCTGCTGAGCAAGTGGAATTGGTCGCAGTCAATCTGGAAGAACCTGCGGAGAGAGCGAAAGCGGCTATGGAACGCCTACAATTGCATACCAAGGTCGTTTTAGATATCGATGGTGTAGCTGCCCAGCGTTATCAAGCGAGTGCGATCCCTCAAACCGTGATCATCGATCGCGACGGAAAGGTATTAAACGTCTTCGTTGGGGGAGGGCAGCAGTTCCTCAAAAGCTTCCGCGAATCTTTGGACAAAGCAATTAATGGAATGACCGACATTCAATAGCAATTCGCAACCTAATCACTCTAGCTTGAATTGGGTTAGCACAAGTCATACGTCTTAGCGATAAAAGAATTCTTCATTCGAGAATAATTCATCGACAGCGATAGCCAAATCACGATCGATGCGAATGTCGGATAAAGAAGCTTGTATTTCCTCAATTTCGCGACTTAAGCCTACAAGCAATTGCATTTCAGAGTCTTGGCTTGAAACAATCTGCGGCTGTGAAATTGCTCGTAGATCATCATCAAATGTAAGATCCAACAGTAAGTGACTCATGTCACCTGAATAACTGCTTTCGATGGTTTGTTGGGATCGTGTTGGAAGTGTGAATAATAATGCTTCCATGGGGAAATCATTGCGAACGATCGTACGCCCTTGAGCTTGAACCGCTGGCGTAGTTCCGACTGGATTGGCGACTACGAAGACCGAGCAAAATTGTTGCAGTTGTGAGTAGTTAAGTGGAGTGGGATGGGTTGTTCCCCATGGATTATGGAGCAGGAAGCGATCCGTCGCAGCGTCATAGGAACGGACCATATACGCATGTCCTTGGACCAAGCCATTTGCCATCGGTCCAGATTTGGTTCCCAATGTCACCGCTTGACCATTACGGAGAGCATTCACCAACACCTGCTTCTGAGTGTTGTTGAACCAATAGTTGGTTGAGTTACGACCTAGCAGTTGAGCGTAAACGGTGGCCATCCAGCCCCCCTCGATGGCAGCATAAGTATTGGCTCCGTTCCTCCCCGCATTTCCGGTTTGGTTCCATTGAGCATACGCTTTTTCTATTAATGCGATCCACAGTACGTTGTTGGCACTGCGGTAGTCGTTACCATAATTCGAGTAGGCGAAGCGACTGCCGGAGAAAACCGGTAAACGTCGGTCGACGGTGACATAATCGGCTTGGCCCTGTGTTCCACTGGCAAATCCATCGCTGATCGTTCCATCCGGATTGAAGAATGAACCGTAGCTGCCACCGAAGAATCGCACGGTGAACGTTCCATCTCCATTGTCTATGAACATGTTGGTGATAGCGGTCGGATTAACCATTGCTATGGAACCTAGCGAGGCAATCAAGTAGCAATCGCCCAACATCCCTTGCTTTTGATCCAGAAACGAGGGGGTACCACTGAATAGGTTTCCGAGGGCTGTCTGATAGGAATAAGAAGTACTGGTTAGCACGGGAACGTCCGCGCCCAAAAACCATTTGTCGATGAGCGTATTGAGTTGTGCAGCAGAGCTACCAGGTGTTAGATTGCCTAGGGGTCTTCCTTGGAAAGTTTGATTTCCACGATTACCATTGACCACATCGCTCGCAAGATTTTGGACATAATCGGCGATGTTGTAAAGTCGTCCATTATTGACGATGTGCATTAAGTCGCCAAGTTCTACTGCATCAACGATTCCGTCGCGACCTGGCAAACGAAGAATTGCCATCATTTCTGTACGATTGATGGAGCCATCCGCAAAGTACTGCGTGAAAAGATTTGCAATATCTCGATTGCTGAGTTGATTCGAAACCGTAGCACCGGCAACATTAAGAGTGACGCTCGCTGTAAGATTACCGCTGCGCATTGTTACATTTACAGTGGTCGATGTTGCCGGCGCGGTGTAGAGTCCATTGCTGGTGATAGTGCCCACACTAGCCGACCATTGCTGTGTGAAATTTCCCGCTACAAGCGCACCGAATTGATCGTATGCCCTGGCTACCAATTGAGTTGTAGAATTTGCCGCGAGCGGTTGAGTCGGCGCTACAATCTCAACTCTCGATAAGGAAGACATAACATTCAGATTGAATATCGTTGATAGTTTGCCTGTACTTACTACCACTTGGTAGCGACCCAAGCGATCGACTGCAACATCGGTAAACTCACCTCTTGTGGTGATTGTTGTGACGCCG
>JBIKMB010000265.1:0-7569 GCA_044359485.1 Pirellulaceae bacterium | reverse complement strand
TACCGTCAGGATTACTGACACCATCGTTGTACGACGACATGTAGACCGTTGGGGTACCGAATGTTCCTGTTTGCCAAACCGAAAAAACACCATCACCTGTTGCCCCACTGGGGGTTGTATGACGAACCTCATTGACACTCGCTTTCACCCACCGCGCATTGCTGGTCACACGTCCTTTTGATTCTGTCGTGGGAACATACCGATCCACTGCGGAAGAGGTAACACCATAGGCTGCAATGCCCATATAAAGCAGATCGGTATTCTGAGATTGCGGCAGAAGATAGAAATTCGCGCCGGCGTCAACACCGATAAAATTGAATGCACTTCCCGATGGTCTCGCTGTCAAAGCGGGGGCACCCACATACATCACCGCTTCATCATTGGCGTATTGAATTGGAGGTGTCGCATCCGAATCGCGAGGTCCAAATTTCCATTCTCCCGCGGTATGTTGGATATTCAGGTCGATGTGCTCTTGGGTCAGAAAATGAATGAGATCGGCAACCATCAACCGCCTGTTCTCAAGCTGCTCGGACATCAACACTCGGCGACGTTGTTTTTGTTTTTTTGCCCGTTTACTTCGATCCTTGGTCGCTATTCCATCGCTTCGTAACCATTGTTCAATATTATTTATCAATGACATCTTTAACCTCAGCCAATCATCAAAGTTGCTTACGCGCGTTCGTTTATTTTAAGGGTATGCGTTATCGATCAGGGTACGTCAGGACAACGACTAGGAAGAGCGAAGTTGATACCAGCATCCGCCCAAGTTTTGATCTGTTGGCCAGGAATCAATTCCACATGCCCATCAGCAAATAAATAATTGGCATATCCAGTGCCTCGCATCGCCGGAGCAGCACCTTTCGGTGCTCCGCTAAATCGATCCGGTTGAATATCTGCAATAATTCTGCCCCAAGCATTGCTTGAAGGACTCCGAAACCAATTTCGCGAATGAGTGTGATCATCCGTAATGGTTGTTCCTCTTGCGTCCGATGCTGTAAACACCATGATCGTCCGAGAAGTCGATTCGAGAAAGTTGATACTCAATGCCTCGTCGGGTCCAGGTTCGCAAATGTATTCGTTGAGCAAGTAACTCGTGCCCTGATTTTCCATCCGGTCACGGCCGAATGGATCTTCAGGACAAATGCGAACACTGTCGACATTTTCCATGTAGGGCGCTAACGTGTAAATCCAGGTTTCCTCGAAGTTCATAGTCGAATGCGTGGATCGTGGGAAGCGACCGCGATGAGAATTGCAATGCATGTGAATCGCCAGACCGATCTGCTTTAAATTATTCGCGCATTGAACTCGCCTAGCAGCCTCACGTGCCTTCTGCACAGCTGGCAACAATAATCCAATTAAGATTCCAATAATGGCCAAAACCACCAAGAGCTCTACTAACGTAAAACCGAGCCGTGGTGCGGATCCACCTCTGCTAAGTCGATTACCTAAGCGGTAGCCTATCGTATTCAATGCATTCATGATGTTCGACCAATCTCCAAAATGCCCTGGGCAACTTACATCTACGCCGCAGAGCAGAAATCAATAAATTCCTCAGACATTTCTCGCTAAAGGCGCCCCGCCGCGAAGCATCAGTTAATCGGGTTGGTCGGACCATAAACCAACTGCTACATACACGGCAGGGCATTTTAAAGTTAACGGCAAGCCATCAAAAAATTGCCTGTGAATTTACGCCTCCTTCACTGCTTCAAGATCCCAAGCACTGCTTCAAGATTCCAAGCGAATCTCAAGCAGGATTCCGTTGGCGTGCAATTCGAAATAGATTCCACCCCATTCCACGCAGGGTGTATTCGAAAAGAACCTCTGTTGATTCACAGACACTCTACGGAGCATCGTGGACAACAAAGGAAGACTTAGCGAGATAGCCTTCAAGAGAGGGCTGGCGGGCCGCGCGGTTGCTGAATGCTGTACGCACTCTTCTGCCACACAAAAGGCTGGAGCAACGCAGAGAAATAAGAGAATTCATCGAGAATTTTGACGTTGCCGTCCGGCACCAATGCACTTACCGAATGAACCAATGATTGGCAAAGGATGCAATGCTCATCATCATGGGTCTCCGTTTCGAAACCTCGAGTCGCAGACGAAGTTCTGTCGCGTAACTCCTTCGCTTGCCCAGCTTTCGTGGCGAGCACGCGGCATTTTGGATGACAATGTTCGCAAGAATTGGGCTCGTCCGTCGCAAGACTGGCAGAATCTTCCGCACCATGGAACTCAACGTAATGGATCCAAGCTGGGATATGCCCTAAGAAGAGCAATCCGCAAAGAACCAGTACGAAAAATGGTCGGGCGCGCATGCACATACTGAAAATGCGACGAAAAATATAATGAACAAATGGTCCGACCAAAGACATTTGCTCCTATACTATCCTAACATTCACCCTTTCCGTCAAGCTTTACCCCCCAATAATTCAACCCAATTAGGACCTTGCTGGCGAGAATGATATCAAACAATCAAAGAGCCCCAAAATGGCCAAACGTCGCTCCAAAAGGGGCCCTGCTTGACGTTAGCTAGTGCTCTAGAAAACCTCACCATTCGTTCACCCTTCTGAACGGGAACTTTACCCCTTAAACAGCGGCTCCCAACTTCTCTTCATTGGAATTTTATCTTTTCCCACCGCATCGAAATAATCATTCGTGGTACCATTCCGACCAATGCTCCGGCAGATCAACCGGAATTCAAAAATCCGTCACTAGCCAAACCGTATCGCAATAGGAGTAAGGAGATGCGCCCAATGACTTACCAGGCTATGGCTGTACTTACGTTATCGCTTATCGCGATTCCTCAGACGTTGAAGGGAGAGAACGATTTGAATCCACAACTTCAGCAATATATCGCTGCAAGATGCCATGAGTTTGAACAGATAAGCTCAGATCGTAAAGCGTTACTCGAACAACTGAGTAATTTCGTCTCGAAGGAAACTGCCGCAGGCGAGGAAGTGCGCTTAATTTTCATTTGTACACACAACTCTCGACGCAGTCATATAAGCCAGTTGTGGGCGCATGCCGCTGCCAAGCATTTCAATATCCCCCGAGTCACAACGTTTAGCGGCGGTACTGAAGCCACCGCGTTCAACCCACGCGCTGTGGCCGCTCTACAGAGAGCGGGCTTTGGGATCGAAAAAAATGCCCCCCAGGACAATCCCATCTACTCAGTTCGACTCCATTCCCAAGGAGAAGCGTTAGAGTGTTTTTCCAAACGCTATGATAGTCCACCCAATCCAACCAAGAATTTTTGCGCTGTAATGGTCTGCTCCCAAGCGGACACATCTTGCCCCATCGTCGATGGTGCGAAAAAGAGAATTCCCATACCCTACGACGATCCCAAAATTTCAGATGGTCGCGAGGACGAAGTAAAAGTTTACGACGAACGTTGTGCACAGATAGCCCGCGAACTGCTGTACGTCTTTTCCAAAGTTAAAAAATAAGTCTACTCTTTGAGCTGTCCACTATTATCAGTATGAACTAGCCTGCGAAAAAACCCTCGGATAATGGGAAGCATTGGCCTATGAACATCTGTTTTCGACGTTGCTTGCTTTGTTTTTTGCTCTGTTTTTTTCCGCATGCCAAGCTACATGCGCAAGCGTCGCATACCGCGGATGTCGTTATCTACGGAGGCACAGCGGCAGCGATCACCGCCGCAATTCGAACGTCGGAACTGGGACACTCCGTTATTATCGTCTCTCCCGATAAGCACCTCGGTGGACTGACCGCAAGTGGCCTGGGCTGGACGGATACAGGAAATAAAGCTGTTATCGGTGGTTTGGCGCGAGAGTTTTATCATCGTGTTTGGTTGCATTATGAGCAGCCAGCCTCTTGGATGCACCAAACACGTCAGTCATACGGGAACAAAGGGCAAGGAAATCCAGCAATCGATGGCGCACAGCGAACCATGTGGATCTTTGAACCCAGTGCTGCCGAAAAGGTGTTCGAGCAATGGATAACGGAAAAAGGCTTGACCATTTTTCGCCCATTGCTACTAGATCGAGAGCATGGTGTCCAAGTTGAAAATCGCCGTATTACTTCGATTCGAACACTGGATGGCCAAACATTTTCCGGGAAGATATTCATCGATGCTACTTACGAAGGTGATTTAATGGCAGCAGCCGGCGTGAGCTTTCACGTCGGTCGCGAATCCAAAACTCAGTATGGTGAGCAGTGGAATGGTATTCAAACTGGGGTGCTCCATCATCGCCATCATTTCGGGGTGCTGAAAGAAGGCATCAGTGCCTATGTTGTACCCGACGATCCAAGCAGTGGAATATTGCCCAATGTGAGTCCTGCTCCCCCAGGCAATTACGGTGATGGAGACCATCGCGTTCAGGCGTACTGCTTTCGCATGTGTTTAACCAATCATCCCACCAATCGAATCCCTTTTCCCAAACCGGAAGGCTACGACCCGAAACAATATGAACTTTTGAGGAGGGTTCTCGTTGCGGGTTGGCGCGAACTGTTCGACAAATATGATCCGATACCAAATTTGAAGACAGACACAAATAATCATGGACCATTCAGCACAGACTATATAGGAATGAACTATGATTACCCCAAAGCTTCCTACGAACGTCGTCAGGAGATCATCGCTGCGCATCGTCGCTATCAACAAGGCTTACTCTACTTCATGGCCAATGATCCTAGTGTCCCAGAAGATGTTCGCGACGCGATCTCGAAGTGGGGTTTAGCTAAGGATGAATTTCTTGACAATGAACACTGGCCGCATCAAATCTACGTGCGAGAAGCTCGCCGCATGGTCGGTGAATTCGTGATGACCGAACATGAGCTTCTCAAAACCAAACCGGTCTTAGATTCCGTCGGGATGGGGTCCTACACCATCGACTCCCATAATGTTCAACGCTACATCACACCTGAAGGATTCGTACAAAACGAAGGCGACATCGGAGTGTCCGCGAAAGGTCCCTATCCGATTTCAATGAAGGCCCTCATGCCGAAAAAAGCAGAGGTCGAAAACCTCGTTGTTCCAGTTTGTATTTCAAGCTCGCATATAGCCTTTGGATCGATTCGCATGGAACCAGTTTTCATGATTCTTGGTGAGTCCACCGCAATCATTGCTTCGATTGCGATTCAAAACAAAAGCAGCGTTCAAGATGTAACGTATGCTGAATTACAACCTAAATTAATCGTCGCAGGACAAGTCCTTGAATATAAGGCGAGCAAGAACTAGTTGAGACAGGAATTAAATACGTCGCAAGTACATTGGTCCCAGTCTTAAGTACAGATTTGCCGAAAGGTTAAGTTAATTCTCTCTCCTACTTGCAGCTTCTTTTTGGGCACTTCGTGTTGCCAAAAACGCTGCATCGTCCCAGCCATGATGATCAAAGTACTATGCCCTGCGAGAAATGTTTGTGTTTCTCGCGATACGTTGTGTCGGATACGAAACTTTCTCGTTGCTCCCAACGACGCAGAACCGCTCACTTCCCCAACCTCAGGCTCATCATCCGCATGCCAGCCCATACTGTCACTACCTGAACGATAGCGATTCAACAAGCAATAATTGTAAAGCCCCTTGACTGTCTCCACACGAGCTTTAATTTCTAGCAATACATCGCACCAGGGGAGGGCGGGGTAATCTGCTCCGGAATACCGATACATGACACCAGGATCACCGTGCGAGCAAATCAATCGTGGCGGCATATGACCGAAGATACCGTGTCGCTGTTCCCAGCTACATCGTTCGCGCAATGTACAAAAAAATTGATCAGCCAGATCGGCCCCAATGAAGTTCTCCATGTACGGGAGAAGTCCCCCATCTCGAAGTTCAATATGTTTCATTGGGAGATACCATTATCGAACTGAAATTTGCTCGCTCCATAGCTTTACCATTCGATTTACCCAATCCTCCTGTTGCTTTTGTAGACTGGGAAGAGGATGAAGGTACTTATTCGTGGTGCCTTCTTTGAGCAATCCGCTAAGACATCTCATCGGTTGCAACCGCCGTTCGCAGCGTTCGATCAAAGGTTGAAGATTAGGACTTACTCCCCAAGCCCGTACAATTGGGACTTCGGAGTGTTTCAACATTTGGTGTCTAAGTTCGTTGCGTCTTTGGGTCGAAAAGATGCTGTGTGCATCAAACAAATGCTTCATTTCCAACTGTTTGAACTGCGCTATGAAGAGTGGACTCTTGGTACAGCGCAAGTCAGAAAGGTTCAATACGCGGACATGCCGGAGATTAAAGCGATACATCAGCCGCATCACTTGGTATTGGGTAGTATCGGGTTTCGTAGGCACCAACGAGATCGACAATTCCGAAATTTGATTCGCTCGAATTCGGTAGTCGACCTCCACAAGCGGCTGAGACGAACCTGGATTCATCATAACGAAAATGGCATCCGGCTTTTGCTTCGGAATGGACCGCAGTTGCAAAGCGGTTATCGGTTTGGCAACGATTTCCAAAACATTTCGGCATTCGATGACGCAAGAAGGTGCAACTTCAACCGAATAAAAATTGCCCAAGATTTCATATTTCTCTTTGAGCGTTTGGGCGGGTACAAAGGTCACACACATTGTTGCTAACTTTGCAGGAAAAACGGGATCCGCTCAATGGAGCTTCAGAAAGCGGATGGGGAGGGATTCGAACCCACGGTAGCTGTTAGACTACTCCGGTTTTCAAGACCGGTGCGATAAACCACTCTGCCACCCATCCGTTTTTTAAAACCCTAGTTTTCCCCAGGATTTTTGAGGTTATTTCGTGACCGACCAAGCCTGTTTAACAACTTCTTAGCCGACACTAAACCGACCACGTCAATACTCCGTCAACACCTTGTATCGCGTATCGCTCGTAACGCACTGCCGGGGCATTGTAATGCTTGCAGTCTAAAGTCGCGAGACCCGTTTTCTGTACTTTTTCAAATCCGCACGATCCACCCAAATCGTTTTTTTCAGAGCCTGCGTGCATTTTCATTAAATGCCGAGTTGACCCAACAACCAGTTGATGATCAGGGCAATTAATAAACAATATCCTATCGAGCGAGTCACGCGTCTAGACAGTGATCGGCGGGGCCAATGCTTGATACACCACAATCGATAAGGTAGTTGTAAAAGAACCAAAATGGCAAAAAACGGTCCAACGCGATGAAAAGCGAACGATTTACTAAAGTCCATTTTTGCAAACGAAATAAAACTCCTGGTCAAACCGCAGGCGGGGCATTCGAACCCAAATAACTCGTAAGACATACAGAGGCCCGGCACTATCCAGGCCTTATAAAGTCGAAAACAAACTTCACCCGACGTATTGATCGTGAGCAAACAGGCAGCTAGGGAAATGCACAGCGAAATAACAAACATTTCTACGTGAGTTTTTTTAGATAACGGCTTTTCCTCGCAGGCAAAAACATCGCTGGCAAAACTTCGATTAGTAGACACTTTGAATATCATTGCCCGAATATCATTGATTTCGCAAGGCCATCAATACCATGCGTACTCCCGCCCAGATAAGCATGAAGATCACGGAGATACCGATCATTTTCGGGCCGGTCTCCTTACCCTGAATGGTCCGAATGATACCGACGCAACATCCGATACCAGAACACAAAATAC
>JBIKMB010000072.1:0-24806 GCA_044359485.1 Pirellulaceae bacterium | reverse complement strand
ATTATTTGGGGGATGTCGTAAGTGGGGGTGTAGCCGATAGTTTGGCGGATTCGGCTGAGGTCGGGGACGCGGCGGCGAATATCTTCAAAGTCGTCGTCGTAAGCTTCCGAATAGCTTTGAAAGCGGATTTCGGCGGAAGGATTGACAATATCGCGCACGGATTGGGCTAATTGAAGGATAGTCACCGGTGTATCGCTGCCAATGTTGAAAACTTTTCCTGCTGCGGCGGGGGTTTCAACCAAACGCACAACCGCTTGAACGACATCGGCGACATGGGCAAAACAGCGAATCTGAGAACCGTCGTCGTGGACCATCAGGGGACGCCCCAAGCGGGCCGCTTCAATAAAACGGGGCAAAACCATGCCATAGGCTCCTGTCTGGCGAGGCCCAACCACGTTAAAAAATCGACCGATCACCACTGGGAGGGCAGTCTCTCGGTGCGAGGCGAGTGCCAGGAATTCGTCGATGGCTTTGGAGGCTCCATAGCTCCACCGCGGCTTGGTTGTCGCCCCAAAAACCAAATCATCTTGTTCGTTCCAAATCGGTTTGGGGTTTTTCCCATAAACCTCGCTGGTGCTGGCCAGAAAAAATGGGATGCTGCGACCCTGCTCATGTTGTTGCCGCAAGGCGGTGAGCAAAAGTTGGGTCGGATAAATATTTCGTTCAATGGTCTGGATGGGATGCTTGGCAATAAGGGCTACGCCGACTGCCGCTGCAAGGTGGAAAACGCGATCCACATTTTCGCTCAGCGTATGAATCAGTTTAGGGTCCGCCAAATCGGATTGTATGAGCTGCAAATTGGGGTGACTGGCGACTTTGGTGAGATTGGATGGTTGGCCGGTCGAGTAATCATCGACCACAGTCACCCGATCACCGCGCTGAAGTAGCAGTTCGGTGAGATGAGAACCGATAAAACCCGCGCCACCTGTTATTAAAGAATGTACCACGTAGAGCTCACTTCCAAGCCAAAATATCTGTAGACATCGATCTCTCTACGGTACACTACATAGTCTCAGGATAGAAGAGACTAAAGCCGTTAGGGCAATTTTCAGCAAGGAACGGGCAGGGGAAACGATTGATGAAGTTGCGAACGAAAGAAATCGGTTTACAGAGCTTGTGGTTTTTCGCTTTGGGCATCGCTGTGACCAGTGGTTGGCTGGTCGTTGGCGACGAAGTGTTTGGACAACAGAACCGCCAGCAACCAGGACGGTTGGCGGGAAGTCAAGGTAAAGAAAATGCCAAGGATGAGCCGCAAAAGGGGGACCAGCCGCAGAAGGTCAATGGTTCCAGCGTTGAAGCATTGAACATCTATGCGGATGCGGCCAATTTTCAAAACAATCGCGCTTTCGAGTTAGCGATTGCAGAATGGAAAAAGCTCATCGAAAAATTTCCTGAGGATCCGATCATCTCCAAAGCTCGTCACTATCTCGGGCTATGCATGATGGAGAAAGAAGTCCCCGATTATGACGCTGCTATCAGCGAACTGGAGATTGCCGTCAAGGACACCAAGTCTGAATTGCGTCAAGAATCGATCGTCAATCTCGGTTTTAGCAACTACGCTTTGGCCCGCGAGCAAGAGGATAACAGCGAAGCGCAGATCAAATATTTCAAACGTTGTCGCGATGTTATGGCAACGCTGGTGAAACTTTATCCCGAGAGTGATTTTACCGATCAAGCGTATTTCTATGCGGGGGAATCGGAGTATGCGATGGGAGCGCGTGATCAAGCTCTCGTTTGGTATAAAAAATTGATTGCTACGGCTGAGCTAAAGGTATCGCCGTTTCGATCCGACGCACTTTATTCGATGGGAGTCTGTTACGAGGAATTGAAGCAACCGGGAGTCGCTTTGGAAACCTACGATCAGTTGTTGAAGGAGTTCCCCACTTATCGGCTTTCGGATGAGGTGAAACTTCGCAAGGCCGATTTATTGGTACAGCAGCAAAGCTTGACCGCGGCCGAGCCAATCTATAAAGAACTCGCAGGCAAAAAGAACTTTGCGAATGCCGAGTATGCTCTGTATCGACAAGCGTATTGTGTAGGTCAGCAGAATCGACATGAGGAAGCGGCGGGTATCTACGAAGAGTTCGCCAAGCGTTATGACGCATCAAAATTAGCCTCGAGCGCCATTTTGGCTGCGGGACAATCGTGGTTTAAAGCCGGCAAAAAACAGCAGGCCGAGCAGAGTTTCGAAAAGTTGCTGAGCAAAAAAGATGCTCAAGCGGCAGAGGCTGCTCACTGGCTATCGATGTCAGCGACGCAGCAGCGAGATTATGCACGGGGTGAGGATCTTGCTCGACAGGCGCTTCAATGGAATCCGAGTGAAGCCATGATGGCTCTGCTGAAAATGGATTTGGCAGACGCTCTATTTGAGCAGCCCGAAAAGCGGCAGGAATCTTGGCAAATTTATAGCGATCTAGTGCAAAGTAATACGGACAGCTCGATTGCGGCCCGGGCGAACTACAATCTGGCGTTTGCCAGTTTGCAAACCCAGCAATATGACAATGCTTTGCAGTGGGTTGATCGATTTTTGCAAACGTACAAAGAGCATCCCTTGCGAGCTGATGTCGGTTATATCGGTGCGGAAGCTGCCTTGCTCAAAGGCGATGCAGAAAACGCCATCGGACGATACGGCAAGTTGCTGGAGGAGACCAAAGAGAATCCGTCGAGAAATCTGTGGATCTTGAGGTTGAATCGCGCGCGGAACATGGCGGGGCAGTTCGATAAAGTGATCGGTTCTCTCGGAACGCAAGCAGATCGTTTTCCCTCCAATGCTCTTCAAGCAGAGGCGTTCTTTATTCTTGGCTCTAGCTATTTCTTTACCAGCAAGGCCGAAGAGGCACAAAAGCAATTAGAGGCAAGTCTCAGCAAGGATGCGAAGTGGTCGCAGGCCGATGAAGTGATGTTCTTGCTCGCTCAAGTTTTAGCCCAGCGCGGCAAAGTCCAAGATTCGGTCAAGGTTTTGGAACGGCTTATCGCCGAGTTTCCCAACAGTGCGCTGCGAAGTAATGCGGAATTCAAGATTGCGCAAATTTCTGCGGCCGAGGGCGATTTTGATGTTGCACTGGTGCGTTATCGCAAAGCGCTCGAGGCGAAGCCGGATCCCAAGTTGGCCGGATATGCTCAGTATGGAAAAGCGTGGAGTTTACTCCAGCAACAAAAGTACGATGAGGCGGTTGTCGAGCTGGAAGCGTTGATCGCAAAGAATGAGAATCCAGCGGTTGTTAATGAAGCGAAACTCGCTCGAGGAATCGCCTTGCGACAAGCAGGTAAGCTTGACAACGCGGTGACCGCTCTGAACGACTTTCTGAAAGGACAGCCGGCGGGTGATCGTTTGGGCCATGGGCTCTATGAGTTAGGTCTCGCTCAAACTCAGACGAAACAATTCGCGCAAGCTGCAGAATCTTTTCAGCGAATTCGTGCAGAGCTTCCCAATTATGTAGCGATGGAAAAAGTATTGTATGAACTGGGGTGGGCTTTCAAGTCGCTGCAGAAGGATGATGAGGCAACCAATGTTTTCTCGGAACTCATCAAGCGTTCGGCCGATTCGCCCCTTGCTGCCGAAGCCCACTATCATTTGGCTCAAGTTGACTACGCCAAAGGAACCTATGACAAAGCTGCCGAGCACTATGAGGCTTCGATCAAAGGGTCGACCGACGAGAGTTTGAAGCAAAAAGCTTTGTATAAACTAGGTTGGTGTTATTATCAGCAGGAGAATTATGAGGCGGCCAGTACGCGGTTTGCCGAATTAGCCAAACTGGATGAAGCGGGCTCGATGAGGATCCCGGCGTTGTTCATGTCGGGCGAATGCGAATTCAAACGCGACCAGTTCACCGCGGCGATGGAGTTCTATCTTCAAGCTCGGCAATCGCTGGAAAAGTTGGCGGATCGCAAATCCATTCCCAATCAGGTTCAGGTATTGACCTATTTACATGGTGCGCAGTGTTTGCGTGAGGCCAAGAATTGGGTTGAGATGGAGAAATGGCTACAAGTCATTCTGGATCGCTACAGCGACAGCGGTTATCTTGCCCAGACCTTATACGAACTGGGATTCTGCTATCAAAACCAGAATAAGATCAATGAAGCGATCAAAGCCTACAGCGATGTGGCGGATAAGTATCGGACGGAGATAGCGGCTCGCAGTCGATTTATGTTGGGCGAGCTTTACTTCGGGCAAAGGGACTTTGCCAAAGCGATTCCCGAGTTTCAGCGGGTGATGTACGGATATGGTGGTGAATCTGCCCCAGCCGAAATCAAGAATTGGCAGGCCCGAAGCGCTTTCGAAGCTGGACGGTGCAGCGAGGTTCTTATTGCCGACTTGGGGGGAGAAAAGAAGGCGAGAGCCGTTAAGATAGCAACGGATTTCTATCAATATGTGGTCGATAAACACCCGCAACATGAACTAAATGAGAAAGCAAAATCGCGACTTGACGCCCTAAAGCAATTATAATGTGACCGAGTTGGCTGTTGGCGATAGGGTAGGTTAATAGCCGTTTTCAAGATTGGAAATACCTGGAGTCACCGCGAATGCGCGATGCGAAGTGGCCGAAATGGATCCGATGTTTTGGACTTCTCGGTGTTATGGTGCTGTTGAGTGCAGCCACCGTTGCTCAAGAGAACGCGCCAGCCGATGATGAAAAGCAAGTGGTCAACGAAGCGGCCATTAATGACTTGACCAAAGCCGAACCGGCAGCTGAGAAGCCTGCCAATTCGGTGATGCAATCAGGAATCAACTTCCTCAGCCTGTTGGTCAGTGGTGGTTGGATGATGATCCCCATCGGCTTGATGAGCGTGCTCGTGGTGACGGTCACCTTGGAGAGGGCGTTCGCGTTAAGGCATGGGAGAATAGTTCCCAGACGCCTAGTTCGCGGCCTTCAGGAACTGGGGACTGTCAGCGACAAGCTTGACCCGATCGCAGCTTACAAGTTATGTCAGCGTTATCCATCGGCGGCCGCATCTGTTATCAAAACGATGCTGCTGAAGGTCGGTCGTCCCCATTCTGAGATCGAGCATGCCGTGGCTGAAGCGAGTCAGCGAGAAGCGGATCGACTCTATGCCAATGTCCGTTGGTTGAATATGGCAACGGCTGTGACACCGCTGATGGGGTTGCTGGGGACTGTATGGGGAATGATTGAAGCTTTTCATGCGACGACCCAATTGGTTCCGGGACAAGATCGAGCGGAGCAATTGGCTGGTGGAATCTATGTGGCTTTGGTAACGACTCTTGCCGGTTTGATGGTTGCGATACCGTCGGCTGTCTTCGCGCATTTTTATGAGGGGAAGATCACGTCGGCATTTCGAAAGTTGGATGAATTGCTGTTTCAGTTGCTTGCCAAGATTGAAAGGTTTGAGGGAGAGAGTCGTTTTGATGGCCAGGAAATTAAGCCCCTTGCCGTCAGCGATCGCCAGAGAAGTGCTGTTGCCAAACCGCCGGTGACTGGTGCAGTGCGTCCGCCGGCACCACCTGCCGTCGCACCAGGGTCTGCATCTGCACTGCCACCGGCAACTGCGCCGAGCAAAACGGCAACTGAGAAGATTCGTCAAAAACCGTAGATTGATTCGAGAGAAGTTCCATGGCCGTACAAGTAAAAACCAGTCAGGCTCTCTCGGCTTTGAATCTCACGCCGCTGATCGACGTGGTGTTTCTATTGCTGGTGTTTTTCCTGGTGGCTTCGCGATTATCCGAGGAAGATCGCAAGCTCGATGTTGTACTCCCTTCTGCGGGCAGCGCGCAGCCGATGACGGCTGAACCGCGTGAGATTATTGTCAGCGTGGATCAAACGGGTAAGTTTTTTCTCGATGCCAAGGTGGTAACGGATCGGGAATTAAAAAACATCTTGGAAAGAGCGGTAGCCGATAATCCTGTTCGGCAGTCGGTGATCATTCGCGGCGATCGCCGCGCACCCTTTCAATATGTGGTCACCGTGATGGATTTATGCAATCAATCCGGTATCTCCAATTATTCGGTCACAACGGCGGAGGGTTCCTAAGTGGCACGAATTGGTCACATCCTTCAAGACGAAAATCCGCCGAAATCGGAATCGTATTTGCCTCTCGATATCGTCATGGTCGTGCTCGGAGGCGTATTGATTTGGATGGTCTCCACGCATTTGCGTTTCGACGATAGTCGATGGCAATATAACGCTTGGACTTATCTCGTCGCCGTACCGACCATTTTGGTTTTGATTTCGGTGTTATTGCGATTCGTTGTCGGGAAGTTTGTTGAACGCTCGCTGCAAATTGCCTTTCTTATGAGCGTAACGGTGCATTTGATTTTATTGCTTGCCGCGGTGAATGTAGTCATATTCTCAAAATGGTGGCCCGATATTTATGAAGCCATCTCGCAGCAGGTCCCAAAAGAGCAGGCAGCCAATCAATATTTTACAACGGCCAACTCACCATCGGTCACCGGATCGCGATCGTCGCGTCCTGACTATTTGAAAGCTGTGGAGACCGAACATGAAGCGTCTCAAGAAGATCTTTCGGCAGATGGAGCGATGCAACTTGCGGTACAAGAGCAATCCAAACTGCCGACGCTGCAGCCCGAAGAGAATCGCGATCAGAGCGTGCAAGCCGCACTGATGGAACGGGCAGAAATTGTTCCGACGGCGCCTTCCAACGAACCCCGCTTAGCCGAATTATCTCGAGCGCGACCAGAGTTAACTCGCCCGCAGAATCAAAAAGTTGATGTTCCCGAAGTAGCTTCTCCGAGTGCATCGACGGAACCTTCGGAAGCCAACATGAGTGAGGCGTTGTCGGAGTTATCGCGGGCCGAGGCGAACACGCCTCCAACGCCTGTCGAGGCACCGCAATCACTCAGCATTCCCGAGCCAACGGTATCGGCCGATGTCGTGCGACCAGCTCGGGTAAGAAAAGCGGAAACCCGGTCACCGACACCGCAGGAGATGGCGGTGACTGCTGGCCGAGAGGCGTCGCGAGATCTAGAGAAATCGTCGATGATGCGCAGCCCAGCGACCCGCTCCGCCGTTCCGCGAGTGGTAATACCGGATCGAGCTGCCAGAGCGATTGAAGAGATTTCTCCGGCCGAGCCAACCGCGGAGTTAGCGGAACGGATGGCGGAGACCGAAACGAGTCGAACCTCAGTGGCTAACAGCAGTATCCAGTCGGCGCGTCCAGTCAGCTCGGCGGTCGATGTTCCAACAGTTGCCTCTTTCAACAAACCCCGTGACACCAACTCGATTACCCAACGCAATCTAGAGGTCGCCGCATCCAGCGATCGCAGCGATCCGGCCGCTCCAGAGATGCGACTGAGTAAGGCGGCTCCGTCGCTCCCTCGTCGAGCAGGGAGTGTACGCAATCCAAGAGTCAATATGAGCGAGAACGGTGGAGGAGAATCTGCCGAAAATCAGAATCCAAGCGAATCGCTGGAAAGTTTGGCCGAACTGGGTGCGGGCACTCCCGCGCGGACGGGACGTGGCAGTGGAGGCGCGGGTACTTCGGTGAGTCCGGTTCCCGATAACGCAACGGAAGGCTTTGCGTCTGATGCGGCATCGGCCGCGCGATCCTCTGCACTGCCGTTTGAACGCAAAGGCCGAGATGCAATTGCGGAGATCAATCAAGGGGAACTGGGTGGTATGAGTGCATCGCCAAGCTCTCAAGGCAAGAAGCTCAGCGGCGAGATTGTGCGTCGGCCTGGTAGCGGCAGCAAGATCGAGATACCGCAAACGCAAGGTCGCGGGGAAAGCATCGAGAAAGATGCCTCGAAGATGGCGGAAAAATCTAAGAGCAATACCGAAGCAAGTCAAGGAGATCAAAGTCAAGCAGATGCAGCTGAGGTCGCCTTGGACATGGTCAGTGAGGTTGATCGCCGCGAACCTAATTCGGTGGCCGCTGATCGCGTTCTGGAAGTCGATGCGGCTGATGGAGTCGGTGGACTGCTGAAAAACGCTGAGAGCGGTAATCGCTTGACGGAACGAAAATCGATGCAACCGTTGAATGTTCCGCAGGAATTGGTGACGCAGCGTTTCGTTCGAGATGCAGCCGGAGCGCCGCGAGCCGTTGGAAGTTCTATACCCATTCCGAAGCCTGCGTTTCAGCAGCGAATTGATCGCATGAAGCAAGCGGATGCTGCGCAGTCCAATGGGCCCGCTGGACCACAAACCGAAGAAGCGATTGAATTGGGACTGGCGTTTTTGGCGAGGACCCAGAGAAAAGATGGCCGCTGGAGATTGCAGGATTACGATACGGAGGTTTTGATTCGAAGCGATACGGCGGCAACCGCATTATGTATCCTGGCTTTCCAGGGCGCTGGTTATACGCACCGGCAATTCAAGTACGCGCCAAATGTTTCTAAAGCGATCAGTTTTTTGGTGGCGAACCAGAAGAAAGATGGTGACTTATATCTGCCGCAGGATCCGGCCTCAGATCAAAATGGCTGGTTGTATAGCCATAGTATTGCCGCTTTGGCGTTATGCGAAGCGTACGGTATGACGCAAGATCCAGCCCTGCGTGAACCTGCGCAGCGAGCCGTGCAATTCATGGTGAATTCTCAAGATCCACAAAATGGCGGCTGGCGTTATCGGCCTGGTCGAGGTACCGATACGAGCGTCACCGGTTGGTTCATGATGGCGCTGCAAAGTGCACAGCTAGCTGGCTTGGAAGTTCCTCCGACGACGCGAGCCGGCGTACAGCGATGGCTGGTCGCCAGTCGCGGTGAAGGGGCAGAAGCTCATCTTTATCGCTACAATCCCAATGCAGCCGACACGGCCGCTCAGCGACATGGGTTGCTACCCAATCCGACGATGACCAGCGTAGGACTTTTGATGAGTCTGTACCACGGTGGCAAGAAGGAGAGTCCTGAGATGATTCGGGCCGCCGATTATCTTCTGGAGCACCTGCCGGGTGAAGGGAATGCAGAAAAGTCGTTGCGGGATACTTACTATTGGTATTACTCGACTCAAGTGATGTTTCATATGAGCGGAGATTACTGGAAAAAGTGGTACGACAACCTGTATCCCATGCTAGTTCGGACTCAAATCAAAGAAGGTGGTATGTCGGGGAGTTGGGAGCCATTGGGAGATGTGCCTGACCTTTGGGGCAAGTACGGGGGGCGATTGTATGTGACCACCATGAATCTCCTTTCTTTAGAGGTGAACTATAGGCATTTACCTCTGTACGAGGTATCGCCTAATCCATGATCTACGCTTCTCTCCGGATCGGGTCGTGTTGCCCCATTTTCGATCTGTGATGGTAACGCTGAAGCCTCGTTGGATCAAAATAGTCGAAACGCTTCTTGCGACTTCATCAACCGCAAGAGATACTGATCGAGATTTTATCTCTCCAGACTACATTCGACAAAGATAGAACTTATGTTGCTCTTCGATGCCCACCTTGATTTGGCTCTCAATGCGGTTGATTGGAACCGCGATTTGCGCACCAGTTTGGCGGACTTGCAAGTTCAGGAACGCCAGTTGGGAATGACCGATCCGGGGCGGGGGCGAGCGACGATTACTCTTCCCGAAATGAAGAAAGGGGACGTCCACCTCGGAATCGCGACACTGCTGGCTCGGCAAGAACCGCAGGTTAATCATACGTTTGGTTACATCACCTATGAAGCCTGCTATGCAATCGCGCACGCGCATCTAGCCTATTATCGAGCGATGGAGCGAAATGGTTGGATGAAGATGATTCGAACGAAATCCGATTTGACCCAACATGTAAGGGCGTGTCACTCAGCGCTGGAAACTGGTTTGACTGACCGTTTGCCATTTGGATATATCTTGAGTATGGAATGTGGAGATGCAGTTCTTGAGCCGGAATTGATCTCGGAATGGTATGACTTAGGCTTGCGAGCGATTGGAATCACGCATTACGGAACGAATCGTTATGGAGGAGGTACCAGAAGCGAAGTTGGCATAACCAGTGAAGGGGTTAAGCTTCTGGAGCATATGCGTGGTTTATCGATGGCTTTAGATATGACGCATTTGTCGGATCGAGCCTTCTGGCAAGTGGCGGATCTTTATGATGGTCGTGTGCTGGCAAGCCATCAGAATGCGCGGCACTTCTGCGATTGGCAAAGACAGTTTTCCGATGCGCAGTTGAAGCATGTGATTCGACAGCAAGGGGTGATTGGTGCAGCCCTGGATGCGATCATGTTGCAGCCAGGTTGGGTCAGGGGTGTGAGCAAGCCCGAGGTGACCATGGAGCGGGTGGTCGATAATATCGATCATGTGTGTCAATTAGCCGGTAATCATTTGCACGCTGGAATTGGAAGCGATCTGGATGGTGGCTATGGTTATGAACAGACTCCACTGGATGTGCAAAGTATCGCGCATTTGCAGCATATCCCAGAGTTGCTTGCCAAACGAGGTTACAGCGACGAAGCCATTCGGGCGATAATGCATGGAAACTGGATTCGTTTTTTCAGCGAAGTTCTGCCTGATTAGAGAATCGGTTGAGTTGGACGTTGTTTCAAGAACTCAGCAACGATTGTATCGCTGAGCCGCGAGTGAGGAGAACAAAGTGACAGAAATGGGTGAGCCTCGGAGCAACCCGTGGTGGCGGGCAATGTCCCTGGCTCTCGGCCCGATTCTTGCTGCAACGGTATACCTTTTAACGGCATCCGTTTGGCCGCATGCCGCATCGATTACGGCTGCCATTGGAGTTTGGATGGCAGCATGGTGGATCACGGAAGCCATTCCACTTCCAGCTACGGCCCTGTTGCCGATTGTGCTGTTTCCCATCTTGGGTTTGGAAGCTGGGCCACCGCGGGTAGGGCAAGCGATTGAAGTAACGCTACACGCCGAATCCAGTGGCGGTAAGACTCCAGTAGCTTTAGCCCGCGTTCTTGAAGTCCGTGGCCCGCTTGCCCGAGTGCAGATTACTTCTGGAGCGGGAGTAATCGAGGTTCGCGATCTTCCATGGAGCGACTTGAAGCCGATTCAGAAGACCTCGGTGATTCAGTCGGTGACGGCACCATATGGCGATGCGAATATCTTTCTCTATCTCGGAGGATTTATTTTAGCGTTAGCGGTTGAACGCTGGGGCTTACATCGTCGTTTTGCAATCGGGCTGTTGATGCTGTTGGGCACATCGGGCGCCAGTATTTTATTGGGTATGATGTTGGCCACAGCCATACTCAGCATGTGGATCAGTAACACGGCTGCGACGACGATTATGCTACCGATCGCTTTGGGGATTTGTCGTTGGTTGGATGGAAGTGAAAGCAATGATTTGGAGAGTCCGAGTGAGTCGAGGCGCGTTGGTGGTTTGCCGACTATGTTGTTGTTATCGATCGCTTATGCGGCAACCATCGGAGGTATGGCAACAACGATTGGAACACCAACCAACGGTGTAGCTCTTAATGTGCTAAAGCAACAAGGAATTGAAATATCTTTTCTGGCTTGGTTATTGATCGCCGGACCGATCGCTCTATTGACGCTCTTTGCAACTTGGTTGGTGTTGCTTCTCTATTTTCGTCAAGGCTTTCGAGCGTCTTCGAGCCGTGCGGCGAGTTCGCTTCGCGAGGAATGGGCAAAGCTGGGGAAGATGAAGTATGAAGAGTGGGCGGTGCTGCTGATTTTTTTGTTGACGGCAGGCGCGTGGATTTTTCGCGGGCCCATAGAGTCGCTAGCTAGCGGCCCATTGGCGGCGTTTATGCGGCGCATTGACGACACGGTGATTTCGATGGCTGGAGCGCTGTTATTGTTCGTGGTCCCGGCGAATTGGCGGCAAGGGAAATTTCTTATTGACTGGCAGACGCTGAGTCAATTGCCGTGGGGTGTTTTATTGATTTTTGGTGGTGGCCTGAGTCTTGCGGCGGCGATGCAAAGCAGTGGTTTAGTGCAAGAGATGGAAGTGGCGTTGGGAGTTTTGCGGGGTTGGCCCGTAGGCTGGATGTTGTTGGCAATTGTATTGGCGATCGTGTTCTTGTCCGAGATGGCCAGCAATGTGGCCATAGCGACCGCCTTTACGCCGGTGGTCTTTGCAATGGCCTTAGCGGTGGATGGGTCGCCCAAGCAGCTTGTGATTGCGGCAACCTTAGCGGCGAGTTGCGGATTTATGTTGCCGGTCGCGACACCACCCAATGCAATCGTTTTTGGCACTGGGCGGATATCGCAGCAACAAATGCTTCGCGTCGGCTTGATATTAAACTTGATTAGCGCTTTGATCGTATCCCTGAGCGTCAGATGGCTGGTGTGAGTTTTATTCGGGCAGTGGCTTCCCTTTGGTTTCAGGCAAGAATGGGAGGATGAACAGGCCCAGCAAGAATATAAAGCTCATCGTAATTCCCGTCCAACGTCCTGCATCGGGTCCTGAATACATCCGGTCGAGCGCCATCCTAATGAGTGGACCCCCGGCAGCCACAAAGCGGCCAACGTTGTAGCAGAAACTGGTTCCCGTGGAACGCAAACGCGTGGGGAATAATTCGGGGAAGTAGATCGCGTAGCCAGCAAAGAGACTCAGTTGACAGAAGCCCATGATGGGAACGAGAATGAAAATCTGCCATAGCTCTTTAAGCGAATAGAAGACAGTTACCGTACTTAAAAAGGCCGCGACAAAACAAACGGCGAAAGCAGGTCGACGACCGACACGCTGAGCGAGACTACCAAACCCGAACATACCGAGGAAGGCACCGACGTTGAGCATCAAGGATGTGTAGCTTTGCCAGCGAGTCAGGCGACCGTTGATTCGATCCTCGGCTTGTTTTTGAATCTGCTGCTCGTCTGCGGTTAATTTAGGAGCATTCTTTTCCTTATCCATCACAAGCTTGATTCTATCCACGGTGGCTTGACCATGAGTGTTGGCAAGTTCATTGAACACGTTTTGGCGTACCGAAGGCGTTTGAACGGTGCGGATCAAGTCTGGCGTGTAGAAGCCGACGGACCATAAACCGATGATTCCCGAGCAGCCAAGTACCAAGCCAAGTAGGGCATGTTTTCGATAGGTGGGATTGGCAAAGAGTTCGGAGTAGGAGCCGAGTTGCTTTTGCGTCCCTTTTTGCGCTTGAGCTTTTTGCCAAGCTTCTGGTTCTTTGAGGTTGCGGCGGATCACGAGTGCCAGCAGTGCGGGCAGAGCACCGATCAAGAACATTAATCGCCAAGGGCTCCAGGGAAGCCCTTCTTCTGCGGCTAACCCGAGTCCCAAATTGATGAATGCCGCAGTGACATTTCCGACTGCCGATAGTGCCTGTAACAATCCAAGGGCATAGGGGCGAGCCGAATTAGGCATCACCTCTGCGACAAGTGCGACGCCGACGGCGAATTCACCACCGACACCGAGGCCAGTTAAAAACCTATAAAGTGCGAAATCCCATAAGCCGGTCGAGAAGGAACTTAATCCGGTAAAGACCGAATACATCAAGATTGTGATCATCATTGTTTTGGCTCGGCCGAGTTGATCACCGAGCATTCCGAAGATCAAACCTCCCAGCGCCCAACCCGCAATGAAGATTGAGGTTGAGATATCTCCAGACAATTTGCGGCTGTCTTCTGTTTCTTTCTTGGTTGCTCCTTCCTTCTCAGGGATCAATTCGGCCATGGCTGCAGGCCGCGCCAAAATAAAGAGTTGTTGATCTAGACAGTCGAAAAGCCATCCTAAAGCGGCGACTGCGAGAACGAACCAATGGTAACGAGTCAACTGCTTCCACCACGCGCCTTGCGATTCGGGGGTAGTGGTGTTCGAGCTAGAAGTATCGAATGAATGCATGATTCACCTTCATCAAGGACTCGTTGGGTTGGAGCGTCATCCCCAGTAATCCACGAGTCGAGCGTATCAGATTTGAGCGTTGGGAAGGAATGGTCGGTTGATTATGCGCATATCGAAAACTCGATGGCGAAGTTCGATGATGCGAGGAGTGGATAAACCTCACGACACAATACAAACCAATTCGCTTGCATCTGCAAGCATACAGAAGCTTTTTTCCGGTAAAAAGGGGAGAGTTCGATAGGGAAACGCTGTCCAACCAAAATATTTGGGCAGAATTCTCGGCGGATCGAATGAGCAGCGGGTGGGAAAGATTGCAACGCACTTCGAATAGGGACAAAATTGAAATCTTCCGACTACTTATCCTTTATCCCACCCACCTCTGCGAGGCCCATCGATGTCGCTGAACCCAACGGGGACCCAATCCTCCGCTTCCCAGGGCTCTGCATCCCCTTCCGCAACACAGGGCCCTTCTGCAACACAGGGCCCTTCTGCAACACAGGGCCAAGTCACAACACGGGGGGCTTATCTGGCCCTTACCGCCGCTTTGCTTGGCTGGATGTTTGATGGCGCTGAGATGGGCTTATTCTCTTTAGTTGGCAGGCCCGCCATTCAAGATTTGCTGGGACCGCAGCGCGAAGCGGAAGTTGCTCGATGGCTTGGTGTGATCACGGCGCTGTTTTTGGTTGGAGCGGCCACCGGTGGAGTTCTTTTCGGTTGGCTTGGTGATCGTGTTGGGCGCGTGCGAGCGATGTCGATCAGCATTGTGACCTATGCAGTTTTCACCTCTTTGTGCGGATTATCCAACACGCCCTGGGAACTCGGTCTGTATCGATTCATCGCCTCGCTCGGTATGGGAGGCGAATGGTCGTTGGGTGTGGCTCTGGTCATGGAAATGTTTCCGAATAAATCTCGAGCAACCATGGCAGGCTATATCGGTGCGGCCGCCAATGTGGGTTATCTCATCGTCGGGTTTATAGGCTTGGCATTGACTCAGGTTATTGGAAGTATTGAATCCACCTTGTACGGAATCGGTTTATCGGAGGACTGGGTCAAGCATCTCACGGCCAATCAAGGTTGGCGTATCATGATGCTGCTTGGAATTGTGCCAGCCATTCTGACCTTCTTTATTCGGTTGATGGTGCCTGAGTCCGAGAAGTGGAAAGAGACCCAACTGGCAGGACAAACCTCCCACTGGAATTCTGTGGATTTGATCGGAGTTCTGATCGGTATGCTGGGACCTGCCTTGATGGTTTATCTTTATGCTTTCGATGCGACAGGTGAAATCAAGCATACGCTGAGCCTCCGCCTGATCGCTACGGTGGGCGGTCTACTGTTGGCTTTGGTTGGATATCTCTACCCGGTTTATCAGTATCAAAAGCGAGCCAGCTTGGCAAAAGATCAAGCACTAACAGCGGGAGAGAAACAAGCTGCCCACAATTCGCGGATGCTCCTCCGTATGATGCTGGGAGCTGGGCTCAGTGGAGTCGCTTTGCTTGGTACCTGGGGAGCTACGCAACAAGCACCCGCATGGGCCGATAAAATGACCGAGACAAAGTTCAAGGAGGAAAAAGCTCAACTGATTGCTGCTGGAAATGTCGCAGCGGCGGAGCAACTCGTAAGGCCACGCGCTAAAGAAGTTATGCTGATCTGTTTATCGGCGGGTGCGACGTTAGGAGCGATCTTGGCCGCTTGGCTCGGCGATCTGCTCGGGCGACGTAAAACCTACTTCGCGTTATGCATTGTTTCATGGTTCTCCGCAATCCTGTTGTTTCAGGGGACATCGGGAACATACGGGACCCCCTTGCTCGTCTTTGCATTCATCGCAGGTGTGTGCACCGCTTCGTTCTATGGATGGTTGCCACTGTATTTGCCTGAGTTATTTCCGACGAGAATCCGCGCAACCGGACAGGGATTCAGCTTCAACTTTGGGCGCATTTTGGCTGCCATCGGTAGCTTTCAATTAGGGACATTAGTGCTCTTCTTCGAAGATGGTATCGATTTGGGCTTTGTGAAACTCAGCGGTGGTTATGCATCGGCCTGTTTGGTTCTGAGTTGCGTTTACTTCGTCGGAATGGTGCTCATTTGGTTCGCGCCGGAAACAAAAAATGAACCTCTGCCGGAGTGAGCGAGTCTTGCCCGAGTGGGAGAGAGACAAACGTGACGGCTGGGAGAGTGGCTGTAGATCGGGAATGGGCAGAGGTAGTTTCTGTAGAAAATCGATCTGCAATGAATGAATCCATCGACTGAAGTGAGCTGCTAAATTGATCGATTATCGCCTAGTGCTGGAGCAAATCCGGCAAGACCCAATCTATTGCCGCAACATCCAACTTGGAGAGCCGAGACGGGGGCATCCTGAGGGTACGATTGCCGCGCACATTCTTGAGTTGGAAGAAAATCTGGAGCGTCTGCGAGCAAAGTTATCCGAGGAGCATTACGATATTCTTCGAGTGTTGATTCACGTTCACGATACATTGAAGCCGGATTCGAAAAATGGTGTGGCGATCACCGACCCACGCAGCCATGCAAGTTTAGCCAAGGGGTTCTTGGCGGGTTATTGCGATCAGCCCGATTTGCTTCAAATGGTTCAGTATCACGATGAACCGTATGCGCTTTATCTTCAGCAGAGGAAGCGGGGGCTATATGATGCAAATCGCTGGGAACAATTACTGCATCACATCGAGAATTGGGACTTATTCGCAGCTTTTCTGATC
The DNA here is from genome assembly GCA_044359485.1 of Pirellulaceae bacterium. Taxonomy (GTDB): domain Bacteria; phylum Planctomycetota; class Planctomycetia; order Pirellulales; family Pirellulaceae; genus JAFLCP01. Next base: position 8,430 of record JBIKMB010000072.1, on the reverse strand, counting down.
ATCGATAATTGCACCCGCGGCAAATCACCCGCTCCGCTGGAATGGTTCCTGCCGAAGTTGGCTCAAGAAAAAACGATATGCTGGAGCGAAGCGGATTTAATTCGTTTCGATGCGTCCAATTGAAATGGCAGCAGAAAAGGGTGCAAAATAAAAAGGGTCAGGGTGGTAAGATTATCACCCTGACCCTTTTCAACCGTGAAAGATGGGCAGTGCTCCGGTGAGTCGGAGATTTAGTTCGCCGTCATACATCGATCGGCATTCGCCTCTAAGATCACGGTGCATCCATGTCTTTATCAGTCGTTTCGGGCCACTGGGTAAAACCCATCACGTGGGGCCCACATCTCAGGCTCGAAACCGAGAGTTCCTGTAATCCCTTGTGCCGTTCTCGCTCGGTAGCGGAAAGCGTCAGGTTCTCGTCGCTGATATTTATTCGATAAAGCAATAACCGTGCCAAACTACTGGTAGGGAGAATAAAAAACGGTTTAGGCTGGGATTTGTGGAAATTGGGGGAAATCGGCGCGGATTTCTTTTCCCAATCGGTCTATTTGAGAGCTTGGGTTTGTACGAAATTACAAAGCGTTTGTAAGTTTTTCTCACGACTTTGGTAATCTTTACAAAATGCTAGCGTTTTTTAAGGGAATCGACGGCGGTATGCATCATCGCTTGGAAGACCAGATGAAGTTTGTCGTAGTCGCGATCTTCAGCTTGGAATTGGAACAAGAGTTGGTCTTTTTGGTCGGGGATGGCGACGAATTGGCAGGCGACAAGTAGGTCCAGGAAGTAAAAGCGAACGATACGGGTTGGGTAATCGATACCTTGCACGGCAATGGTCCCTTCTTCTTCCTCGAGCGTATCGTATTCGGACAGCATGGCTTGGACGGCTTCTTCGAGAATCGCGTGGGGATCGGTGGAGTTGCGATAGCGATTAAGGGTAAAGAAAGCATGGTCAGGGCTTTCGACATGGACGGCGGAAACTTGACCGTGTTCGGTTTCTTCGGAAAGCTTCCAGTTTTCGGGGTAGCGAAACTGAAGGTTCATACCGTGATATAGGCCAGGTTCCATCGTGCTAGCAACCTAGAAAGGAGGGGGATCTGTATTGATTTGGAAATCGATTCCTTGTTAGTGTTTCCAGAGTGTCAGGATTTGGCAATTGGTGAGGCTCCGTACAGACTGTTGAGCAGGCATTGGGTCCGGTGCAGGATGCGCGACTGAAACGCGGTTTTTCTCTGGGTTGGGTGGGGATAGCCGTCTTGTTACTACTCTCCGCAAGTGGGTGTCGTGTTTGGCGACGTCCGCCGGTGGGCGAAGCTTTGGCTGGTGCTCGTCAGTTATCGTTGCGGGGAGCGGAGTCGTTGCAGCAGGAAAAATGGAATGATGCCGAGACCTATTTCTCGGAAGCTTTAAAAGAGAGTGGCATGGATGAGCGAGCGCATTGGGGATATGCCGAGACGATGTGGAAGAAGGGGGATCGGGTATTAGCGACCGCGCATATGGAGGAGGCGGTTCGTTTATCGGGTGGAAATCCTGATCTCACGGTGCGTTTGGGCCAGATGCAATTGGAGCAGGGAAAGCTGGATGAAGCTGCCAAGCAGTCGACTTCGGCGTTGGATACCAATCGTCGTCATCCGGGCGCTTGGGCGCTGCAAGGGGATGTTTTGGTGGCTTGGCAGCAGTGGGATAAAGCCTTGGCCGCGTATCATCGGGCCTTAATTTATCAGCCAGATTTTCCTGCGGTACAAATGGCGGTCGCGGAGCTTTATCATCGCACGCAGCGTCCGCAACGAGCCTTAGCGACGCTGGATCGTCTTGGGGATGAGCATCCTTTGGAGCGAATGCCCGTTCGCGCTCAATGGTTACGAGCGGAGTCCTTGGCGAATTTGGGGCGAACGCGTGAAGCGAAGCAAGCTTTAGCCAACGCAGAGCAGCGACTGGCAAGTTGCGATAACGATACGATGTTAGCGGTTGCCAAGACCCGATTTGCGCTGGGCGATATCTCGGAATGTCATTCTCTGTTGGTGCATATGGAGTCGATGGGTATTCAGAATGCAGCGGTAGACTCTTTGAAGCAGAAAGTGCAAACCGCTTCTTTCGAAAATCAAAATCTTGCCAAACAATCCGCGGACGGGGATGGGCGAAGACGCTAAAAAACGGGGCGAATTTCTTGAACCAAGTGGTTGCCTGCTTGTTGGTCTGCTCGTGGATCGGAGTCTTGTTCGCTGGGTGATCGTTCGGAAATATTACGCTTGTATCAATTGTATCGTTTGCCGCTCTAGGGCACGCTGGAACGGTTAACCGAGGCACGTGACGATATCATTTACGACTTCCATAGAAACTTAAATTCCGACAGGGCGTTTGTCGTTCTATGTGCTAGATTTTCGATGGTTTGGGATTCTGCCGATTATCGAACGCGAAAGGACGAGGGAATGGCTCAGACAGAACAAGCGGCCGCGACTATGCAATTTGTAGATCGTCGCGCTGTGCGCGATTCGGAAACCCCGGGTTTCGAGCGACGTCAGTTTGCAAATAGCTACCGAGAGCTTTCTCCGGACGCAAAAGAGTTGGCTGAGGCCATTGATAGTTACAAAGTCCGTCATCGTCGACGTTATATCACCTTTGAAGAGATGTTGCAGGTGATTCAGGATTTGGGTTATCGGAAAGATTGAGCTCGATAGAGCGACCGTTAGACTCATAGTCGATAGACGATATCGACCATCTACACTTCTTCATCGATCGTCTTGGCTCTACCCATGGCGAAATCGAATTCACTCAACGCGGGTACCAGCATCGATGCGCTGGCGAAGCCGTAGGCGATGACGATGACGCTCGCAACCGTCAATTCTTGATTTCTAAGCACAAAGCTGGTCATCGAAAAAAATGTCAGGAATGGGAGTGCGTACGAAGCGATGGCGATCGCTGGTGATGGATTGCGATGGCCTAAGGCTAGGTAAAGTCCGGTGCCACCACCGAGAATGATCAACAAAAAGGGTGCGAGTTGGCGGCCGAAGGATCCTCGGAAGCTGATCATAATCAGCATGCAGGTGACGATACCCAGGAACAGGAAGAAAACCGTACCCAAGCTTACGGAAATCGCAGACCGAGACTGGCTGTAGATCATGCCGCAGTGCACCCCGAGCATGCTCACAAAAAACGTCATCACGAACCAAGCCGCTGCGATAAAGAGTAGTGTTTCATAGCTCAGGGCACGCACAAAACAAAGATAAAGACAGAGAAGCAGTGGAGTGATGAGCATTTCTTTGGCGACATAGAACACGCCAAAAATCTTGCCAAATAGGAACTCTAGGGGACTGATTTCTGTGACCAGGAGCAAATCGAGCGCCTGACCGTCGCGTTCATTGGTAATGGAATTCACAGCCAAAGCATTGAGCAGAACCAAACTGACCAAAAACAGGGGGGCCAATGTTTTGGCTGCTGGGGGGAGTAGCTCTTCCGATAACGCGCTGCGTCCAAATAGTTCGCCCGCTTGAACCGCTTGATAAAGTTGCGCGGAAATCATCGCTGCAAGCATAAAGTAGGCGATTCGGATGACAAGAACTTTCTTTCCATAGGCCCACGTGCACATTTCTCGCCACAGGACTGGGTTATTCCACATGGGTCGGGGGGTGCGTACTTTCCAAGAGGCTTTGGAGCCTAAGTCGTTAGAGGCTAGTTTTTCGGCTTCCTCATCGGTCATACGGGGTTGGATTTGGCGCGATGGATTCCAGACTCTGAGCCGCAAGACGCTCACCATGCACAGTAGTATCGCAAAACAGAAAGCTCCAGCGCTGTAGTAAAGCGGTATCTGCAAGCGGTTATCCGCGGCGGTCACTGGGGGTTGGCATGCATCCCACACGGCTCGCCAGGGGCTAGCGTAGGTGGCCAATTCTGAGGGAATCGCAGGAACAAGGCCGGCAGAAATCGGTTCCCAGATAATGCACCACAGGACGAGTGTCAGCGCGATCATCGCAAGAGTTTGGAAGGTTTTTTCCCTCCAAAACGCGATGGTCGTTCCAACCGCTGCGCTCCAGAGTAGGGTGGAGGCAGTCACGATACCGACGGCGAAGACCTGCTGAGGAGCTACGCCGCCGAGCAGAGTTAGCAGAAGGAGTAGCGGGATGCTGGCAACGAACAGTTGCAGGACATTAAGCAGGCCTGCGATGTATTTTCCGAAAACAATTTGCGAATTAGACAATTCGGTGAGCAGTAGCAGATCGAATGTGCGACGGTCTTTTTCATGGCAGATTTGGTTCGCAGCCGACACGGCGGCTAGAAACATCAACACGATCAATTGAAACGGGGCGACGATCTGGAACGCCATCATGCCAAACTGGGCCAGGTCTCCCAAGTTTCTCACTTGCTGCAAACCGGCCAAAAGTAGCCATACCGTGCAGACTAGGCTGAAGATAGTCATCACAAATGAGATTCGCTGAACGTAGTGGCGTGTCCGACGGGGACTGCTGAGCCATTCGCGAAGGAAAATAGGGCCTAACATTGCGGGTTGATCAAGCAGTCTGAAGCGAAGAGGAAAAAATGGAAAGAACCGATCCAGGTTAATCTCTGAAGCGGGCACGGCCAATCACGGCGTTACCCTTCCCCCCCAAAATGTTGTTTTTGGGTTTTCATTGCACCTATGTTATCGATTATAGCGGTCCCAAATGGAAGGTCTAAGGAAAAGTCAGCTCGAATACGAGGTGTTTTTACAGGAAAAACCTACAGTTTGGCAGCGTAAAAAGGATTGGGAAGTGATTTGATCCGACAGTATCAAGCCAATCTCTTTCGCTGAACCAAGTAATCGCAAGGGTAAATTGATGATCCGACGCCTAATTCGCCGATTTGCGGCTGATGAAAGCGGACCGACAGCCGTCGAATATGCGGTGATGTTGGCCTTGATCGTCGCCGTTTGCATTACGGCGGTTCGCGGGATGGCAACGGCAGCTCGAAGCAGTTTCGATTCTTCCGCCAATGCGATCAATAACGCAATCAAGTAGATCTTGGATCTATCAAGTGTGTACGTTTCTTTAGAAAATTAAAGCTTAACGCGAGACCAACGTCCGATGATGCGACGAAAAATCTGGATTGACCAAGTGGTGCAGGGAGGTTTGGTTGGGAGAATTGTTTTGTATTGGCTCTCGGTCGTCGCCTATTTTGCAATCGGTCACTTTGTGTTCCAGTGGATCGATCAACCGGAATGGACCACCGAAGAGCATATTCAAGGCATGCTCGAAACCTTTGGGTTTTGGTTCCCAGGTTTGCTCTTGCTAGTGCCGCTGGTGGTGTTCGATATCGTGAAATTGAGTCATCGGTTTGCGGGACCCATCTATCGTTTGAAAAGCCATCTTTCGAAAGTTTGCAGCGGGACTGAAAAAGGGAAGTTGTGGTTTCGTGAAGGTGATTATTGGTGGGAACTGGTTGAGCCGGTCAACACGGTCATCACGCGCATGGTGACTGCCGAAGAAAAGATGGTCGAGCTCAGCAGTAAAGTTTCGCAGTTAGAACGAGAGAACTTGCAACTGCAGCGTCAACTGCAAGCTGCGACAGCGGTCACTTCAGAGAGCAAGCCGAACTCGGCTCCAGTGATTGCGCCGGGAGTTGTAAATAGTAGCGGAGTGTTGAACACAGCCGCTGGATCGTTCTCCAAGTAAATTTGGTTCATTCGTCCAGATTGGTGGAAGCTTCCATTCTATTTTGAGTGGAATCGGGCGGCTTCGGTCGAGAGACGATCGAGCATGGATTCAAGATCGAATCGAATCTTCGTCATCAGCGGATCTTCGATTCCCTTGGCCGGCTTCTCGGTCGATACCTCGATGGCGTCGCCCACTTCAATAACGACCTCGAGATTGCGGGCCGGACGATTGCGATCGGTCAGGTCTTCTTCATAACGTTCGACCGTTTCTAGCAGACGTGTCACCGTGACAGGATGATCGAGGTAGTCGGGGGGATACGAGGCGACTTGTTGAGCCAAGTACAAATTGGCGAGTTCTCTCCAGCGACTGTTGCGTTCAGCGCTATCGATGGTTCCTTGAATCATGTCTGGAATAATTTTCATGCGGAGCGTTTTGATTCGGGGGATGATAGGACCCGATTGATTTCGTCCCAGCCATTTGCTTTCGATAGGGTGAAGTAGATGGTCTATCAGACGCTGTTGTCGTTCGGCAACCGTGCCTGACTGTGGTGAGCCGAGATGTTCCAGTTCCTTCAGGCAGAGCAGACCGAGGCCTATATTCTGTATGCGTTCAATAAGAGATTGCTCCTTGGCGTTGGTCCAAGTCAAGCGATGTTCTATATCTTGCAAAATGGGGCTTACCGCAGTCTGGATGTCTCCGTGAAATAGATATTTTAGCGCCACAGGATGAACGACCACTTTGTGATCGGGATTATTTTTTTGGCGTTTCTTGGCTGCCGAGCGAGCGATGAAGGCGACGCCATCGAGCAGGGCTTGTAAGCGGTCGTTTGAGCGAAAGACAGCACCTTCGGGGAAGAGTACCAGGGGGCGATCGGCAGCAGTCAAAACATCGATTGCCGTATCGAGCGATTGTCGATCGACACCCTCTCGATAAACGCTAAAGCCCCCCATTTTTCGAATGGCCCAGGGAATGAATTTTCCTTGGTGGAAGAGGTGCCAGCTTGCCATGGCAAACACGTGTCGGTTGACCGTTCTGGACAACCAACCAATGGCTAACGGATCTGCATAGCGGCAGTGGTTAGGTGTGAGCAAGATACCATGGCCGGCAGCCAGTGATGCTTTGAGTTTCTCGGCGCCCCGAATTTGATATTTTTCCACACCTTCATGTTTACGAAGGTAATAGTCGACCAACTTAAAGCGTTGAATGAGCGTGGGCCACCAATTACCGCGATGAGGAGGCACAAACTTGTAGGGCTTTTCGATGATGATATTTTGCATAGTGGAGGTGCGGCTGAAGGGAGGATCAGGCCGCAAGCCCAATTTCTATGGGAGAGCGGCGAGCTAGGCTTTCGCAGGGCGATAACCATGGGGATGGCTGCGATGCCACTGCCAAGCGGTTTCTATGATCGGTTCAATGTCTATATATTTTGGATACCATTTGAGCGTTTTTTGAGCGCGGGAGCTATCGGCAATTAATTTTGCTGGATCACCCGGTCGGCGGGGCTCGATTTTAGCGGGGATCGGGTGACCCGTAATTTGCCGACAAGCCGAAATCACCTCCAGGACGCTGTGCCCTTTACCGGTACCCAAATTGAGCTGAAAATTGCTCCCCGGTTGCAGATTCTCCAGGGCTGCCAAATGAGCGGTGCCGAGGTCGTCGACATGGATGTAATCACGGATACAAGTGCCATCGGGTGTAGGGTAGTCGGTCCCATAAATCCCGATGGTTTCGCGCTGGCCGAGCGCCACCTGGAGCACAATCGGTATGAGGTGTGTTTCAGGCTCATGATCTTCGCCGATTCCGCCCAGCGGGCTGGCACCGGCCGCGTTGAAGTAGCGCAAGGCCGCACATCCGAACCCATAGGCTCGCGCATAATCTGTAAGCGCTTTCTCTATAACCAGTTTTGAAAACCCGTAGGGATTGATGGGCAACTGTAAGGTGTCCTCGGTGATCGGAACGATCTCGGGCTGGCCGTAGGTGGCCGTCGTGCTGGAAAATACGATTCGCCAGACTCCGGCGGCTCGCATCGCTTCGAGTAATTCCAAGGTTGCGATTACGTTATTGCGGTAGTACATCGCCGGCTGGACCATCGATTCGCCAACCAGGGCGAACGCGGCAAAATGGATCACTGCTTCGATCTGATGTTCGCGAAACACTTCGATCAGCTTCTGACGGTCTTCTAGTTCACCTTCGATCAGAGGGGTACCTTGGGTGGCTGCTCGATGGCCACGCGATAGGTTATCGTAAATCCAAATCTGATGACCTGCTTGTTGCAGAAGGCGAACGGTATGTGAGCCCACGTAGCCAGCGCCGCCGATCACCAAAATCTTCATGCTTCACCCCGCAGTCATTCAAGGTCGATAGAATCAATGCAATCGTTGCAGTCGTTAAGCCTGTCGATTTGCCGAATCAATTCGACGGCTCTACCAATATTTTATCGCTATTCCACTCCGGGTGGTGCGAACCTACTTCTGAGAACCTTACGTCCCAACCTTAGCTGGGGCAAGGCATTTTTGGCCTAACCGTTCACCGAAATCGAGCCGAATATGGGTATCAGCAAGCTACGCCAAAGTCGACAGGGGAAAGCGGAGCCTCAAGCGCCTCGACAGCAGAGTTGTCGCGAGTGGATCGAGCGGTTTGTGCATTATCTACGGACCGAATGTCATTTGGCCGAAAACAGTGTGGTTGCCTATCGTCGCGATCTCGAGCGATTTGCGGAGTGGATCAAGGCCAAACCGATTAACGGATTGAGGATTGCCGACCTAACCGATTTTGTTGGCTGGTTGGGAAAACAATCCTTGGCATCTTC
>JBIKMB010000264.1:0-7594 GCA_044359485.1 Pirellulaceae bacterium | reverse complement strand
AAGGGGAATAACAACACCTATTGTCATGATTCTCCGTTGAACTGGTTTGACTGGAGCTTGGTTGAATCCGAGCACGAACTCTTTCGCTTCTGCCGTCTTTGGATCCAATTCCGCAAGGAGCACCCGGTGCTTCGTCACCCAGCCCATGTGGGCAACGATTACTCTCACACCTCACCGCTGGAGGTGAGCTGGCATGGACATCGGGCTTGGAATGCAGACTGGTCGCCCGAGAGCCGCTTCTTAGCCTGTATGTTGCGACAGCGGCTAACATACATGAACGATAACCTGTATGCGGCTTTTAATATGCACTGGGATGCTGTCGATATCGAGTTACCGCAGCCGATCGATGGCGATGACTGGTATGTCTTTGTCGACACGGGGAAACCAGCGCCTGACGATATTGCTGATGTGGGTGCGGAATCGATACTGATTCAAAACAAGCGATATTCGATGGCGCCGAGAAGCTGCCTGGTCGCCGTGCCAAAATCGAATCCGAAATCAAAACGCTAATTTTCTGCTCTTCGCGTGAGGATAGAACTTCTCGGACCGATCCGCTATATTGAGAATCGATAAAATTAGAAAAACCCCTGAAGAAATGATGGTGGGACTGTTGCCGTGAATCAATCAAGACTTTTCGATCCCTTTACAAAAAATCATGGTAGCTTAGTGCCGTTGATTATCCTCACTCTGGTAACCTCTTTGATGTCCATCGTAGCCATCGAGACCTTAGGATATCTGCTCTATCAAGAAGCGGAGAAAATAGTAGAAAGAAGGAATTTTCTTCCCATCAAAAAGGCTACGGAAAGCGAATAAAAAACTACTATCCATTCATCTCGTATCGTATCACGCTACGCGACATTTACTCTGAACATATAAGCGATCGTATGGTTGACCCAAATCAGATAGCCATCCAAGCTCTTCGTCAAGCCATTGCTCTGGCCCCCGATAATATAGAGCTTGTTTTTCACCTGGCACAGACACTGAATTCCCTACTGCGTTTCGAAGAATCGATCCAGGTTTATAAAGAGGCATTGGAGCGATTCCCCGGTCAGCGTGGACTGCAATTAGGCTTAGCCGAAAGTTACTGGAGGCAGGGTAAATCGTCTCATGCACTGGCGATCTTAGAGACATTGCTCACCGATTCGCATCCTACCGCCGAGACTTATCTATTGCATTGCCGTGTGCTGCAAGCTGAGGGAAATGTGGTGGGTGCGACAGCCAGTTATCGAGAAGCGATTGATTTATCACCCGAACTGGCAGATAAAGAACTGGAGAGCCTTTTAGGTTTTCAGCGATTTGGTACCGATGAAGATGAGTCGCAGGAACCTGCGCGCCTGACCTGGGAAGATCAAGAAGAGTCGGACGTTGCGGATAGTGTTGCCTTCGAGCGCCCTTCGATCACCTTCGCCGATGTGGGAGGCATGACTGAGGTCAAAGACGATATTCGAATTAAGATTATTTACCCGCTACAACATCCAGATATTTATGCGGCCTATGGAAAAAAAGCGGGGGGTGGCATTCTCATGTATGGCCCACCCGGGTGCGGCAAGACACTCTTGGCAAGAGCGACTGCGGGTGAAGTGAAGTCTAATTTCATGTCGATCGGAATCAATGAGGTTCTCGACATGTGGATGGGAAACAGCGAAAAGAATCTGCACGCTCTTTTCGAACGAGCGCGACGACATCGACCTTGCATCATGTTCTTTGACGAAGTGGATGCACTGGGGGCGAGTCGCAGCGACATGCGCAAAACCGGCGGACGACATCTGATCAATCAGTTTCTATCCGAACTGGATGGAGTGCAAGCAAACAACGAAGGCTTGCTCTTTTTAGCAGCCACCAACGCACCATGGCATTTGGATAGCGCTTTCAAACGACCCGGCCGATTCGATCGCGTGATCTTTGTGCCTCCGCCCGATGAAGAAGCTCGGACCGAAATTGTCACTTTGCATCTCAAAGGCAAACCGGTGGATCGCATCGACTATCGAAAAGTGGCCAAGGCAACGCAGCAGTTCTCCGGCGCAGACCTCAATGCGGTCGTTGACTTTGCCGTAGAAGGCAAACTGAAGGAGGCCCTAAAAACGGGCCGACCTACACCGATAACGACACACGATCTACTGGCTGCCGCCAAAAGTCGCCGACCTTCAACCTCCGAATGGTTCGCCTCCGCCCGCAACCATGCCCTGTACGCGAATGAGGGTGGCGAATACGATGCGGTGCTCCAATACCTCGGCATGAAAAAGTGAGAAAACCAGCGACTATGGTATCGTTTGAAAAAATCCAGGTACTGATCAGCCATCGACGTTTTCAAGAGGCCGAACGCGAAATTCGCAGTGGCCTCGCTGCTGAACCGATGCAACCCGACCTACATATGCTGCTGGCGATTTGCCTATTGAACGATTCGACACGACTGGACGAAGCTAAAACTGAAGCGCAGCAGGCCGTTGGCCTGAGCCCTGACGAAGCGGCGTATCATTATGTGTTAGCCTATGTGTTGACCGAACGCAAAGAGTATGGCGAGGCGAGAAAGTATTTCAAGTCATCGCTCGGTATCGATCCATCCTCCGCAAAATCATGGGCGGGTTTAGCTCAGCTAGAATTGCTGGAATCGCATTGGCAAGCTGCTTTGGATTCCGCCCAGAAGTCTTTGCAATTAGATCCAGAAAACACGGATGCCCGCAACTATCGAACGATCGCGTTGGAGCGATTAGGCCGCGGCAAAGAGGCGCTGAGTTCTGCGCGCGAGTCGCTGCGAGAAGATCCTAACAACGCTTCCTCTCATTCGGCTGCGGGCTGGACGGCTCTCAATAATGGCAAACATGAAGAAGCCCAAGTCCACTTTCGCGAAGCTTTACGGCTCAATCCCAATGATGAGTTCGCTAAGTCGGGAATGGTTTCGGCACTCAGCAGTCGCTATATGGCCTTTCGTTTATTTTATCAATTCAATGTTTGGCTCAGCCGTTTTACGGGAAAGTATCAGTTCATGATCTTTCTCGCCATTTTCTTTCTCCCTAGAATTTTGGGAAACTTTGCGAACACAGAAAATGGCCTCGGCATACTCGTTCTAATCATTCGCTTAGGGTTGCTCGGCCTGATCATACTCAGTTGGCTTATTGAACCTCTGACCCACCTGGTTTTGAGATTCAACTCGTTTGGAAAATATTTGCTGAGTCCCAAAGAAGTTTGGTGTTCCAATTTGGTCGGCGCCTACGTGGCTGGATCCGCAGTGGCAGTGGTATACGGCCTAGCGCGAGGTTATGGATGGCTCACGATCTTTGTGCCCGCTTATTGGTTGATCTGTGTGTTCGTAACTACGATTGCCTTTCAGCAACCCTCGATTTTGCGAACAAGACTCGTTGCAGCGGCTGCTGTAGTCATCGCTTTAATTCCCGCTTTTGGATTGGTTAAGGCCTATTTGTCTGGGGATATCAATGAAGCTGTTCGATATTTCCAGAACGCTGGCGGTGCCGCCTTCATCGCGCAGATACTGCATACGATTGATGCCGTTCGCAATCCGCGATCGTAATGAATCCGACAGAAACCAACCTTTTAGGTTGGCGACTGAGGCGGTGTAGTATTCTGTAGATCGCGGCAACATGGGCTCTCATTAAGATAAACAGGAGAACTTGTCATGCACCACCTCCAGCTGTATCGCTGGTCTGCGAAGTCTTTACTATGTGTGCTGGCCAGTTGTTGCATCCTGCTTACGGCTACCAGAGCCGTGGCGGAACCTGGCAAGCGGAACGATCCAAAGCCGAATTTTCTCTTTCTGATTGCGGATGATCTATCTTATGAAGCGGTCGGTTATGCCAAACGCTACAACGTACAAACACCCAATCTAGATCGCCTTGCTGCTCGCGGTATACAGTTTACTCGAAGCCATAATATGGGCTCTTTCAGCCCAGCGGTTTGTGTCGCAAGTCGCACGATGCTGGTCACGGGGCGAAGTGTATGGCGAGCGGAGTCGATCTATAAAAATGTGGCGAAGATTCGCGATGCTGAGGAAATGTGGCCTCAATTGCTCAAAAAAGCGGGATACCACACCTACATGACGGGCAAGTGGCATGTGCCCATCGAAGCTTCAACCTGCTTCGATCAAACCGGCACGGTACGCGGGGGCATGCCTAAAGATGAATCGAGGTGGTACTCTCGCCCCGTGGACGGTGAGCCCGATCCATGGAACCCTGCCGATGAGTCGCTTGGTGGTTACTGGACCGGTGGAAAACATTGGAGCGTGGTCACCGCTGACGAGGCTTGTGATTACCTGAATAGTCGTCGGAATCAGAGCCAACCGTTTTTCGCCTACATCGCATTCAACGCGCCTCACGATCCACGACAGTCTCCACAGGCTTATCTTGACCGTTATCCACTCGATCGTATGACGCTGCCAGAAAACTATGCTGCCAACTACCCCTATGCGAAGCAGATCGGTTGCGGGCCTGGCCTACGCGATGAGAAACTGGCTCCCTTTCCCAGAACTCCTCACGCAGTTCGCGTTCATCGTCGGGAGTATTTTGCGCTGATCACGCATCTGGATGAGCAGATCGGACGCATTTTGGATTCGCTTTCTGACGCGGGGCAGGTGGAGAATACATGGATTTTTTTCACTTCCGATCATGGTTTGGCAGTTGGCTCGCACGGACTTTTGGGCAAACAGAACATGTATGAGCACAGTTTGCGTGTGCCGTGCCTGGTGGCAGGTCCCGGCATCACCGAACCGAAATCGATCGACGAGCGAATCTATTTGCAAGACATCGTCCCCACGACTCTGGAACTGGCGGAAGTAGCGCAACCGGCGAGCCACGAATTCCGTAGTTTGATGCCACTGATTCGCGGCGAAGTTTATGAAAGTCGACCTGCCATCTACGGAGCCTATCTTGACCTTCAGCGAGCGATCATCCAGGACTCTTTCAAACTGATCGTCTATCCGAAAGCGAATGTCAGCAGACTATACGATCTGCAGCGCGATCCACTCGAACAAAACGATCTTGCTTCAAGTCCTAGCTATCAAGAAAAAATTGCTGCGTTGAGGCAGTTGTTGGCAGACGAAGAACAAAGACTCGCGAAATAATTCCGCCAGCCAGGCACAAACGTTTGCTGCATAACACGCTTCAGTTCACTGGAGCGACTCGGCAATAGCATCGCAGAGAATAGGCAGATTGCTCTCGGTCATACCGGCGACGTTGATTCGACCGCTGCCGACGATATAGATCGCTTTGTTTTGCTTGAGCCAATCGACTTGCATCGGGGTCAAGCCGCTGTAGGAAAACATACCTTTTTGCTTCAGCAAGAATTGGAAATCTCTTTTATCTGTTCGGCTCGCCATGCCTGCAACAAATTTTTCACGCATGGTGTGAATGCGTTGACGCATTGCATCCACTTCGCTTTCCCATTGATGTCGAAGTTCGGCGTTCCCGAGCACGGTGGCTACCACCGAACCTCCATGCCGTGGAGGATTGCTGTAATTGCAACGTACGGCCGCTTTGAGCTGACTTAAGGCAGCCGTAGCGGCCGCGGCCGTCTTGGCGACCAAGGTCATCGCGCCAACGCGTTCGCTGTACAAACCGAAATTCTTCGAAAATGAGCTGCAAATCAATAGCTCTTCATGCTTCTCTAGCAGTGAGCGAATAGCGATAGTGTCTTCGACTAATCCATCGCCAAAACCTTGATAAGCGAAGTCGACCAGGGGAAGAATACCAGCTGACGCAGTGACTTCAGCGATCTGTTGCCAAGCGGCAGCATCGGGGTCGATGCCCGTAGGATTATGGCAGCAAGCATGCAGGCAGATCATATCACCCGGCCTAGCATCTTTTTTGAGTGTTTCGAGCATCGCGGAAAGATCGAGCGAGACCTTATCGGCAGCGAGGTATGGGTGGACCAAAGCCTTCAGCCCCGCGGCTTCAAAGATCGATGCATGATTGACCCAGGTTGGATTGCTCAACCAGATTCGTGTTCCAGGGAAATGCCGACCCATAAAATCCGCTGCAACTCGACAGGCACCGGTGCCACCGGGTGACTGGACTGTGGCTGTACGATCCAGAGAGACCGCATTTTGAAGAGCTAACTCCGCGACCGCGCGATTATATTCAGGAGGACCTTCGATCGGCAGATATCCCTTAGTCGTTTCCTGCTCGAGCAAGCGTTTTTCAGCCTCTTTGACACTCCGTAAAATGGGAGTAGCCCCCGTCTCATCTTTGTAAACACCGACAGTCAAATCGATTTTATGAGCGCGGGGATCGGCTCGAAATGCTTGACTAAGACCAAGAATCGGATCTGCTGGCGCTGTGGAAAGATGATCGAACATCGAGAAACTACCTTGCCTCAAAAAGTGTGAGAACTCGACTGAGCGTAGCGGTCTACTTGGGTAAGTGTTTAATGAATCGGATTTTTCAGCAAGGGGAGCTTGATTGTCGGCCGTACGAAATATTGGGACATTTTCTCGCCAATTTGGGTTAGGGACCGTTATACAATTCCCAGATACTGCTTTAATACGTTCTCTCAAATCTCAGGAACGCTGAGTCGCATAAGATTTGCTAATACTAAAAACTGTCCACAAGCACGAGATTTAGGTTTCCGCGTATGCATCCGCAACTTCTGACCGCTGGATTATCGGATATAGGGCGTAGGCGGGAATCGAATGAAGACAATTTTTTGGTGGCTGATGTAACTCGCTCCCTGCAGATTACGGGGACGAGTTTGCCGTTTTCACCGGGAAGTCGGGTGTATGGTCATCCGCTGGCACGTTTGATTTTGGTGGCCGATGGCATGGGAGGCCATCAAGCGGGTGCTCGGGCGAGCACTCAGGCGATTGAGAGTATCGTGCGAAACTTACTGGAATCCAGAGATGGGTATGACTTATCGAATCGCGAGCATCTAGAGCGATTTGGGTTGCACCTTGGAAAGCTGTTCCGAATGGCCCATCTTTCACTGGAGAGTGCCTCCAAGAGCAGTCCGAGCCAGAAGGGAATGGGAACAACGCTGACCTTGGTTTATCTTTCGTGGCCGAGGATGATTGTGGTGCATGCTGGCGATAGTCGTTGTTATTTATTGCGCAACAATCATTTGAAACTTTTGACCCGAGATCACACGATTGCCAATCAATTGGTGAGTCGAGGTGAATTGCGTGAGGCTGATGCGGCCAGTTCTCCATGGGGTAATATGCTGTGGAATGTTTTGGGGGGTGGAGGGATGGAGGTCCAACCGGAGGTCTGCTATGTCGATCTTCAGATGGAGGACTGGATATTGATCTGTACCGATGGCTTAAATAAGCATCTCTCCGACCAGGAGATTGCCGAAAAGTTCCATGGTGTTGGTGACCCAGCCCTTATCGCCAATCGGCTGATTCAGAGTGCGAACTCCAAGGGTGGCAGCGACAATATTACGGCGGTTATCACTCGGGTTGCCGAGGTGCCGGCAGATTCTTTTTCGGACTATCCTCGCTCGACAACAACGATACTTGAAGCGCCATCACCGGAAGGGGTAACCGAAAATTCCTCACCAACGATTGATATACCGAACACGAATCCCTAATCTTCTTCGAATTTTTCTTTGATGGCTTGGACAATCAAGCGCCGCGTGGGGAGCAAATCGATCT
>JBIKMB010000263.1:0-7602 GCA_044359485.1 Pirellulaceae bacterium | reverse complement strand
ATCGAACCGTGGCTTTTTCTAACATTCCCAACATTCCCGCTTTTCGCGGTTGGCTCGACACCAAATTCCCGGATAGAATAAAGAGATCCCACCACGAAATGGATTTTTCCAATGGCCTTGCTTACCCCCCCCACCATTATTCCCTCTCACAAGTTCCAGACCTTCACCCAGCTTGGTTTCTACTGGGTTGTCTGTTTGGCTGGGTTGTTGCACGCCCAATCCGCGACCGAAACCCACAGTCAATCGGAAGAAATTGGTATCGCTTACTTCGAGACCAACATCCGACCGATTTTTTTTCAACATTGCTATTCGTGCCATGCCGAATCGCAAAATAAACGCGAAGGGGGTTTGGTTCTCGATTCCGCAGAAGGTTTGACGATCGGGGGAGATCGTGGTCCGTCAGTCGTGCCGCATGATTCGGAAGCCAGCATTCTTCTGCAAGCTTTGCAATACAAAGATTCGGATTTGCAAATGCCCCCTTCAGGCCAACTTCCCCAGGAACAAATAGCCAAGATTAAAACTTGGCTCGAAATGGGAGCTCCCCTACCCAAACACTCGGCAGCCTCCTCGCTCAACGCTCCATCCGATCCTCAATTGGGCAGGTCTCACTGGGCTTTTCGCTCACTTCAGCCCACAACGCCGCCGGTAACAACCTCCACAGAAAACGCCGCATCCACCACTTCGATCGATGCTTTCGTGGACTCCTTGCGGCAAACGAATCAGCTGGTCAAGGTATCAGTCGCCGATCGCCCTACCCTGCTGCGACGCCTATCGCTTCTTCTTCACGGCTTGACGCCTACGGGCGACGAGTTGAACGCTTTCGTCAACGACCCAGACCCAGATGCCTATATTCGACAAGTTGACCGCCTGCTCGCTTCACCACGCTTCGGCGAACGCTGGGGACGACATTGGCTCGATCTGGCTCGGTACGCTGACAGCAATGGCTCCGATGAAAATTTTCTCTTCCGAGAAGCATGGCGTTATCGAAACTGGGTCCTCGCTGCCTGGAATGACGATACTCCATTAGATCAATTCACTGCACTGCAACTCGCGGGTGACCTGCTCCCCTATGAATCCTCAGAACAGCGGGACCAGCAACGAATCGCGACAGGCTTTCTGCTCTTGGGCCCCAAAGTCCTCTTGGGCAACGATCCAGAAAATCAAAAAATGGAAATCGCCGATGAACTGATCGATACCATCGGGCGAGTCTACCACGCTCAAACTTTGGGCTGCGCACGCTGCCACAATCATAAATTCGACCCGGTTCCGACGCGCGACTACTACGCTTTAGCTGGTATCCTCACTTCCACTCAAGTGATGGAACAACGCTTTATGCTCAACGAACAAAGAGTCATGGAGCAACTGGTGGGTTTGGGTGAAGAAGGCATGGCCCTGGATGATGCTTATGAACTCTACTGGCGGGAAAGAAACAAACTGGGAGAACGCAAAGATCGTGCCAAGGACGCGTTTGAGGCTCTTAGTAAAGGAGACGAAGCCGCATTTAAGAATCTTTCCGAAAAGCATGCCGATTCCATAGCTCCCGAAGCCCTCGACACAACACGTACCTCAGAGGATCGCAAATCGGCTCAACAAAAACTCGCTGATGAATTGCTGCGAGCTTGGAATCAACCGCCAAATATTCCACCTCGAGCTATGGTGTCACTGGACCGTCCACAACCAAACGATGAAGCGATCCGAATCGCTGGTCAGTTCAACCAAAAAGGAGAAACTGTTCCACGCGGCTTCCTCACAGTTTTAGCGGATATCGATGCTAACTCCACCCAACCCTTGCTTCCCGCTAACAGTAGCGGGCGACTAGAACTCGCACATTGGCTCACGGCTGGTCAAAATCGCTCGGGCCAACTCACCGCTCGCGTTATAGCCAATCGCGTTTGGTACCATCTCATGGGACGCGGTCTCGTACGGACCGTCGACAACTTTGGCCGCACCGGCGAAGTTCCTTCCAACCCATTATTGCTCGATCACCTTGCTCGAAAACTCATCGATCACCAATGGTCTGTCAAACAGCTCATTCGCGAAATCGTTTTGAGCGAAACGTTTCAGTTGAGTTCCTCACATCACGAACAAAATCATTCGACAGATCCCGATAATGTTTATCATTGGCGCTATAATCGACGCAAAATAGATCCAGAATCCTTTCGCGATTCTACCCTTCATCTTGCCGGTGCACTCGATCTCAATGTTTATGGGTCGACGGTAAACTATCTCGGCGACCAAGCCACCGCGGTCGGTCCCAATACCGTTCGTCGTAGAACGGATTTCCCTTGCCGCTCCGTTTATCTTCCCGTTATTCGCAACGATTTGCCCGAAATCTTTGAAATACTCGACTTCGCTGACCCGCAGGTCGCAACGGGTATGCGCCGCCAAACCCTCGTACCTACGCAAGGCCTTTTTTTACTAAACGATACTCAACTGATGGAGGCAGCCACCCATATTGCGCGAAAAACCTCTCAGCTTCCTAATGCATCCGTTGATTTCAAACTTCAGTGGGTTTACCAACATCTTCTCGGAACACCAGCCACAACCGAAGAACTAAAAACTTTAACGCAAAGCTTTACCAAACTACTTAACTCTCTACCCGCCGACCAAACAGATCGAGAAATCAAATCACTCTCGATTGTCGTACATGCCATCCTTGCCTCAAGTCGCTTTCAGTATTACGAGTGAAGACCATGGGCTGTTTCCAGTTCGAACGAATGACGACACGACGCGATATGCTCAAACGCAGTGGCGGCGGCTTCGCATCCCTAGCACTCACCGCCATGCTTGGCTCTCAAATTCCAACGCTGGCTTTTGCCAGTGATAACCCACTGGCAGCCAAGCAACCCCATTTTGCCCCAAGGGCTAAACGGATTATATTTCTATTTATGTGGGGCGGCCCCAGCCATGTCGATCTGTTTGACCCCAAGCCCGTCTTGAACCAGCAAGCAGGAAAACCTCTCCAAGGTAGTTCTGTAGGACACCCCAGTCCAAATCTTGGCACCGTGATGGGCACTCCCTTCCGCTTTCGTCAACATGGCACGGGAGGAGTTTGGATCAGTGAACTATTTCCACATCTCTCCAAACATGCCGATCGACTCTGCGTCGTCCGATCTATGCATACTGAAGGAACAGCCCATGGAGAAGCCTTATTGCGACTGCATACCGGACATAGCAATTTGGTCCGCCCCAGCGTAGGAGCTTGGATCAGTTACGGACTCGGCTCTGAAAGCGATGAGCTACCCGCTTTCGTTACAATCTCGCCACCTCGTGGACACGGTGGAGTACAAAATTATGGAAGCGCCTTTCTCCCAGCTGTACACCAAGGGACCGCGATCGGTTCCGCCGAAATACCTATCTCGAAAGCCCGAGTTTCCCATATCGGAAATGATCGAATGGATCGCGTTTCTCAGCGCGAGCAACTCGATCTCATTCAAGCTCTCAATCGAAGCCACTTACGCGACGCCAATACCGATCGAGGTATCGAAGGACTTATCGCCAACTATGAATTGGCTTTTCGTATGCAATCCGCCATTCCTGCTGCGATGGATCTCAATTCGGAAACTTCCGAAACTCATCGACTCTACGGCATCAACGAAGAAAAAACCGATAACTTCGGTCGACAATGCCTACTGGCTCGCAAATTAGCCGAATCGGGTGTGCGCTATATTCAAGTTTCCACAGATTATACCTGGGACCATCACCAGAAACTCCGCGAAGGAATCATCGGTGAGTCTGAAAAAGTTGATAAACCTATCGCCGGTTTGTTAGAGGACCTCGCGCGCCGCGGACTACTGGATGACACTCTGGTCGTTTGGGGATCTGAATTCGGACGGACCCCAACCGCCGAAAACAATGATGGAAGAGGACATCATCCACAAGCATTTACCATCTGGATGGCAGGCGCCGGCGTTAAAGGGGGCTTCACCTATGGCTCAACCGACGATTTCGGCTTCAAACCCGTTGAGAACGGAGTCCATATGCACGATCTGCACGCGTCGCTACTCTATGCCCTTGGACTTGATCACAAACGACTTACCTACCGCTATGCCGGTCGCGATTTTCGGCTTACCGATGTCTATGGAAATATCGTTGATACGCTCTGGACCTAAGAGCGACGCGCAGCACCAAGTCGCTCGAATATCAAGCAAGTAAACCAAGAAAAATCACTTTGCCAATTCTCCGCTTTGAGTTTCGCCGCTAAACGCTCCTACCGCGAAATGCGACAACACACACTGCCCGCATTTCTCCGAAAATGTTGGCTTTTCTCCGTCACCGCCGACACTTTGCCGGCGGGACCGTGACTTCTCAGCAACGAACGCTTCGTGAGCACTTTACGGGACGCGATTTAATCGCATCCCGATAATAGACGATATTGTCCAGTCGCTGCCCCGGCATCCAAGCCTGCGAGTGCTACCTGATACACTTTCCAGGCTTTCGAAGCATCAACGGCCGAACTTTTCTCAATCGCAACCGAAGTACTTTGAATGGTACGCTTATTTGGAAAAGTTTAGCTTTACTCCCCGCTTAGCTTCGCCGCTGAACCTTGTTGCGAAGTTCTGCAGTTAGGGCCTGCAATTGTAAAAGCGATTGACCTTGAAAAGTCGCGGCATCACTTACTGGCAACCCTAAGATGTCCTGTAATGTCTGGATCAGTTTAATCTCACCTTGTTCAAGCCCTCGTTCAAGCCCTTCTTCTCGGCCTTCTTCTCGGCCTTCTTCTCGGCCCTCTTCTCGGCCCTCTTCTCGGCCTTCTTCTCGGCCTTCTTCTCGGCCTTCTTCTCGGCCTTCTTCTCGGCCTTCTTCTCGGCCTTCTTCTCGGCCCTCTACTCGGCCCTCTTCTCGGCCTGCTGCACGTGCCTCTTCACGTGCAGCATTAATAGCCCATTGTTGGTCTCGAATTGCTTTTTCTCGGGTATCGTACATCGCTTTATCCTCGGTGATTTTGGCAATACGTGCGATCGTGTCAGTCGCTTGTCTAAATGGAGGTTGGGGGAAGAGGCGATCGAGGGTGTCAGGATCGTACTGGTGTGCATGCAGCAGCCAAAACAGCCAGCGGTCAAGTTCACTGGCCGTTCCTAACTCTTCTTCCGTAAGATTATACCATCCCAATTCCAAAGTGTGAAATTCTAAAGTGCCTTCCATAATACGCCCCGAATCGCGGTCTTCCAACCGGAACGCATGGTGTACCTTTGCCGAATCGGGCCAAAGTACACCTTCGAGAATGCATATAGTATAAACGGGCTTGAGATCCGTATAGTTATCTCCGTTTCTGAGTTGATCGGCGTAGATTTCGCATCCATAGAACACGATCCGCTTGACCAACCCTGCAAAGATCGATAGTTGCATCTCGATATCGTAGATGGCTCCACGCTCATCGACCGCGCGAATGTCTAAGATCGATAGCTTGTCGTCTTGAAAATCTTGTAGGTTGAACGGGTTTTCGAGTGTCACCTCTGCTATGGGGTAACACAAGTCTAGAATTGCATTCAACAGGCTCACCAGCGCTAACTTGTTCGCAGGGGTACCAAATGTCTTTTTGAAGGCGAAGTCGTTGGTGGGGCGAATGCCAATCGGTACCATGATCCACGAACCTAACAGAAGTTCTGAGAAATGCGAATGCTCACGCTGACGTGGATTCTAAAACAGCCTATTGTCGCGCGGCTCGGTCCAGATTGCTACCAGCCGATGAGCTTCATCGCATAAATTCCTCTCGAAATTGAACGCATGAAATGCTAGCAGAGTAGGCACATGCAGCGACTGACTAATTGCTGCTTGGCTCTATCAGTACGTACCGATCTTCCGTTTCGAAATTCGTATATCGCCAGATTCTATCTGCCGATTTTGGCAGCTTTGCGAAAACAGATGTTGGAAATCTAGTTATTGCGGAGGTAAACCCAACTAGCTGGTAGTCAAAATTGGGTGGATAGGTTCGAGGAGTTTGGTTATCTCCAAAGGACAAAGACACGCTTTCGCCATTTCGGTAAGCGTCACGAATTGCTTTCTCGACTTCCTTTTCCGTCATACCCTCCGGGCAGGAGCCTTCTTGCTTCCGGGAGCGAGCCGTTTGCCGCCTCTCATGTGGTCGGATGCGACCTCTTCCATATCGACCTTAATGTTGTTCGTAGCCAGAAGATTAACTCGCTGCAGAGCCCTTACCGTCTTTCCTTTCGGAACGCCTCCAATATGAGATTCCGCTGACGCCAAGTTGTCAGCAAGTGTTCTATTTGGGGCAAGGCTTTATGCGTTTACTCCGTGTTCATCACGCTCTCCTTGAAGCTGTCGAGTATCTGTTGTTTTTCCGGCGAATCGTAACCACCGATATCCATCACCAGTTTGCGGATCGTCTCCTTCGCTTCGTAGAAACGACAAGACGCTAATGCTGCAGCAATTCGATGGCGAAGTCGCGTAGTGTTCCCATTCGCGTAGAAGAGTTCAGGGACGGACTCCGTTTCGAGTATGCCGGAATCCAGCGAAGCAAGCAGGTTCAACCTTCTTTCCTCGTCGACTTCTGGCCAATACCCCAAAACTTCTGTTGCGACCTGATTCTTGCCAACAGCAACCCCAAGTATTCGGAAAAGTTCACTGCATAGCGCGTACTCGTCCTTCCCGGGATCGCCTCTTAGCATCAGAACGTCCCATGCAATCGTCGCGGCCTCGGATGGGTTGCTTCCCGCAAGGTGCTCTAGCTCTTCGAGGCCGTCGTACCCGTTGAGTATCGAGCACGCAACCATTTTGTCTCGTAGGTTTGTCGTCATAGTTACTGAGGCAACCGCATTGCTCTCCCTCCAAGCCCAACGTGATTCTCGAGAACTTCAATACCATGATCTTTGAAAGTCTGGCGGATAGCTTTGTCGTAGAGCCTTGCCTTTTCTCCAAGCAGTGGGGTTTCTGCCATATAGTGCCCAGAACGGCCGTTTACATTTGCTTTTCCATTCTTGACTGCGACGTATCCAGCTCCGCGAACACCCTCACCCTTTGGAACCAAAGCGCTGTGCGGAATGTCCTCCGTTACCTTCGCAAGCCAGATTTTGCCTTCCTTGTCTACGACGAACTTGTATACGCCTTCGGTCACACTGTTGGACGCAGCAATCCTCTTACTTACGAAAGATCCCGCAGCGGCTTCAGCCGCGCCATAGCTATTTCTCAATAGTGGGAGTTCGTCCCATACTCCCAGCCCCTTTGGGGCATCATAAACCAACTTGTCTAACGGAATATCATCCGCATTGTCAAGTAATTGAGTTGATTTTACTGCTGCTCCCCCTGGGACTATCGCTTTGGCCATTCGAAGCAAAATCAACTCTCCCCCTACTTGCAAGAGCACGTCGACCAAAACTTGTGTTGCTGCCTCAGTTTCAACACTGTCAAGATGCTTTTCGTAGATTCGTGCCAGGTCTGAATTGGAAATCTCTCCCGGTACCATCGACCAGTTCGTATACACAACCTTGCCCATACTGCCGGGCCGCGGACTCCGAACCCACAATTGTTTGATGAGCCTACCTTCGATTACATTTGTAATTACATAGGGCGAAAATCCTGGACGATTCTCTAGATATACTTTTTCGCCGCCAAACTCTTCAATAGCGTCGCCCTCGAGAATCA
>JBIKMB010000445.1:0-7652 GCA_044359485.1 Pirellulaceae bacterium | reverse complement strand
ATTCCCATCAATATTGCATACTTGATAGGATTAAGAAAAGACCAGTTTAGAAACAGAGCCTAGGATCAGAGGTGAGACCAAACGTCGCTACATGTGCAAGGAGTGCTGTGTGAAAATCCCTACTTGTAACCTTCAAACCTGAGTGGGAGATAAATCGGCTCGTCATTTCATATGAATGGTGGTTCCACATGCACGACCCGCTGGAATGAGAAGGTTGCTGGTATCCGCATAGCGATAGTATCGTTGAGATCGCCGGGACTAGCTCCAAAGTCCCAGGGCTTAGCGTCTTTTGAAGCTCTCGCAGAACGTGTTCATAAGTGGCACCGTAAGAAGCATTCTCGATGATAAGTTTGTTTACTACTTCCGGTGAGCTAGCCCTAAGAAACTCCTCAAGAACGTAGGTGCTCTCGCTAGTACTCGACGCTTCGTAAAGCAGGCTTAAGTTATAGTCAGTGCTCATGAAATGCGCAGGAGAAAGCACATCATACAGCGATGGGATTAACTCTAGGGCGTTATGGACAAGCCAATGAGCCCCAAAGCCACTAGTCAAAATCGACGATAAGATAGAGATGAAATTAGATCGGCGCTCCTCGTCTACCAGCAGATACTCTCTGACATACGTCGGGTCAGATTGGGCGAATTCAAACCACTGGCGGCCAGTCTTCTCAAGATCCCCAGCTAGTAGAGCATCATATGCTCTGAACTTCGCCAGTTGCTCTTCGCTTAATCGACCAGGCAGTGTCGGTTTAGTCATATTATTAATCTTCTGTCGTGAATTATTATTGGTACATCCGACATTTCCGTGGATTTCGTAGAATTCTCCGCTAAGGAGAACCATCGTGCAAGACAAAGAGTTATATCAGCAGATCCTTAGGCTTCAAAGCGTTGGTCGAGTCTGCGCGCTAACCGACTTTGCCGGAAGCGTTCCCTCTCACGTGGCTGCATCGATTTGTGGTCATACGGAGGAGATTGCGAAGGAGCATTACTGGACAGTAGGGGACCGAGATCTGGACAGGGTAATGGATAAACTGACCCCGGAACTGGCCCAAAAGTTAGCCGCAAAATTAGCCCCACGCGATGTCTCCAGTGTTCCGGATACGTCCCGTAGTGACTCGGAGCCCCTGGGACCATGAACGAAAAAAGCCCAGGAAATCCCGGGCTTTGTCGCACTTTGTCAGTTCTTGTCTTCTAATAGCTTTAATGTATCAATGGGCGAAGAGGGACTACAATTGCCGCATAAAACCAAGAGATTTTTGCTGCTTCTAGAAAAAGGACTCCCAAACGGACTGTTACAACCATCGAACTCATCGTCTTTGCAGAAAGCCCGTTTTAGCTACAAATTAAACTGCGAGTTAAAGTAGGAAGTAAGGATTTGAATATTTATCCTTTATTTCAATGAGGAGGTTGGGTTCTCAACATGCAACCAATCACCACGCTTGGAGATCCGATTTAAGCCTCGACGATAGATGATGAGTTGCTCTGAAAAATAGACGATCCATAGCTAGTTCTTACCCAACCAATCGCCCATACTCGTCCATCCTTTGTCCTTGTAGGTTTGATTGGGATATGCAGGAATATCTTTGGGCAGGTTTCCTGATTTTGTGTACTGAAACCAGTCTTTTTGTGAGTTAAGTCTTAATTTTTGGGCGAATGCTCTTGCTTCTTGGAAAGAGCGATACTGTCGAAGGTTTGGAGCTATGGTGCCAGTACCCAACCAATCACCCATGCCTTTCCAACCGGTGTTTTTGTAGACTTGGACCGGATTTATAGGGATATCATCTGGTAGTTTGCCAAACTTTGTAAATTCAATCCATTCTGCTCCTGATTTCAGATTTAATTTTTGGACATAGGCTCTCGCTTCTGGATAAGAGCGATATTTTCGAAGGCGTGTGGCTATGAAGCCTGTACCCAACCAATCTCCCCAACTAATCCATCCCTTGTTTTTGTAGTTGTGGTTGGGCGCAGAAGGAATACTATCAGGAAGGTTTCCTGACTTTACATAACTTCGCCATTCGGCTTGTGATTTGAGGTTCAGGTTGCGAACAAAAAGTTTTGCTTCATTGTAGGGGAGAAACTTGCGCTGGTAGGAAGCTATTGTTCCTGTACCCAACCAATCGCCCATACTCGTCCATCCTTTGTCCTTGTAGGTTCGTTCAGGTGTGGCTGGGATGTCGTCTGGAAGATTACCTGACTTTGTAAACTCGCGCCACTCTGCTCCTGATTTCAGATTGATGTTTTGAACAAAAGCTTTTGCTTTTTCGAAGGGTTGATACTGTCGAAAGCGAGGAGCAACGGTGCCGGTACCTAGCCAATCCCCCATTCCATTCCAGCCTTTATCCTTGTAGGTCTGATACGGGTTGGCTGGGATATCTTTTGGCAGATTACCTGACTTTGTAAATTCAATCCATTCTGCTCCTGATTTCAGATTTAGATTTTGAACAAAAGCTTTTGCTTCTTCGAAGGGTTGATACTGTCGAAGGTTTGGAGCTATGGTGCCAGTACCCAACCAATCGCCCATACTCGTCCATCCTTTGTCCTTGTAGGTTTGATTGGGATATGCAGGAATATCTTTGGGCAGATTACCTGACTTTGTAAACTCGCGCCACTCTGCTCCTGATTTCAGATTGAGGTTTTGAACAAAAGCTTTTGCTTGATCAAAATTTCTGTATCGTCGGAAATAATTTGCAACCGTACCGGTGCCGAGCCAATCTCCCATACTTTTCCAGCCTTTGTCCTTGTAAGCGATGTTAGGCGCAGACGGGATATTTTCTGGAAGGTTTCCAGTTTGTGTGTACTTTTTCCAATCCGCTCCAGATTTCAAGTTCAGCTTGTGGACGATTGCCTTTGCTTCTTCATAAGAGAGATAATTGCGTAGGAATGGTGCAATTGTTCCTGTACCCAACCAGTCTCCCCAACTAATCCATCCCTTATTTTTGTAGGTGCGATCAGGTGTAGCGGGAATATCTTTTGGCAGATCTCCAGACTTTGTGAATCGAAGCCAGTCTGGAACTGATTTGAGTTTTAAGCCTTGAGCGTAAGTTCTGGCTTCTTCAAAAGAGCGATACTGTCGCAATCGAGGAGCAACGGTTCCAGTACCCAACCAATCCCCCATGCTCTCCCATCCTTCGTCCTTGTAGGTTTG
This sequence comes from Pirellulaceae bacterium, assembly GCA_044359485.1. Taxonomy (GTDB): domain Bacteria; phylum Planctomycetota; class Planctomycetia; order Pirellulales; family Pirellulaceae; genus JAFLCP01. The sequence continues at coordinate 4,510 of JBIKMB010000445.1, read as the reverse complement.
AGAAGGTGTCGCTGGGATATCGTCAGGAAGTTTTCCGGACTTGGTATACTCGCTCCACTCCGCCACAGATACCAACTTCAATTTGTGAACAAATTTCTTTGCTTCTTCGATTGTGCGATATTGCCGGTCACGATCCGCGATTCGTCCAGTACCCAACCAGTCTCCCCAACTAATCCATCCCTTGTTTTTGTAGTTGTGGTTGGGCGCAGAAGGAATATTGTCTGGGAGTTTTCCGGACTTAATATACTCACGCCATTCTCTATTCGATTTTAATTCTAGTTTGTGTACGAAAGACCTAGCGTCTTCTATGGAGAGAAACTGTTTATTCCGATTGGAGGATCGTCCAGTACCCAACCAGTCTCCCCAACTAATCCATCCTTTGTCCTTGTAGGTCTCATCTGGGTTGGCAGGGATGTCGTTTGGAAGATTAGCTGACTTTATATAAGTTCTCCATTCTTTGTTAGATTTGAGTTTCAGTTCTTGAACGAATGCTTTTGCTTCTTCGATTGTACGATATTGCCGGTATCCATCCCAGATTTTCCCAGTACCCAACCAGTCTCCCCAACTAATCCATCCTTTGTCCTTGTAGGTTTGATTGGGATATGCAGGAATATCTTTGGGCAGATCTCCGGACTTTGTAAATTCACGCCATTCCGCTCCTGATTTCAAGTTCAGCTTGTGAACAAATTCCTTTGCTTCTTCGATTTTACGAAACTGCCGATCACGATCTGCGATTCGTCCAGTACCCAACCAGTCTCCCCAACTAATCCATCCTTCGTCTTTATAGGTGCGATCAGGTGAGGCTGGAATATCTTTTGGAAGATTTCCAGACTTTATAAAGGTTCTCCAATCTATGTTCGATTGGATACTCAATTCGTGAACGTAACCTCTGGCATCCTCAAAATCTCTCCAGTTAACCCGCGCAACACGTTCCCAAACCTTCGCGGAAACAGCCTCTGCAAAATCCTTAAGATCAATTTTTATTCCAACCGGTAAGCTACCAGTGAACTCGATAACTTTGTCTCGACTTGATTTTGCTTTGTCACTTACTCGAAACTCCTCCGCAATTCTTTCGTCCTGTGTTGAAAGGCTTGTAATTACTTTTGAAACAGCGCGAAAGTCCGTTGATTCAGCGAATGCCTCAAAGCTCATGCCGTCGGGAACGATAATCGGCAGCATGATGTACCCAAACTTCTTGCCACTGTAGGGTCTTAACGCCCTTCCTGCCGCTTGTACGATATCTACTGTACTTTGCTTGGGATCGGCAAACAGCACACAGTCAATCGCCGGTACGTCAACGCCTTCTGTTAGGCATTTCGCGTTAGTAATCAGCGATCTTTGAGAAGCCGCAAAGCTTTCCAGCACTTCAGTTCTTTCGCCAGCAGTCTTTTGGCTTGATATATGAAAACACTCAATCTTTGGACGTAAAGATTTCAGGCTATTCAATCGCTCTTGTAAGGTGGCAAAATCACTTGCAGCGCGGATACTTCGATGAAAAGAGACTGCGTGTTTGATTTCAAATTGCCGGTACGCTTTCCGTAGTGCAATCGCTGCGGCGATGTATCTTGCATCTTCAGCTTCGATCCCAGATTTTGAATCAGTAACGTAGTTTTGTTCCTGAATTGCCGTTTTGATTTCATCTTCTGTCACAAAAACGGTCAGAATTTTGTAATCAGAAATAATTGATGGTTCTGAATGAATCGCTTCCTTAAACGAGAGGTGATAGATACAGTCGCCGTAGGTATCGGGATCGTCCATCGATACTACATCATCATGGGATCCGCGCATGACTCGCTCTGTCGCTGTCATAAACATGCGACGCTGGATCTTCAGGTTTTCGTCAAATAGCAGCGTGGAGAACGTCTTGCTCTTTTCACCGGCTGTTTTGTGCGCCTCGTCCATGATGGCAAAGTCAATCTTGACCTTTGCTGAACGCGCAGCTTGCGCGAAAATGGGGCTACTTTGGTACGTAACGAAAACAATTCGGTGGGCTGGCGATTGTTTCTTTAAAAACGCCTTGATCTCTTGCTGATCTGTGGTGACCGGCAATCCCAAGTCATACACACTTTCAACAAACTCATCTTTAGAAACATTGCCCACAGATTGATCGCTGCACACACAGAGCCATTCAGGAAGCGGTGAGACATTCTCTGCTACAAACTCCCTCGTCCAGTCTTCTACACTTTGCTTTACCAAACTAAGGCTTGGAACGACTACCAGCGTGATCTTTGACTTAAGCGACTGAGCGATCCAAAAAGCGGTTAGGCTTTTGCCGGTTCCGCAAGGCATGAGAAGTTTGCCGCGAGTTTCCTTCTTTTCCAGATAGTGAGTCCGCGCAGAGTCTATCGCTTTTCGCTGGTGAGGTCGTGGAGACCGCTTTAAAGGCCGTATAGGCTTGTCTTCTAGTTGGGCGTGTATCAGTCGCCATTCTTCTTCTGAAAGCTCTAGCCATCGCTGTAGGCCTATTTCCGTAGTGTTTCCAAGAAGCTTCTGCTTGCGTACTGGTTTGTTTGTAGAATGGACAACAAACGCCTTGGCGAATTGACCGGCGCAGCTATTAAACGCAAGGTTGGTGAATGTAGACAGTTCCTTGACGGTCAGCGCCTTATCTTTGTCGCTCTTGTACTTACACTGAATCGCCCAGAATTCTCCAGCGCGAGTTTCCGCGACCAGATCAATCCCTTCGTCGGACTTGGGGAGTTTGGTGAGTTTACGTTTCACTCGCAATGGAATATCTGCTAAACGCCAAACATCTTTTAACAACGTTTGATATTCCGGCTTCGTCTGCAAATAGAGTTGAGTCAGTCGCTCAAAAGCTCTTCCCTTCTCAATCTTCGATAAAGATGACACTGCTTGAACGAAGTGCGCCCAAGTTGAGCAATTCTTTATGATCGACGCTGGATTTGTATTGCTTGGCATTACCGTATTCAATCAGGGGGTTTTATCTTCAAAAAAATGTTACCTACGAAAGATTAAAATCGCGTAGGTGGTTCGCTTGCAATTACAGTCTGTTCAGTGTGGTTCAGATTCACTTTCACGATCATGGCGAAATTGCCGGTTCGCACTGTGTCGACGGTATAAAAATTCGCCGGTAAAAGTTCCGAATCCAGTCACATGTAGAGTAGTACTACTCATGTTACTTTGATTAGTTGTTGTTCTCTGTCTTTTACAATGGTGTTTATGTAATTATTCTGTGTGTTTTCCTGTTTTATTCTAATTTTTTCTACTATTTTGTTGGAGAACTTTTTCTTTATTTGTGCGCGAAGCACGTCTTCTGCAAGTTGTATTTTATCGCGGGTTTTTTTGAAGAAAATGCCGTCGTGAACTGTCAGGCAGAACTCATCTTTCTTACAAAACTCCCTGAAAACTCCATCGATAAAGATCTCGCTTTCGAGCCGCATCATGTTGTGCGAGAATCGCCGGTAATTGGTGCGCTTAACGCACCGAAAACGGCCTGGCAGGATATTAGCACTTCCCCTGCTGGGCTGGCCCTTGGGGATAGCGCCTATTCGTGTTTTCACTTCCGACATGCTGAAGAGAGTGGAACCCCAGTCGTCACTAATTCTCGCTAATCTCAAAAAGTTACTCTGCTGGTGAGGAATTACTTCTGTGACGTGTGGCCAGAGCGTTGCCATTAAAGGAAGTGCTAAGGTGATTCGCGTCTCTTAGGCTTGCGTGCATTTCGCGGTGATGAGAGATGAGTTTACCGTTAGTGTAGGAATCGAGGCGTAGCCTTACTTGTAATCATCGGCTTTGTAGAGCGATTTGATCGATTTCTTGGCCGCCTCGAATCACTCGCACAATATCGATCGTTCTATCAGTCACGAAATAAAGAATTATGTAGTTACCAAATTCAGTAACTAACTTTGCCCGAAGTCCCTGCGCTTCGGGGCGTGTGGTTGGGATCATTCCTCCTGCCTCGGGGAATTGACACAATAGTTCGATGGTCGACTCGATCGCATCCAAAAAACGCAATGCGGCCGCAAGGTTACGTTCTGCGATATGATTTGAATGATTGGCTACGTCCTGTATGGCGAGCCGCCTACGATGTGGAAGTTTAGGTGTCGGCATTTAGCTTCCGTATTTCGACTTCAATTGCTCGCGAATTGTATCAATTTCCCCCGTGTTCCAAGGTTCGCTTGGACCACTATGAAGTCCCTCGATTGCGAGTTCCTCTACTTCGGATTGACGTGCAGCTATCTGCAGAATGTACTGTGTTACGAATTCGGTGACGTCCGCGTATCCGCTGTTTTTTGCTCGTTCGGCGATCGCTGTCATAATAGGTTCGGGTACATTAACGCTTATCGTTGTCATCTTTGGTTTCCTTGGAAATGGGTTGCATTCATTCTACACTATTACCGGCTGTGATACACGCCATTTTATGAGTGTGACCGGCATTCCGCATGCTAGCACGCAAGTGTAAGCGGTGCGTAACCTTCAGTGAGCGTTCTGTTCGGGTGCACGATTTCCGTTTGTTCTTTGATTCTTGTTTGCTGAAACAAGGGCCAGT
>JBIKMB010000444.1:0-7659 GCA_044359485.1 Pirellulaceae bacterium | reverse complement strand
CGCACGTCCGGAGCCTGGTTAGCTTGAGCCTTGATATAACTCAAGGTACGCTGAAAACTCGACTCGTGTTTGGTCTGATTGGATTGTGACCGAGTCTCTTTGGTTATACTCAATTCACCTTGCATATTTATCACCCTTAAGAGTGCCAAGCTTTATTCGTGACGTTAAGCTCATTCCGCAACAAAATGCACCACAAATCCGGCGGGAAGCTTCAGGGAGGTGTTATCAATTTCGAAAACACATCTCAACGTATCTGTGCTGGGATCAACGATCGGAGCTATTGCTGTCAGCTTGGCCTCGACGAAATTCAATTCACGAAAATTCGTTGCCAAAGGATAGATTTTGCCGATTTCCAACTTATTGAATTGATTGCTGGGAACATGCAGTTCCACCCTAAGTCGGTCTACATTAACCACATCCAATACAATCTGATCTTCTTGCAGACGCTCTCCGACACTCGCTTTGACCCGATGCACCACACCATCAAAAGGAGCTAATAGAGTGAGCTGATTGGTTCTCTCGCGTTCGATCGTTACCTTTTCGAAAGAAAGCTTTAAATTGCCTTCAGCTATATTTAAATTCGCTCGCGCTTTTTCGACCGAGGATCGCGCAATCTCAAATTCCTGGGCAGCAATTGCGCGCTGATCTTTCACTGACTCCAGACGTCGTAAAATTTGCTCCGCGGCCGCAAGTTCTGCTCGCGCTAATTCGACGGGACCGACTTGGGCAGCGGCAACTTCCGCCGCAGTAAGATTGGCCCTGGCAAAGCGATCATCCATCCGGACCAGCGGTTGTCCGATACGGACAGTATCTCCCTCTTTGACCAGAATCTCATGGACCACGCCTGCAATATTTGGATGCAACGTGACATGTAACGCTGGCTTAGTTATTCCCGGTAAGCCACCATTCGATTCTTCTTGCGATGAGATTTCTCCGGCGATACCAAGGTATGCCGTGCCCAGCAGTGTCATCAAGGAATAGGTCAACCAAGAGTTCATAGGATGATAACCCTTCGTTCTTCCGTACAGAAAATCCAGAAATAAAATTGCACCTCGAAACTGTAGGTTAAAGATTCAGTGCTGCTATGTTTGGCAAGCTGGGAGGTCGGAATTCGGTAACTCGTAGGTGTGGAGTAGGTTAGAAAGCGATTTCATGTTTTATGCGGAAACTGCAAGAGATACTGATGGTGACAGTTGTATGGAAATTATGGACAACTTGATTTCCAATCTATTCTTCTTCACGCTTGTCCATTCTTGAGATGTTCCTTAATTCAAACCGAGAATCGGAAGGAATCGGAGGCTCTGGGGGCGAGACGGTTGAACGAAGGAAATTCCATACGGCAATTAAGCCACCGTATAGGGACATTTTCTTTATTCCTTCGACTTGCTGATCCGTTTGAACTCTAGACAACGTTTCCTGCGTTGGCGTCCTATTGAATTCTTCAGCGACTCCGGTCGATTCCTGAACTGTGGCAAATTTTTCGACATCCACCGCATTATTGACTGGGTTAAGATTCCAATCTTCCGTTTCCATGCCGCGAAGGCTTGATTGTTGAGTAGAATCAGCAGCAAAGCGAATCGTTATCGCATCGTCTTCAGTTTTTTGGCCAAATTCGAATGCTCCACCAGTTCCATCAACAGACCGTTGACCCGCTGCCAAGTTTTCAGGATTTAGAACAGCTTTTTCTGGCATGGAAATAGTTAATTTAGGATTAGTAGATTCAACAAATATTCCCGGCTCATTGCTTTCATCTCCGCTGGTCACTACCCTCTCAGGCATGCTTGGAGCAACGATGGGTAGTTCGCTCGGGAAAAGAGGTAGTACCTCATCCACGACGATTTTAACATTCGATTCTACTATGGCTTCTGAATTATTTGCGGCTTCAGTCATTCTTAGGCGATAAGTCAGTGTGTACTCGCCAGGTAGGCCACCTACAGTAACGAGGCGAAGCGATGTCAGATTCCAGTTCTCAAGACTGCACCACTCTAACGGATTTTCCGAAGTAAATTGGTTTACGCCATCGGTGAGTCGCATTCCACTGGGAATTCCGCGCACACCAAGTTGCGCGATTTCACTTCCGTCACCATCTTGAATCGAGAAGTTGACGGGAAGCGTTAAATCTCGACCCATATCTACGCGCCCACCTTGCGCTAAGATCGTGCCGCTGTCCACAACAGGCAAAACATTAACAGTTCGATCGAAGCTTTGGCTATACTGCTCACCCAGCGAACTGAAAACTTCGACTTTCGCGTCAATAACACCTGAGAAGTTTTGGGGAAGTTGATAATGAAGTGTCGGTAACGAAAGTCCCATAAGACTTAAGGTCCCATCAGAATCGGCAATGCGAGTTAGTCCAAACTCATCGTAAACCAGGGTGCCAGTCGGTAATCCACGAATGATGACATCTGCAAGAGTCTCGCCCGTAAGATCGACTTTTTCGATCGCAATAGGCCAAGCGAATGGGACATCTTCAGTCGCTTCAATATTAGAGATACTCACGGAAAGTTGATCTCTCTGACCCTGAATCGTCAGGTGAATCGATGCACTATCCGTCAATCCAAAGGAGTCTGTGATTTGATAGGTGAGGGTGATAATCGCAGACTCACCAAGGGATAGATAATCGTAGAAGCTCTCAGGATTGTATGCAATTTGTCCGCCAATAATCTGAGCAGTTCCCAAGCCCGATGCGATCGACACACTGGCAAGCGAAAATAGATCATTGGGATCCAGTTCATAGTCATTTCCTCTCACATCCATGGTGAGACTGCTGTTTTCAAGCGTCGTAAACGTATCGTCAACCGCGACCGGCGCATCGTTCAAATTGGTAAGCTGTATGGTGAACGATGTCAGAGCCATGCTGCCATCAACCGAAACAGCTTGTACCGTGATCGTGTAGGACGAAGCTAGTTCGTAACGTAGCAAGCTACTGTTGGCAACCGATATAACACCTGTTTGGCCATCGATCGCGAATCGTCCGCTCGAGCTATCCAGCAATTGATAGATAATCTGATTATTAGTTGCATCTTGGTCGAATGCTGTGGCCGTAATACCGACAAGCGTACCGTTTGCTTGATTTTCTAAAGCAGCGTCACTCTCAGAATTGGAATCGAGAATCGGTGTAATGTCAAACTCGTCCAGATCATGAATCGCAATGGTGAAAATTTGCTCGGTGAAGGATCCGTCGATCGAGCTAGCGCGAACGACGATACTTCTTGCTGCACTAATGATTTCGCGATCGATGGCACCGGCTACTGAAACAACACCGGTAACCGGGTCGATCGCGAAGCGGCCTTCGTCATCATTGATCAATGAGTAGGTGATTGCATTTTGGGTGGCATCGAGATCGCTAGCCGATGCGGTAATTCCAACCAAAGTCCCCACGGACACATTTTCATCGATCGCATTGATCATGATATCGACGTCGAGGACGGGACCGACATCGAATTCATCGCTGTCGGTTAAGTGTACGGTAAAAATTTCATTGTAAGTAGCGCCGGCTGTGTCGGTCACAAGGACGGTGATGGAGTGCGATGTGTTCGATTCATAATTCAATTGCGAATTATCGGCGACCATGATAACGCCAGTAGACGAATCGATGGTAAATCGTCCATTGGCATCATCAAGGAGCGAGTAGGTTGCTGTGTCATTGCTGTCGACATCGCTGCTGGTTATCGCACCGACGATAGAGCCCACGGATGCATTCTCTATGGCGGCAAGACCGAGAGTCGCCAAATCATGCGGAGTATCGTTAACGCCCACAATGGTGATCGCTATCGTCGAGGTGGAAGTCGCTCCAGCGGAATCTTGTATCGTATACGTGAATAGATCGCTCAGAACATCGCCAATAGTCCTCAGAGCTTGAATGGCAGAACCATCGTTGTCGACTGTATAACCGTAAGTACCATCGGTTGCGATAGTGATGGATCCGTAATTTCCTAGAACAGTGGTTCCGACCGAACCGCTAACGCCCGCGTGCGAACCAGCGGCTATGCCAATAACCGTTTGGGTTTCACCGTTGGCGATCGCATCGTCATCGGTATCATTGCTGAGAACATTACCAGTAGGGTGAGTGCCAGGTGTCGAGTTGGCAATTCCACCGGCCTCGATTGCAACGTTGCTATCGCCGACGGTTACTGGAGTATCATTTTCACCTTGAATGGTGACGGATAGTGTCGAGGTACTCGTTAGTCCTAACGAGTCAGCTATCGTGTAGGTAAAGAGATCCATCAGTGTCTGATCGGAGATTCTTAGTCCCTGGACGATTAGGTTGTTATTGTCGACACTGTAGGTGTACTCACCATCGGCCCCGATTGTGATCGCACCGTAGGTGCCGCTTACACTGGAACCGACAGAACCTGCGGCACTCGCTTGTGCTCCCGCAGCGACTCCGATGACCGTCTTGGTTTCCCCATTGGCTGCCGCGTCGACATCTGTGTCATTGGTGAGCACATTGCCCGAAGGATTTGTGCCTGCAGTGCTGTTAGACAAACCACCCGCTTCGACCGCGATCGCTGTATCGTTGCTCGAAACCGGTGCGTCGTTCGCACCTTGGACTGTGATGATGACTTGCGTCGTCGAAGTCAAACCACCTGTATCAGTTACGGTGTAGGTGAAGACATCGGTAATCGTTTGGCTGGATAAACGCAGAGATTGTACGGTCGCATTGTTTTCATCGATGACGTACGTGAAGGAGCCGTTGGCGTCGATCGTGATCGCACCGTAGTTGCCGGTGACACTGGAACCGACCGAACCGGAAGCACTGCTAGCGACACCCGCGACGACACCAGTGACCGTCTTGGTTTCACCGTTTACGACCGAGTCGACGTCGGTATCATTGGCGAGTACATTACCAGTCGCGTTGGAACCAGCGGTTGCATTGGTATAACCGCTTGCTTCGGTCGCAGTGCCTGCATCGGCAACGCCGACTGGATTGTCGTTGGCACCGTGGATGTTGATCGTGACCGTACCTAGAGCACTCAGTCCTCCAGTGTCGGTCATCTCGTACGTAAAGGTTTCACTTAGCGTTTGACCGGTAAGTCTTAAGGACTGCACCGCAGGATTCGAATTATCGACGGTGTACGTGTACGAACCATCGGAAGTAATCGTGATCGATCCGTAGTTTCCGGTAACGCTGGTACCGACCGAGCCTGAGGCACTCGACTGTGAACCGGCGATGACGCCAGTGACGGTCTTCGTTTCTCCATTGGCTACCGAGTCGACATCGCTATCGTTAGTGAGCACATTACCTGTCGGGTTCGTGCCTGAAGTTCCATTGGATACACCCCCTGCTTCGACGGCCGTGTTGGTGTCGTTGGTAGTCACTGGTGTATCGTTCGTACCTTGAATGGTGACGGTGATAGTCGAAGTGCTGGTTAGTCCTAGCGTGTCGGCCATCGTGTAGGTGAAGATGTCGCTCAGCGTTTGACCGGAGAGTCGCAGGGCTTGAACTGCTACGTTGTTATCATCGATGGTGTAAGTATACGCACCATTGGCTCCGATCGTGATCGAACCGTACGAGCCGGTGACACTCGAACCTACCGAACCACTAGCGTTTGTTTGTGCACCTGCAGCGACCCCCGTAACCGTCTTGGTTTCCCCGTTGGCCACGCTATCGACATCGCTATCGTTGGCGAGCACATTGCCCGATGGACTTGTGCCTGCGGTTCCGTTGGATAAGCCACCTGCTTCGACTGCGATCGTGTTATCGTCGCTCGAGACCGGTGCGTCGTTCGCCCCTTGGATCGTGATGGTGACTTGCGTCGTCGAGGTAAGACCACCGGTGTCGGTCACGGTATAGGTAAAGACATCGGTAATGGTTTGGCTGGATAAACGCAGAGCCTGTACGGTCGCGTTGGCTTCATCAACAATATAGGTGAAGGTTCCATCGGCATTAATGGTGATCGCACCGTAATCGCCGGTGACACTGGAACCGACCGAACCGGAAGCACTGCTAGCGACACCCGCGACGACACCAGTGACCGTCTTGGTTTCACCGTTTACGACCGAGTCGACGTCGGTATCATTGGCGAGTACATTACCAGTCGCGTTGGAACCAGCGGTTGCATTGGTATAACCGCTTGCTTCGGTCGCAGTGCCTGCATCGGCAACGCCGACTGGATTGTCGTTGGCACCGTGGATGTTGATCGTGACCGTACCTAGAGCACTCAGTCCTCCAGTGTCGGTCATCTCGTACGTAAAGGTTTCACTTAGCGTTTGACCGGTAAGTCTTAAGGACTGCACCGCAGGATTCGAATTATCGACGGTGTACGTGTACGAACCATCGGAAGTAATCGTGATCGATCCGTAGTTTCCGGTAACGCTGGTACCGACCGAGCCTGAGGCACTCGACTGTGAACCGGCGATGACGCCAGTGACGGTCTTCGTTTCTCCATTGGCTACCGAGTCGACATCGCTATCGTTAGTGAGCACATTACCTGTCGGGTTCGTGCCTGAAGTTCCATTGGATACACCCCCTGCTTCGACGGCCGTGTTGGTGTCGTTGGTAGTCACTGGTGTATCGTTCGTACCTTGAATGGTGACGGTGATAGTCGAAGTGCTGGTTAGTCCTAGCGTGTCGGCCATCGTGTAGGTGAAGATGTCGCTCAGCGTTTGACCGGAGAGTCGCAGGGCTTGAACTGCTACGTTGTTATCATCGATGGTGTAAGTATACGCACCATTGGCTCCGATCGTGATCGAACCGTACGAGCCGGTGACACTCGAACCTACCGAACCACTAGCGTTTGTTTGTGCACCTGCAGCGACCCCCGTAACCGTCTTGGTTTCCCCGTTGGCCACGCTATCGACATCGCTATCGTTGGCGAGCACATTGCCCGATGGACTTGTGCCTGCGGTTCCGTTGGATAAGCCACCTGCTTCGACTGCGATCGTGTTATCGTCGCTCGAGACCGGTGCGTCGTTCGCCCCTTGGATCGTGATGGTGACTTGCGTCGTCGAGGTAAGACCACCGGTGTCGGTCACGGTATAGGTAAAGACATCGGTAATGGTTTGGCTGGATAAACGCAGAGCCTGTACGGTCGCGTTGGCTTCATCAACAATATAGGTGAAGGTTCCATCGGCATTAATGGTGATCGCACCGTAATCGCCGGTGACACTGGAACCGACCGAACCGGAAGCACTGCTAGCGACACCCGCGACGACACCAGTGACCGTCTTGGTTTCACCGTTTGCGACCGAGTCGACGTCGGTATCATTGGCGAGTACATTACCTGTCGCGTTGGAACCTGCAGTCGCGTTGGCATAACCGCTCGCTTCGGTCGCTGCGCCTACATCGGCAATACCGATTGGATTATCGTTAGCCCCTTGGATGTTGATCGTGACCGTACCGAGTGCACTGAGTCCACCGGTATCGGTCATTTCATAGGTAAACGTTTCCGACAGTGTTTGACCGGAGAGACGCAGCGATTGGACATCTGGATTCGAGTTATCAACGGTGTAGCTATACGAACCATCGGAAGCAATCGTGATCGATCCGTAGTTTCCGGTGACGCTGGTACCGACCGAGCCTGAGGCACTCGACTGTGAACCGGCGATGACGCCAGTGACGGTCTTCGTTTCTCCATTGGCTACCGAGTCCACATCGCTATCGTTAGCGAGCACATTGCCGGTTGGGTTGGTACCTGAAGTACCATTGGCCACACC
>JBIKMB010000071.1:0-25139 GCA_044359485.1 Pirellulaceae bacterium | reverse complement strand
CCGAGTCGTACTTGCACTGTCGTGCCCACGCTGCCATGCAAACCCAACTCACGCTGCGACTTACGTGAAACGAAGTTGGCACCGAACACTCGATGGGGCTCTCGCAGCAGAGATCCAATTGGGTATGTGGATGGGTTCTCGCTTTATCGTTCCTTTTTTGCTCCTTCGTCAGTCGATCCCTTTGGCCTACACGATCCAATCTTTGACCCGTTCCGTAATAAGATGCGAACGGCGCTAAATAGATTGAACGGATTATCTCCTTGCCTATCTGGCGCGACAGGCATGTCTGGTTTCATCAATGATCTACTTAGTCTTATAGATCAAGTGCAGTTCGATTTGAGTACTCTACAGATTCTAGGATTAGGCGGTGCTGCGTCTGCTCAGGGCCCACGAATACTCCTAAACTCGACTGATCCAACAAGTATGCCTGACATGCTCTTGATTCATGAGCTTGTGCATGTTTACGACTTTACGCATGATATTCATTTGCGACAACGTGTTGGAAGATGGTTGTTTTCTGCTGAGAACCTCGCGTATGCAAGTGAGTTTTTATTTGGGAAACTTGAACAGCTAGCGCGACTTGAAGGACTTCTATCAAATGACACGACTGGCGATTGCGATCTGATGCAAAGGGAGTTCGAAGGTAGCGTCTTGATGACTCCTGATTATTCAATTTGGGTGCGTGGGCGCGAGACTCGTGCAACGATGGGGAATCTGGTTACCGCTAGTGGCGAACTTGGATTAGACTTTACTTGCCAAACACTTCTCAAGTGCTTGTCACACCGTTGCTGTGAGCTGACTTGCCCGCCAAATGATGGTTATTCAAAAACGATGAATGCGCTATACCCTGAAGTCGTTAGTGGGAGCAATAGAAATGCTCCAGCAAACTAGATCCTTAATCTTCCGGTATCGAAAGTCGCTTGCAATTGTGGCGCTGTTTATTTGGGTTCTTTACAACATCAGGACGTCAGATCAAGCTTGGCGAGCAAGTGAATCTCGGCAACGAGAAACTAGAGCCACAATGGCACTATTGGCAAGGGCTTATGATGAGTTAGTGCGTGCTGGAGTGGACGAGAAAGCAATCCAATCCAATCTACGTGTTCTTTCTAACTATGTTGCAGAAAACGGCGAGCCGTCCTACAAGGATCATCAGTCAAAGCTTGTTGACGGATGGGGAAACAGTTTTTCCATAGAAAATTCTGAGGGGATTGCGAAACTGGTGAGTAATGGTGCAGATGGTCTCAGAGGGACGGCAGACGATGAACGCATTGTTTTAGGCGTATCGAAGTAGCTTCTGGTCATACAGAAGAAGAAAAAGGTCACTTGTTACGGACCGAATTCTTGACGGAACGGTAGAGCCATCAGCGGAGAAGATGTCGGGACAAAGTGGTGCTTGCTGCATCTTCTCCCTAAATTACCAAGCAGTATAGAAAGCCTTTAATTAGAGGCATCCGAGTCTGCGGCGTTTTTTGATTCCAATTCCCGAATTCGAGTTCAGGTTCGGCAATACGAAATCCAATACGATTTTGGCTCGGTTTGTAACTCATTCAAAACCAGTCTTGCCAACGTCGATGTGTGTTACTCAATTTTGGCGACACTTTGGACTCTTGGCGAGACTGGGAAAATGGTTGGCGAAACTTGGTTTAATTTGCGAAACGATACTAAGGGGCGAGACAGCTAAATGACTTACTGACAAATTTACTGCGCGAAGTTGTCGAATGGATGAAACACTTTATCGCATGGCTTGCGATCAACTTGGGAAATCGGGAAAATCGCCGTTTACTTCAGGGTAGGTTCGGAAACCCGTCAGACCTGTGCTAGGGAAATTCTGTTGGATGCTCTTGTCGGACTTTGGTTTTTCAGCAGAGTCTGCAGTCTCGCCATTTTTGGTGCTTGGCGATTGTTGGCTCCCGCTTGGCGAGTCTGAGGAAGGCATTCGCCACATCCACGATTTACCGAACCCCTCTGGCTCCTTGATCACTCCCATCGCTTCTGCGGCACGATCTAGTGTTCTTTCGCGTATGCCGGCTGCTGCCGCCTCGCTCTTCAGCTGTTTTGCCAGGCGAGCTCCAGTGGATAAGTTGGCTTTTAGCCAAGCAATCGCATGACCAAGCGCAGATGAGGTGGCCGGTTGATTACTAGAGTATTCTCGACAAAAAACATCGTCAGCCGTCATCGAAACCGATTCTGGTTCCCAGTGAATGAACGCAGGCTCGCTCTGTATCCGAAAGGCTAAGCCATCAGGTTGTTTGGCTAGATTGTTCTTTCCGCTCAGGAAGAGTCTCCTCTCGGGGTCGTCTGGGTCCTTACTCAAATGCCAGACCGCCCTGGCCACACCTGTAAAGGCACGACTCCCAAGAGCTGATTCGTCTGCCGATCCATTGCCCCCTTTGCGACGATGAGCGACCAAAACCACCGAGGCACCATAGCGTTCCGAGAGTTTACTTAAGGGGGCGAGCACTTCGCGGACTTCGTTATCACGATGGGCATCCGTTCTACTGCCAAGAAACGAACCTATTGGGTCAATGATAATTAACTTAACGTCCTGGATTTCCGTTAACGCCATTTCAAGAGCGAGCGTATCAGCCAATGAGAAAACGGTCTCATATTCCTTATCGGAATCCTGTCCGGCCATTTTGACGAGAACACCCCTAAGTACATGTATTCTCGAGTTATCGGCGCGATGGGCATCGAGACGTGGCCGAATCGTATCTTCTTCGTGATCCTCTGCGGTAATGAGTAGGACATGACCCTTAAGGCACGGGGCACCATCGGGCCAGGGAGTACCGGTCGAGACACGGCTCGCCATATCGCAAGTTAGGAATGACTTACCAAGTCCCGGTTGGCCAACCAAGAGACTGATTCTTCCTAAAGCGAAACGATCTTGCCATAGCCAAGAGACAGGGCGTGGTTGCACATCCTTCATACAAACGAGATTCGGACGAATCGACTTATGGGACGGTTTGGGTTTTGAAGTTCTGTCTCTTTCTGATAGATAGGGTAAAAGTAATGATTGAATATGTTCGACCGAGGTATTCGGAACCAATCTGTTGATACAAGCCACAAAACTTTGAATTTCTTCGGCGTTTCTGACATCGATCAGTCGCATCAACAATGAGTTTTCGTTGGCAAATGCTCTTACGTGAAACTTGCCAGGCGAGACGAGAGACGTTTCAAATCGAAGCTGCTGATTTTCTCGATTCATTAGAAGGTTCACTTTCGAAAAGGTACGATCGGACTCAAGGTCACAAGTTCAAGGAGATCCCTGGTAGTTCCCCCTGCCTGCATCCAATCTCGGACATCTTTATGTCCGCCAGGCGGAGTTATGATTTTGATGGGGGCGAATTTGAACAAATGTTGGGCGAGGTTTCTCGCGCTCGCTTCGCCGGCTTGATCCTGATCGGCGACAAGAATGATCTCTGACGGAAGCAAGCGATGGCACAGATCGTCGAGATAACTCAAACCGCTCGATGCATTTGGAATTCCAACGGCTGCGACGCCGGCGGAAAGTAAAGCGGCAGTATCGGATTGGCCTTCCGCGATCCACAACCGGTTGAAACTTCCCGATTGGAGTATGTGTGGGTCATACGCTAGTCCGTTTCGTCCTCCCTTAAGACTCCATTTTGCACCATTGGAGACTCTTCTAAATCGTATGCCGATAACTTCGCCATGGCCGTTTCGAAGAGGCCAAGAGGTTGCATACTCCTCGGGACTCCAGCCCACCATGAGTTGCTGCAAGGCAGTGATGCTTACTCCGAGTTTCTTTGCAATGTAACAGTATTGTGAGGATGAAATGTTCTTGAAACAAGTTTCGGCGTACGCTTGAAACACCGGACTGATTATTTGCTTTACCGTCGTAGTTTGCAGAGGCGAGGGTTTATGATCTGTGGAGGGTGTGTGTTTGAAATCAACGCCAATCCACTGGCTAAGCCACTGAGCTGCTTCATTGATCGCGGAACCTTGCCACCAGCGGATCGTTGCCAAGCCGTTGCCACTCCGTGGGTCCGTATGGCCGTTATGACAATGGCGGCAGTGAACGGCTCCTCGGTTTTCGAAATCATTAAAAAAGCAGAAGCGATCCCGTCCACCACATTTCGGGCAGGGCATTCCCTTGGCACACGACCTCTGTTCAACCGGTAACCCTAGAGATTGTCCGATCTCCAGCCAACGCCCTGCAGCGAACCGAAGTAATTCAGCGCACGTGAATTCGTCGTGTACTGGCACGAACGTGTAGATCTTTTTGGAAGGCATAGAGACACACGAAGGAGAGAGAATAGAAATTGCGAGCATCAACTCGTCTTGGTTTACCGCGATGAATTGGCGACAGTCCGTGCACTGATAAAACGTGTTAGCGCTTCGCGACTGGTAAGTAACTGACGGCCAAGTCGAATCGCTTCCAGTTTGGTTCCATAGCAACCCCTGTGAATCCAGCGGCATAGCGTGGCTTTATCAGGGCGTTTTCCGAGGACGGACGCGAGCTCTGCTCTAGCCTCTTCCAGAGTGATGACCGCTTCGGTCAACAACTTTTCCACATTGGAACTCATTTGAAACCTCATCTAAAAGCGATGTATTCGCAACATGCATTGCATTGGTGCAAACTACAGCGAATTCAAATGAGGTCAAAAGGAGCTTTTGGAAAAAATGTGGAGCAAAAAAAGATTTGAAGCTCAAGCTGCTTCATGATGGCTGTTGATGTAATCACTCAACGAAAAAAAACTTTCTCTTGTGAATCCTACAGCGTTGGTGTGTGATAGGCTGCTTCCACTGCTTTCGATTCCGAGATTCTGGCGTAGTGTTCCGTCATGGCTTGATGGCTGTGACCTAAAAGGGCCTGGGCATGCTCGACGCCCAATGCCTCTCGGATGGCGGTAGCCACGGAATGTCTAAGTTGATAAGGATGCCAACTTGGAACACCAGCTCTTTTGGCTGCCCGCTGTATGGATTGTCGATACGAATTTGCATCGAAGTGATCACGCGGTTGCTTTTTTGGATTCGGTTTCTTACGAGTGACTTGGGATGGCTGAACTTTTGATTTTCGAGAGTCGCGGAGTTTTTGCCTGAACCAGGCCATCGACTCAGCGGGGGAGAAGCAATAGGAAGTTGGATCTCGATCAAGGTAAGGTTGAATGGCATCGCGAGCATCTCCAACCAAAGGAACCGATTTTCTTTTTCCGCGATTAGCCGTTTTGTGAGTTGGGGGGCGATACATCCAGACGGAGTTGGTTTGGTCGACATCGCAGGGACGAATCCGACAAATCTCACTAGGTCGCATTCCAGTGGCAACTTGGATCCGCAGCATATCACGAACGACTGGGGAAAGTTCGTTTGCCGTCGCTCGAACCCAACTGAGATCAACTGGTACTACCGGTTCGCACTCTCTCGCTTGTTTGGCTCCATAGCGCAGCGGCTCAACCGCTTTAAGTCTTTCCCAAATCGAGACGTTTACAAGTTCGTTGGCAACGGCATGCTTAAAAATCCGTCGAACAGCGTTAGTCAGGCGATTGATGTAGGAACGTGAAAGGTTGCGCTCGATCCATTTCTGGCGAAGTTCCGAGAGGGCTCTTGGCCCGAACGTTTCAGCCAGCTGCCGGCCCGCGTATTGGTCCAATTCATCACAAAGAGAGTTGAGTCGATGTATTTCTTTGCTTTGTTTTTCAAAACGTCGTAGGGCCCAATTACGAAATGAGGCGGTGACATGGCAAACCAAGATAGGTTGGTCGGTTTGGTACTGTTCGACAAGCGCAGCGGGAGTATTGATCAAGGCTGCAGCGCGTCGATAAAGCGTAGCCTGATCGAATTCGGGATTGAGCGATAAATCGTTTTGTTGGTATTCGGCGATAAGGACGGCGTAGCGAGCGAGTGACTCAGCAGAACCATGTTTGCCGAGATAAAAGTCGCGTCCATCTAAGGTAACCACCGATTGACCGCTGAGGTGATACCGCAAGGATGGGGTTTGCGAGCGGGGACGAGCCATAAAGATCGACTCCTTTACCAGCTTGACTCCGACAGTTCCCCGCAGGTGAAGACGGGGGTTTTTCGGTAGTCTTTCTGAAAATGGAGGTCGCTCGTCACGATGACGGTACGCACAAAAAACTGCGTCCGACCCATAAAACACAGGGAAATCAGAAGATACACCCAGCAGGATTCGAACCTGCAACCTTCGGCTTCGTAGGCCGACGCTCTATCCAGTTGAGCTATGGGTGCCCATTTGTTACTGTGTTTTGTACTGAACTATCGGAATTTAGACAAGTGGGTATTGCAGCGTTTTGTGAATGTCGTAAGTCCCACGCCCCACTACCCTTAGTTCTATCGGCCTCCGCGGATTTTAAGCATGATACCATTCTCATTTTTTGCCTATGGAACCCTCAAACGCGGACAAGTTCGAGCCTTCACATGGCCATTTAAGCCGACGTCTGTACAGATTGCTTTCGCTAGGGGCAAGTTATTTGACCTTGGCCCCTACCCTGCTCTTGCATACGGAGATGACTGGATTCAAGGTGAACTGTGGAGTTTTCAGCCAGAGCAGATACCGACGACCCTTCAAGTTATCGATGACGTCGAAGGTTATAGTCAGTCTCCAATGGACGATCTTTACGACCGACAAATCATCGATGCGGTTCTCGAAAATGGTGAAAAACACCCCGCTTTCTGCTACTTTTTTCTTCGCTGGGAGAAAACTCCCAACGCGAGATACATCGAACCGTCCCAGAAAATTCACCAATCGTTGGCCAAATCGCTGCAAAGCTCTGCAATTCCTCCAGCCATTCAATGCTATGCACAGTGGCCAGACAAGAAGGGGTAACCAAAAGAGACCAAAACACACAAACTTCCCAAACGCATTACAAGGCGTAACGTTTTGACATTTCGCGGATCATCTCAGCGATCATATCGCGACATTCCTTCGGTTCCAGCACCTCTGCTTCTCGCCCTAATTGCAATACCTTCTGGATGACTTCCATCGGATGATAGGCGGGAATCGTTAGTTCAACCGTGCCATCCTTATTCGCTTTCAGTTCTTGCTCCGCATGCCAAGGATCTTCCTCAATCCACTTAGCGGCTAAATCCGTGACTCGAATTCGATACAAAGTTGATTGCTGCCCGGAAAAAATACCAATACTCTGTCCCAAATGTTGCTGTAGATCCACCGAGGTATCAAACTTGTACCACTCATCCAGCGCATCTGCCCACAAGATGCGGTCCAATTTCCAATGTTTCAAACGCGCTTCACCACGTGTCGGATGCTCAAATGCCAATACATAGATGCTTGATTGATAGATCGCCAATCCATAAGGTTCCAATTTGCGGCGCGACATTGGCTTGCCTGGCCGCTGATAATCAATCGCTAATCGCCGATGCTCACGAATGGTTCGATTTACCGTACTCAGGATGCCTTGCTGCTTCTCATACTTTTTCGCGGGAGTCCCGGTCACATACAAAGTCTTGCGATACTGCTCGTAATGTTCCCATACTCCGGGTGGCAATTGCTCCTGCAGTTTGTTCCAGAAACTTTCAATCCCTTGCCAGAATTGTGTGCCAACTAGCGGAACCAACAAATCGCGTCCTACGGATAAAGCAATCACCTCCGATGCCGAGATGCTTACCTTTTGCAGGCCCTTGTCCGCACGGCTCATCTTCCAAACTTTGCCGCGCTGCGATTCTTCCACCAGAATAAAGAAGCCGGCCGCCTGCAATGCTTCAATATCTCGTCGAATGCTGCGGGGATGGATGGAAGTCAGGCCTAACTCATCCACGACACTATCGCGAATTTCTTCCAGTGTCGCTCCAAATCGATTTCGTTCTAAGATCTGCAGAATCTTGTGTTGACGAATTAATTGCTCGTTGCGTGCCATCCTGTCACCCTCCTTAAATTACAAATCCTTATCGGGATCTTTTCCGGTCACTTAGAGGCAGTACCATTGACCGCCCAGCCTTCGCTCCGCTGTGGCTTTGGGGTTAATCGCTGGAGTTACGAAGCTGCCTGGTCTAGTACTTCTTCCGCGACATAGATAGGAAGTGGAGGGTCAAATGTCACTGCGACCGCAATCGCGTCTGAAGGGCGACAATCCACTTCTACGATCGTATCGCCACGCTGAATACGCAAGTGCGCATAATAGGTGTGGTCCTTCAGCTCCGTAATCACGACCGACTCGATCACGCCACCCAAGGCTTCTGCCACTTGCACGATGACATCGTGTGTCAAAGGTCGCGGTGGTTTCTCAGTCACTTTCACTCGGCGGTCGATACTCGTCGCTTCGAAAAGACCGATTAAGATCGGAAACTGTCGATCACCATCACGCTCTTTCAGGTAGATGACCTGATTGTCACTGATTTCGCTTATGATGATTCGAGCTAGTTGCATTAACACGGGCATATGAGGTCGCGTCCTCGCGATAATTGAATAGGCTGCGGCAACCGTCGGCTGCCGATTCGACAACCTGATTATACCGCAGCCCACGCGACTTCACAGCATCGACTTCAGCTTTGTTAAAGCCTCTTCGGCCGCTTGCTTTTGTTGCAACAAATCGCTCAAAGCTTGCCTTTCCTTCTCAATAAGCTCAGCAGGGGCTCGTGAAACGAAGTTTTCATTCGCTAAATTCTTTTCTTTGCCAGCGATTTGCTTGACTAAATTCTGCAACAACTTATCGTTTCGCGCCACTTCGGCGGCTACATCGATGTGGCCACTCAAATCGACATAAACATCCATCTTCTCAAGACTTACCAGCGCATTGATCGATGGAGCTTGTGTCTCTGGCCCCCAGGCGACCGATTCGGCACCCGCCAATGAGTTGAAGTAAGGCTCCATCGGACGAAGCAATTTTTCCAACGCGGAGGAACAACGAACGCTAAACTTCAGCCGCTCTTGGTTTTGGATCTTTTGTCGCGAACGAATCTCACGAATCGCACCCAACAAGGCGGTGAATTGCGCGAATTGTTCCTCGATTTCGGGATTTTTGTCCGCAACAGAAGTGGCAGGCCAAGGAGCCTTCATGAGCCACTCGGAAGCTTCAGCCGTTTCGTCAATGGTACGTTTCGTGCCAAATTGCTTGAGCTGTTGCCAAATCGCTTCGGTGATAAATGGCATCATCGGATGCAATAGACGCAACAAAACATCGAGACCATGAATCAACAGTTGCTGTGTGACGGCTCGACTCTGCGGATCCTGCAAGCGAGGCTTCGCCATCTCCACATAGAAACTGCAATAATGATCCCAGGCAAAATCGTACAAGACGCGCGCCGCGTCAGCGTACTGATACTGCCGTATGGCAGCACTTGTTTCTTCCGTGACTGTCGCCAAACGGCTCAACAGCCAACGATCTTCCAACCGTAAATCGTCTTTAGAAATTTTGGTTGGTTGATAACCTTCCAAGTTCATCATCACAAATCGTGATGCATTCCAAAGTTTGTTGCAGAAGTTGCGAGCCACTTCAAAGCGTTCGCTGACAAGTGATGCTTTCGGTAGTGCCCGATCTTCTTCGGTCTCGTCCCTGGTGCTGAACTCTTTCGAACACTTATCGCACTTCAAGCGTCGCTTTGTACGGTTCTCTCGCGTTTGATTGATCAATGCGCCGCAATGCGGACATTCGAATTGGACAGGAATACGAACGTCTTGCGTATCGCCAGTCGTTAGTCTGGTCAAACTAAACCGCAAAGCATCGGCCCCGAACTTGTCAATGATGTCAAGCGGATCGACGCCATTGCCTTTGCTCTTCGACATACCTTCCCCGAAGCCATCCATGATCTTGGGATGAATAAAGACTTCATTAAAGGGAATCTTGCCGACGTTATTGAGGCCCATCAACACCATACGGGCAACCCACAAGGTGATAATGTCACGGCTGGTTATCAAGGTGCTGGTGGGATAGAAGTACTCGAGCTCTTTCGTTTGCTCGGGCCAACCTAAAGTTGAATGAGGCCAGAGAGCCGAACTAAACCACGTATCCAAAACATCTTCTTGGCGAACCAAGCCGAGCGATTCGAGTTCGGTTTCGAGAGCTCTGTTTTCATCGCGTACACAAGCATGAACGACTTTGTCACCTTCGGTTTGAACGCTCAGGGCTCCAGATGAGCAAGCGGCATGTTTCGCCAGTTTGGCTGCAAATGCGTCGCGTTCTGCAGTAGATTCAAAGCTGCGACTCCAGATGGGAATTTGGTGTCCCCACCATAGCTGACGCCCAACGGGCCAGTCGCGTTTTTCGCTCAGCCAATCGACGTATCCCTTGGCGTAACGTGGTGGGAAAATCTTGACGCGTCCATCTTCAACCGCATCGATCGCCGATTGGGCCAATTCCTCCATACGAACGAACCATTGGTCCGCGAGGTACGGTTCAATCGGAGTCTTGCTGCGATCGCTGTGAGCGAGATCGATTTCGCGATCTTCGATTTGATCAAGCCACCCTTCGGTTTCCATATCGGCGACAACACGCTGCCGAGCTTGTTGCATCGAGAGACCTGCGTAGGGGCCTCCGTTGCTGTTGAGTTTGCCATCAGGTTGCAAGATGTTGATCATTGGCAGTTGGCAACGAATGGCCACATCATAGTCATTCGGATCGTGCGCGGGCGTGATTTTTACGCAACCGCTACCGAGTTCAGGCTTAGCCCAAATGTCGGCAACCAATGGAATCTCGCGATTCAGCAATGGAAGACGAAGCTTTCGGCCATCACGGGCCATATCAGCCAGCGTTTGCAAATGTGGCAATAGCTCTCGACGACGAGTTTCCAGGTCTTCGACTTGTTTTTCCAAAGCGGGCCGATCTTTGGCTGTCGCATCCTGAACTTTCTCTTTGGCAATTTCAATGGCTTTGTCGAGCGCACTGGCCGGATCGGGATGAACGGCAACGGCTGTATCACCCAACATCGTTTCAGGGCGTGTCGTGGCGATAACAACGTAAGCTGGTTCGCCCGGTTTGGGATCGATCACCGGGTAACGCAAATGCCAGAAGTGACCTTTAACGGTCTCATGAAAAACTTCGTCGTCGCTCACTGCTGTTTGCAGAAAGGTGTCCCAGTTGACCAATCGTTTGCCGCGGTAGATCCATTGCTTCGCAAAGAGGTCAAAAAACGTTCGACGAACAGCATTGGCACACATGTCATCCAGAGTAAAGCGGGTGCGCCGCCAATCGCAGGATGTGCCCATTCGCTTGAGCTGTTGCAAAATACGGGTTTCGTATTGGGCCTTCCACTGCCAAATGCGATCGACAAGGCCATCACGTCCTAGGTCATGACGTGTTTTGCCTTCGTCTTCTTTGAGTCGTCGTTCGACAACTGCTTGAGTTGCAATACCAGCATGATCGGTTCCAGGAATCCAGAGGGCTTCGAAGCCACGCATGCGATGCCAGCGGATTTGAATATCTTGCAGCGTATTGTTTAGGGCATGTCCAAGGTGGAGTGCTCCAGTAACGTTAGGTGGAGGGATGACGATTGTGAAGGGCTTTTTGTTGGGATTGGGGTTCGCATCAAAGCAGCCCGCTTTTTCCCAATTGCGATAAATCTCTTCCGCCGCTTGCTGAAAATCAAATCGATTCGGAATCTCAGTTGCCACAACAATTCTCTTTCCACGAAACAACTAGGTACTTCAAGCCACCCAATCGCTCTCACATCACGCACATCCGTGACCGCGAGATGCTCAATTATCCGGTTTATTCAACAGTCTTATTTCGCAGGGCTTCATGCTTATGAAGCTTATATTCGACTGCATCGACCAAGGCGAGCCAACTTGCTTCGATGATGTTCTCGCTCACGCCGATGGTTCCCCAATTTCCTTGTTGGTCGGCACTCTCGATATTCACACGAATACGAGCAGCCGTTCCCGCTTCGCAGTTGACGACGCGAACCTTATAGTCGACTAAGTGCATATCAGATAGCTGAGGATAGAACTCTAACAAGCACTTGCGCAGAGCCGCATCGAGTGCGTTGACGGGACCATGACCTTCGGCCGCTTCAAAACGCATTTCAGGTCCGACGCGGATCTTCAAGATAGCTTCCGCAAACGCAAAATTACGAGCAGCATCTCGGTCGCCGGCGACGATACGATACTTCACTGTTTCGAAGTGTGGCTTAAATGAGCCCGCGATGCGATGGACCAAGAGGTCAAATGAAGCTTCCGCAGCTTCATATTGATAGCCTTGGTTTTCTTGGCGAACGACTTCTGCCAAGATTTTATCCATGAGCTCGCGATTGGAATCCAAGTTATGTTTGTTGGTCAGCGCGATGATGTTCGAACGGCCCGAAAGTTCGCTGACCAAGATACGACGTTCGTTGCCGACCAGCTCCGGATTGAGATGCTCATAGGTTTCCGTCGCGCGGGCAATAGCATGAACGTGCATGCCACCTTTGTGTGCGAAAGCGCTTTGGCCGACAAACGGTTGATTGCTTCTCAATTGTAAATTGGCCGTTTCATAGACATACCGAGAGAGCTCGGTGAGATGGGATAGGCCACGTCCATTAAGGACCTCATAGCCTTGTTTTTTTAGGGCGAGGTTGGCCATTACGGAAACCAAGTCGGCATTTCCACAGCGTTCTCCGATTCCGTTGATCGTCCCTTGGACTTGATCGCAACCGGCATCGACGGCAGCCAGTGAGTTGGCTATCGCCAAATCACCATCGTTGTGACAATGTATCCCCAAGCGAACCCCGGTATCGGCGAGCGATTCTTTTACCTTGCCGACGGTGAGTGCGATTTGTTCTGGCAATGAACCGCCATTGGTATCGCACAAAACGATCCACGAAGCGCCAGCATCGGCAGCGGCGCGAATTGTCTTTAAGGCATACGATGGGTTGAGTCGATAGCCGTCAAAGAAGTGCTCCGCATCATAAATGACTTCCGAATAGCGTTTGAGATACGCCACACTTTCGGCAATCATGTGGATATTTTCTTCCAAGGTAACACGAAGCACTTCAGTTACGTGAAAGTCCCATGATTTACCGACAACGGTGATGACTGGAGTTTCAGCGCGAACTAGGGCTTTCATGCCCGGGTCTTGTTCCGCCGAAACGCCTTTGCGACGTGTCATTCCAAAAGCGGCAACACGCGTTGAGCCAAGCGACAGTTCTTTGACTTTTTCAAAGAACTGGGCATCCTTCTCATTGGAAAGTGGATAACCTCCTTCAATCATATCGATGCCCATCTCGGCCAAACGCTGAGCGATATTCAACTTGTCTTGCAGCGAGAAGCTGACCCCTTCTCCTTGCGTGCCATCACGCAGGGTGGTGTCATAGATGAGGATCGGTCGAACCATGGTTCGGTGGCTTTCTGTTCGGGGGCTTTCCGAAAGTGAACAAAAAATCCCCTGCTGTATGCACAACAGGGGGGAACTCTGTACGCAAACGATACTTCAAAAGGGGGACGTTTGTCAATTCTAGGTCGCTTGAATTGGGAGTCGAGATCAGGAAGACCTAACCTCCGCTGCGCTGCGGTTACGGGTTAAACGAAACAAGCGAGATTTTGGGCGGCATCGGGCTGCTTGAGCTTTGCTGCGGCACCCCTAACCTCCGCTGCGCTGCGGTTACGGGTTAAACGAAACAAGCGATCTAAATTACTTGCTAACCACCACTTCTAGGGGCTGAAACACGAACTCACCCTCTTCATAAAGCACGCGGATACCGGAACCTTCAGGGAAATGCCCTTTGAGCAATTCGGTTGCTAGTGGGTTTTGCAATTTGCGTTGAATCACCCTTTTCAGCGGTCGAGCCCCGAAAGCCGGATCATAACCTTCATCAGCGATGGCATCGATCACTTCGTCGGAAACTTCGAATCGAATTTGATTCTCAGCAAGTTGTTTTTCGAGGCGATCAAGTTGCAATCGTACGATTTTGCGAATTTCTTCCTTCTTCAGTGGTTGGAAGACAATCGTTTCATCGATGCGGTTCAGAAATTCTGGCAAGAAGCGTTCTTTGAGCGCATCCTTGGTTGCATCGAGCAGTTCTTCCTCAGAAGCCCCTTCGGCTGCCAATTGTTGGATCGCGTGCGAACCGATGTTGCTGGTCATCACGATAATCGTATTAGTGAAGTCTACGGTTTTGCCTTGGCCATCGGTCAAGCGTCCATCATCGAGAACTTGCAAGAGAACATTGAAAACGTCGTTGTGAGCTTTTTCAATTTCATCGAGCAACAGGACGCTGTAGGGACGGCGACGAACGGCTTCCGTCAGTTTGCCACCTTCTTCATAGCCGACATAACCAGGAGGAGCTCCGATCAAGCGGCTCACGGTATGGCGTTCCATGAATTCGCTCATATCGAGTCGGACCATCGCATGTTCATCGTCGAACATGACCACAGCCAACGCTTTGCACAGTTCGGTTTTTCCAACGCCGGTTGGGCCCAGGAACAAGAACGACCCGATGGGGCGGTTCGGATCTTGCAATCCACTGCGACTGCGGCGAACGGCATTCGATACTGCTTCCACAGCATTCTCTTGACCGATCACTCGCAAGTGTAGACGTTCTTCCATGACCAATAGTTTGGCGCGTTCGGTTTCCAGCATCCGCGATACGGGAACACCGGTCCAAGCGCTGACGACTTCGGCGATTTCTTCCGCAGTCACTTCAGTACGAAGCAGTTTGCGACCATCGTCATGCGCGGGAGCAGCGTGATCTTCCTGTTCCATCACTTTGCTGAGTTTGCGACGTTCATTGTCGAGTTCGAAGAGCTTTTGATAATCGGTTTCAGGAACAGGAGAACCGCTCGATTGTTTTTCTTTGATCGAGGCTTCGAGTTTCTTGAACTCCAATTCGAGCTGGTCATATTTCTGGCGCATTTCTTGGACGCCGCTGACACCTAAGCGTTCGGTTTCCCATTGTTCGCGCAAGCTGGCCAACTCATGTTGTAGCTTTTGAATTTCTTCTTCGATTTCAGCCAGTTGATCATCGGTCGAGTCATCACCTTCTTCGTTGAGTTGGCGTTGGGCCAATTCGAGTTGACGAAGGCGACGTTGAACTTGATCAATTTCGGTTGGAACGCTTTCGCGTTCCATTGCCAGGCGACTGGCGGCTTCGTCGACCAAGTCGATCGCTTTATCGGGCAGGAAGCGGTCGCTGATGTAGCGGTTGGAGAGGTTCGATGCGGCGACAAGAGCGGAGTCACGGATCTTCACTCCATGATGAGCTTCATACCGAGCTTTAAGTCCCCGCAGAATCGTGATCGTATCTTCGACGGAAGGTTCACCGACGAAGACGGGTTGGAAGCGGCGTTCGAGCGCAGCATCTTTTTCGATGTATTTTCGATATTCGTCGAGTGTGGTAGCGCCGATACAACGAAGTTGACCGCGGGCGAGTTCGGGCTTGAGCAAATTGGCAGCATCGCTGCTACCTTCGGTTTTGCCAGCCCCGACCACGGTGTGCAGTTCGTCGATAAAGAGGATGATGCTGCCACCTGCTTCCTTCACTTCACGAAGAACCGCTTTGAGTCGTTCTTCGAATTCGCCACGGAATTTTGTGCCAGCGATCAGGGCTCCCATATCGAGAGCGATAACCTTCTTGTTCTTTAGGCTTTGAGGGACATCGCCTTGCATGATGCGGAGGGCGAGGCCTTCCACGATAGCCGTTTTGCCCACACCGGGTTCGCCGATGAGGACGGGATTGTTTTTGGTTCGGCGCGACAGAACTTGGATGACGCGACGGATTTCATTATCGCGCCCGATGACGGGGTCGATTTTATTTTTTCGAGCCTGTTCGATCAGGTCGATACCATATTTTTCTAAAGCTTGTAGTTTGCCTTCTGGCGCTTGATCGGTCACTTTGGCTCCTCCCCTAACAGTTTGCAGACCTGTCAGAACATCTTTTTCGATAATAGCGTTCATCTTGAGCAGATCGCGTGCCTTGCAATCTGTTTTTAGCAAACCGAGCAGCAAATGTTCGGTGCTGACAAACTCATCTTGCATGGAGTCGGCGATTTTGAAGGCGGATTCGAGTGCCTGATGTAGAGCGGGGTTCACGTTGGGCGTGCGGCCCCCCGAGACTTTTGGCAATCGCTTCAGCTCATTTTGAACTAAGCTGCGAATTTGATCGGTGTTAGCATGAATCTTTTTGAAGATAGCGGGGACGATCCCATCGCTGTCTTGCAAAAGAGCTTCCACGAGATGGAGGCTATCCATTTCTGGATTCCCCGCTTCTTGAGCGGCGTTTTGGGCGCCGGCCACAGCTTCTTGAGATTTTTGGGTTAGCTTTTCAAATCGGAACGTCATGTTCAGTCTCCTTCAGGATGTTTGCTCTGATAAGCAGTGGCAGGTTCCTGTTGGAAGTGTGCGGCTGTAACACTTGGGTGTCACAGCCGCACATGATCCATGGGATCGAGATTGCTAAGCCCTCTCGATCAACTTGACCGCTGCTATCAGTTCTTTACTTCAAATTCGGCATCGATGGCATCATCATCTGACCCCTTAGAGGAGCCACCTGGTGCATTTCCCGCGCCGCTGGCAGAGGTTTTTTCGTACAGCGCTTTGCTCAACGCTTGCGAAGCTTGCTCCAGCTCTTCGGTAGCCGATTTGATGGCGCTCACATCGGTACCTTTGATGGCATCGCGCAAACGCGTAATCGACTTGTTGAGCGGTTCGCGGTCCGCGTCTGTTAACTTCTCTTTTTGTTCATTCATCAGTTTTTCAAGCTGATAGATGAGGTTGTCGCCCTTGTTGCGGGCTTCGGCCAATTCAAACTGTTTGCGATCTTCTTCGGCATGCTCTTCGGCGTCGCGTTTCATGCGATCGATTTCGTCTTTGGACAAACCAGAGGACTGTTCGATCTTTACTGACGCTTGCTTACCAGAGCTGATATCGCGGGCAGAGACATTCAAGATACCATTTTGATCGACATCAAATTTGACTTCGATTTGTGGCATACCGCGCGGTTGAGGCGGAATGCCTTCAAGATTAAATTCACCGAGCAGTCGGTTCTGGGCGGCCATGCGTCGTTCGCCTTGGAAAACTCGGACCGTCACAGCGGTTTGGTTGTCGGCCGCCGTGCTGAAAGTATTTTTCTTTTCTGCAGGGATCGTGGTGTTGCGTTCGATCAATGGAGTGAGAATTCCACCTTCAGTTTCGATACCGAGTGTCAGCGGTGTGACATCCAAAAGCAGAACGTCGCGGCGTTCGCCACTGAGCACACTGCCTTGAATGGCCGCACCGATCGCGACAACTTCGTCCGGGTTTACACCTTGGTGCGGTTCCTTGCCGAAGATATCTTTCACGAGCTGACGCACTTTGGGAACTCGCGTCGAACCACCGACCAACACCACTTCATCGATCTGGCTTGGCTTCAATTTCGCATCTTCGAGCGCTTGCAATACGGGCTTGCGGCATCGTTCGATCAGCGAATCCACCAGTTCTTCGAATTTTGAACGAGTGATGGTTACCTGTAAATGCTTGGGACCACTGGCATCGGCGGTGATAAATGGAAGGTTGATATCCGTCTGTGGGACCGAACTCAATTCTTTCTTCGCTTTCTCGCAAGCTTCTTGCAGGCGTTGCAACGCCATTGGATCTTTGCGGAGATCGACGCCGTTGTCACGTTGGAATTGTCCAGCAACAAAGTTCACCAGCGCCTCATCGAAGTCGTCACCACCCAGGTGCGTATCACCGTTGGTTGAGATCACTTCAAAAACTTTACTGGAGTTATCACCGTCGCCCGTGGTTGCCACTTCGAGCACGGAAACGTCAAACGTACCACCACCCAAGTCGAACACCGCAATCTTATGATCGCGATTCTTGTCCAAGCCGTACGCCAACGCGGCCGCGGTTGGTTCGTTGATGATACGAGCCACTTCCAGACCGGCGATTTGACCAGCATCTTTAGTAGCTTGACGCTGGGCATCGTTAAAGTACGCAGGCACAGTGATCACCGCTTTGCTTACACGATGTCCGAGATAAGCTTCTGCCGATTCTTTCAGTTTGCGCAAAACCTTCGCAGAGATTTCCTGCGGGGTGTACTGCTTATCGCCGATTTGAATCTTTACGTATTCTTGTTTGCCACCGACGACTTCATAGGGAACCATCTTCTCTTCGCCTTCGACTTCAGAGTGGCGGCGGCCCATGAATCGCTTGACGGAGTAAACGGTGCGGCGTGGGTTGGTTACCGCTTGTCGACGAGCTGGCTCGCCTACGATGGTGTCCTGCTTGTCGTTGAAGCCGACAACGCTGGGGGTGAGTCGGTTGCCTTCTGGGTTCGGAATTACTTTAACTTCCGAACCTTCCATCACCGCCACAACCGAGTTGGTGGTGCCTAAGTCAATTCCGATGATCTTTTCGCCCTGAGCCATGTTGAAAATCCTCTCTCTGGTTTGGCGCGTGATAAAAAAGTTGGTTTCGCGAACGAGCGGTAAGAACAGCTTCCGCTCATCGGGTATACTTGTGCTTGGTGCCTGGAGGCGTTTGCCTCGCGAGACACTCTTTTGGTAAGCAAGCTGTGTGCCAAAGTTGTAGAAAAATATGCGGTTGTATTGTAAGTTGTTTGTGTGAAACAACTTATGTTAAATGGAATCTCGGCGGTTGTCTTGGGAAGCGCGTCGTTCTGCCACTTTTTCCTCGGATAAAAAAGAGGTTGTGCACTAGTTGCCAAAATGACAGCGGTTGTGATTGCTTTTCATCCGAATTAATTGGCTAGTTCGAGCGAGTAAGATTGGCGTTGACTTTTTTGAAGCTCGATCAGGAAAGTAGCTGCCAAAGTGAACGCCACCGACAGCGGAAATGGCAGTGGCCCGGCACGCGGGGTAAATTCGAGTGGACTACATGATTTGTGGCAAGCCGAGCGGGCGCTGCACTTTTAGGTTTGTTCGATAATCGAGATAGAGAGACTAATTGGGTTTCTAGGGAAAGGATGTGCTGGATGTCGTCCACCAAACGCGGTTCCAACTCGAGCAAGAGTTCGGTTCCAGAGTCGAAATTAGTTAAGCCGAGCGGGGATCGTGGTGATGACAGCGAACGCATTGCCGCCATTGATAAGCAATTAGTCGAGTTACTGGATCGGCGGGCGCGGTTGGTACAGCGTGTGGAAGAATCCATAGAAAACGGTTCAAACCTACAGTTGTTATGGAAATATCAGCAAGTAGCGGAGAAGCAGGTTGCCCATCTCCCAAAAGATTCTCCGCTGGATGCAAAAATTGTTGGGGACTGGCTGAGGCACACAGTATCCGCATCGTATCAACCTCTAGCGAGTCAGACGCGTATTGCCTATTTGGGACCTCAATATAGCTACAGCTATCTAGCGGCTATTCGTCACTTTGGTGAAGCGGCGAATCTAGTTCCTGTCGCAACGATTGGAGCGGTCTTTCAGGAGTTATTGCGAGATCAGTCCAAGTTCGGTGTCGTGCCGATCGAGAACTCAACGGATGGCCGCGTCGTGGACACACTGGGAATGTTTGCGCGTTTTCCAGTTCATATATGCGGCGAAGTATTATTGCCGATTCATCATTGTCTCTTGGGACGCTGTAGTCGTAACGAAGTGACGGAAGTTCATAGCAAACCACAGGCGTTGTCACAATGTCGTACCTGGTTAGCACAGCACTTACCCGAAACGCGTTTGGTTGAAATTACCAGCACCGCGGCGGCGGCGAAGTTGGCTGCTGAGAAGCCGGGTGTCGCAGCAATCGCAAGTCGCGAGGCGGGCGTGCATCATGGGTTACATGTGATCGATGCCAACATTGAAGATAATGCAAATAATGTGACACGATTTGTGATCTTAGGAGGATCGCCGGCTGAACCGACAGGGAAAGATAAAACAGCCGTGATGTTTCAAGTGCCTCATCAGCCGGGTGCGTTGGCAGATGCGATGCTGGTCTTTCGTAAGAATAAACTGAATTTGACTTGGATAGAATCTTTTCCCATTGAAGGGAGTCGCAGCGAATACCTTTTCTTTATCGAATTAGAGGGGCATCAGCAAAGACCGGCGATTAAGCAGGCCTTGAAGCAACTGCAGAAGCAAGCCTTGCGTTTGGAAGTATTGGGAAGTTATCCCAAAGATCAGTCACTGGGTTGAAATGTTATCGTTATGGGGCTGGGAGCGGTGGTTAGGCAGCACCAGCGTCCGTTTTCAGGCGGGTTCGGGGAGAAGATTCGGCGACGTTAAAATTGTCTTGCAGTCCCCGGCCTGCGCGATGACGCGGAGCAAAGGCAATGTCGCGGAGTTAGCACTGACTACAAACGACAGTTGGTGATGTCGGTTTGTAGAATTGCGGAGCAACCTAGTGCTTCGAGCTTTTCCATCACGCTGATGACATCTTGGCGACGGACCATGACGCGAACAGCGCACCAAGCCGGATCTTCCAGAGCGGATATCGTCGGTGATTTAAAACCGGGCGTGATCGCTTCAGCGGCTGCGAGTTGTTCGCGGGGGACGTTATACTCGAGCAACGAGTAATCGCGGGCGATCACAACGCCCTCGAGTCGTCGAACGATGCGATCCACCGTTACAGCTTCGCGTTTTTCTTTATTCTGGATTAATACCGTTTCGTAGTGACCGATATCGGTCATGATTCGCAAGCGATTTGCGGCGAGCGTGGAGCCTGTTTCGACAAGGTCTACAATTGCGTCTGCGACACCGAGTTGGATCATGATTTCAACAGAACCAGATAAGTTCACCATGTGAACTTCGGTATGATGTCGAGTCAAATATTGCTGCGTTATATTGGGAAAGCTCGTCGCTAGACGTTTGCCAGCTAAATCTTTCGCGTTTTGCCAGGGGGAGTTATCGGGAACACAGAGAGCCAGTTTGCAGCGTCCCACTCCCAAGCTCATTCGGATATCGACTTCGGCAGCGGATTCTTCCACCAGGTCGCTGCCAGTAATTCCGATGTCGATGGCTCCCTCCGCGCACAACACGGGAATGTCTTCCGTCCGCAGAAAAGTCAGATCGACGGGAAGTTGGCTTACGCGGGCAAAAAGGCTGCGGTCCTGCCGCCGGAAGTTCAGTCCAGCTTGAGCCAAAAGTTCCGATGCAAGTTCGCTGAGACGGCCTTTGCTAGGGATTCCTATCCGAAGATTGTGTGTCATAGTCACTCATTCATGGCTTACTTGAACCGCGAGCGGTGAAGCCTTGGGCTGCTGTCTGTTTGCTGCTGGCTTTATGCTGTAGGTTCGTAGCTACTGGTTGGTAAGACGATTAGGATGGCTGGATGGTGTTGGTTCGGTTTTGTTTTTCCACCAAGCCGGAAGTACCTTCCCGTCGGGCAAGTTCGCTTTCTAATTCGCTCATTGTTATACCACGGCTCCCCAAAAGGACCCATAGGTGATAGATCAAGTCGCAGGCTTCATATACTAAATGCTTATGTCCGGCATCGCCCTCTTCCGCGGCGGCTTCCACCACTTCGCGGGCTTCTTCGGTGATTTTGGCACCCATTTTGGGAACACCACCCACGATGAGCCGTGTAGTGTAGGAATTTTCAGGCATCTCCCGAACGCGTTGCTGGATCTGCTCCATAAGCCGATGCAATACAGAAGGGTTGGCAGCGTTGTCGTCGTTCAAATCCGAACTCCCTATCTTGCCGGTTGGGTGGGTGTTGTTGTAGATGGGTTCTTAATATAGCCATTGTCGACTAAAATCCTCGATCTGGCTATTGTTCCCGCGTTTTGGTGGAAGAAATTTAAAGATTATTGTTTCAAGAGACAGCTTGGGAAGGAAACGATTCATCATGGGGGCATTGGCCGAATGGTCACATCCACCTATCTGGGATGCTTGGTATTTGACCGGTCCGACGGCTAGCGGCAAGTCAGGCTTGTCGCTGTCGCTTGCCGAAAGTCTGAATGCTGAGATTGTGTCGATGGATTCTATGGCCGTCTATAAGCACATGGACGTGGGAACGGCTAAGCCGACAGCTCAGCAGCGGGAACTGGTTCCACATCATTTAATCGATTTGGTCGAACCGAACGAGGAATATAGTCTCTCGTGTTTTGTGCAAGATGCTCAGCGAGTTTATCGCGAAATCAAGGGACGCGGCAAAGAAGTGTTATTCGTTGGGGGAACACCTCTGTATCTCAAGTCTTTGCTGCGGGGAATGTTTCAAGGCCCGCCGGCAGATTGGGAGTTTCGCCAACAGGTCGAGAGCGATATCGAAAAATATGGAATCGACGAATTACGAAAACGTCTCTGGCAAGCAGATCCTCTTACCGCGCACAAACTGCATCCCAACGATACACGTAGGATGATTCGTGCGTTGGAGGTAACCAAAATCGTCGGGAAACCACTGAGCCATTTGCAAGCGCATTTTGAGAATGGCTTGCCCGTTCATTGTGTTCGAGTCTTTGTCTTAGGCTTGGAACGTGCTTGGTTGCATCAGCGCATCAATCAACGAGTGGAGCAAATGTTCGCCGATGGCTTGATCGATGAGGTGCGTGGATTATTGGAAAAATATGGGGAACTGCGTGGTACCGCGCGACAAGCGGTTGGTTACAAGGAAGTGGTTCAGTTATTGAATGATGACTTGGACAGAGCAACGGTGATCGACCAAGTTAAAGCGCACACGCGACAGTTCGCCAGGCGACAAGAGATTTGGTTTAGGTCCATGTCGGAATGTCGTCGCATAGAGGTGCTCATGGGGGGAGACCAGAGCGAGCTTTTAGAGACGATCCTGGAAACAGGACGACAATCGCAAGTGCCCAGAAGAAATACTTAATCGATGGAGAGGAATGAACGTGAGCAAATCAGGGAGGCTCTATGTCATCGGAGTTGATGAAGCAGGTTACGGCCCTAACTTGGGACCATTAGCTATAGGTGCTTCGATATGGCAGGTGCCCATCGCGATGGATTTGACATCTTTCGCTCCACAACTGGAACCTTTCTTTCAAGCGAAACGATGGCCTGGGAGTGATCGCGAACCGTTTGTGCCATTAGGTGATTCCAAGCAGTTGTATCAGTCTGGAGGCTCTACAGAGTCTCTCGAAATTGGCGTAATCAGTTTGCTGCAGAACGCTCGTAACTTTACAGCGACCCTTACACCCTGTTTATGGTCCAAATTGTTACAGCATTGCGATTGTTTGAAATTACAACCAGCTGTTCATCGAGAGTTATTGCCTTGGTATGCCGAGTTAACGGCAATGCCAAGTATGCCATGGCAGGATGCAGCGATGATGTTCGCCGGTATGGCCAAGCAGGGACTGAATAATTTAGAAATCGTCTTCGAGGGCTTCCAAGCGAGGCTTGTTGATGAGGTGCTGTTCAATCAAGGTCTTAAACAATACGGAAGCAAGGGGAAACTTTTAAGCTTAACCACATTGCAACTTGTCAAAGATGCGATGGAGTGTTTGTCCATGCGCGATGTCGTTGGAATAGAGATTTATTGCGATAGACATGGCGGGAGAAGCAAGTACCTCGAGTTATTGCATACCCTTTTTGATGATCTCTTTTTTTGGATTGAAAGTGAAGAGTCGCACGAGAGTTGTTATCGCGCGGAATGGAAAGGTTGCCCGCTGCGGATTCGGTTTACAGTCGGGGGCGATCGCTTTCCACCAACCTCTGCGGCATCGATGATTGCCAAATGGTTGCGAGAAGTTAGCATGGATCATTTCAACGCGTTTTGGCAACAGCAAATCGGGAGTCTTTTAAAACCTACTGCGGGATATCCGGTTGATGCCAAACGATTTATCCACGATTTGAAAGCGGCCAAGGCTTGGAACAATAGTCAGAGTTTGCCCGCGTTGGAAACGATCTGGCGCCAGGCGTAAGCCAAGCGTTGACTCGGACGAACGAAAAACCCGTAGCCGGCAGTGCGTTTCGGCTACGGGTCATTACCATGTCAAGAATTGTGGCATATAGATGTCAGGCAGACATCCTATGCGAATCTTTCCGCAAAAGCTTATCGTTCCGCAAAGGTCTTGAGCGCCAAAATCGCTTGAATAACATCTTCTTGTCGCACTTCGCCCCATTTCATGGTGCGATGTCGGATGATGGCAAGTTTAAATTGCTCTAAGGCTTCCGCAATATCGACAGGGAGTGTTCCCAACGAAGCGAAGGGATTTTCATAGTCGATCTTTATTGGGGGTGAATAGTCATCGACGTCATCTGCTAAGTTATCGACTTCGGGACTATTGCTATTATCCCAGTCAGAGCTTTCGCCGAAATCAGGACCTTCATTTCGGGGACCGGATGCGACAATCCCTTCATCATCCGTGTCCTCCGCAGTTTGTCCGCGCTGCGAGATCGGTGTGAAGTCCTCATCTAATTCACCGCTGATGACATCGGAATCTTGTGGCTTTAACTTTGGATCCCCACTGACGGCTTCCCAACGTTGGGCTCGCATCTGCGAAACACTCCAGCGACTTGATGAAGCACCTTCGAGCCAAATTTCCGCATCATTCCAATCCATCGCGGCAAGAAAATGGCTCCAGTAGAGACCTTGGTAAGATTCGTAGGTGTCATTGAAGCGTTCGTACACACGCCTCAAGCGGCCGACGTGTTGCGCGGTGACTCCGCCTACACGTTGACTCCAAGCTTCATCGCTGTAGGCGGTGACTTGGGCTCCTCCGTCTTGTAAGGTGGTTCGCCACTGAAAAATGATTTTCCCTTTCTCCCAGTTCGTCGTGCTGATCAGCGTATTCCATCGACCAACAAAAGGGTCGCTCTGTTGCTGGAGTACGGGATTGGCGAGTTGAAGTTCATCGAACGGATCCGACGAATGGTTCACCTGCGATTCATACTGGCTGACAGATAATTCGGTGGTGGAATCGGTGGGGTCAAAAGGTATTTCTTCTGAGTTCATGGGTATCCATTTCACGAGTTCAGATACAAAGTCGGATCGAGTACTGTTTCGGGCCGCCGCGAGCCGCGGCGACCTGCCGGCAGGGGGCTAAGCGTAACGGACAATCAGGTGGTTTCGGTACCCCCAGAGTTGAGAGTCCCCTTCGATTTTTGTTGATTCCCCAAGGAACTGCATGCATCGAATCGACTGCGAAAAATGTAATGCTTCCGTCATGCGTGTGGTCAACGCACTTGAAATTGGGGGGGCCGAAATGATGAGCGAAAGCGATCAGGCATGTTAAGTCTAATAGATGTGGGGCTTTAGATTCGGATAGGCTCGCATGGATGCGTTGCGTGGCCCGGTCGGATAAGTGGCCCAGTCGGATAAGTGGTCTGGTCTGGGTGGCAGAGTTGAGGGGTAAGATTCAATAGTTTTTGCTCAGCTGTTTTTGCTCAGCTTCTGAGCGATTCGGACTCTTTTCTTTTTG
>JBIKMB010000070.1:0-25276 GCA_044359485.1 Pirellulaceae bacterium | reverse complement strand
GGCCCCCGTGTAGGCAAATAGATTGAGACATCGCTTCACTTCTCCCGGCGTGGTCGAGAGCGACTGAAACCACTCCCAGTTTTTTTGCTGCTCCGGGAATACCCCGATATGTCCAAAGGGCGTAGGACGAAGTAACAATTGGACATTGCCTAAACTAATCGTCCAAAGACTCGGAAGATCTCTCAAAAATCGCCACTGCTTCGATGTTGCATCATCCAATTTTAGATGAGCCTCGCGCCATTTTGTAGCGTCCGCACGGCTTTCCCCTGCGGCCGCGGGCGAGGGACGATCCAATATCACGCCACCGACGCACTCCAGTTTTCTACCATCTCCGAAATCGAGCAATCGATAGTCGTTCATCGCCATGGTCATCTCGTAGGACTTGCATCGATCCAATGCCGTCTGCCTAGCTCTTTCGATCGGTTCAATGCAACGATTCTAAATAGGCTAAAAGGTCGGCTAATTGCTCTGGTTTTAAATTACCGACCAGTCCCTCCGGCATCATCGATTTCTCTTGCTTTTTGCGTTCCTCGATTTGACTTTGAACCAGTTCATGCATGATGCCTTGGCCATCGCGAATCACTACCGACTCTGCGCTCTCGGTAACCACAAAGCCCGTGATCACATCACCATCCACAGTCAAAAACTGCCAACTATCGAAACCTTGTGCCAGTTTCGCATTGGGCTTGAGAATCGACTCAATCAACTCCTTCCGAGAATATCGTTTGCCTATGTCCACTAAATGCGGACCCTTGGGTGGTTGACCATCAGCGAATGTATGGCAAGCATTGCACGCTTGGGTTTGAAACAACGATTTCCCTTGCTCTGCATTACCTGCCGCGTTTGCCAACAACGCCATCACTTTCGCTGGATCCATATTGCCAACTAGGCTTGCATCATTGCGATCGATCTCGGCAATCACAATCGGTTCCTGTTTCATTGGCTCATTCACTAAAGCGATTGCAGAGGTATTTTTCGCCAGTGGCAGTCGAAAACGTTCGGCACTTTTCCGTGCATGATCTCGCAAGTCGAAATCCCCTTGCTCGATGATCCCGCGCAAGAATTTTTCGATGCGCTCGCTACCTTCCCATATTTGCCGATCGTAATAGGGCCCCGATGTATCTGGCCGCGTACCCCACCAATCGCCGCGTGTGTAGTCTCCTTCTCGATAGTACAAGCGTGCTAAAATCTCTATCAATTTCAATTTCAAAGCAGTGGTTGCTGGTCGATACAGACGCTGGATCAACGCAGTAACGGTTTCTGTTTGATGCATCTGCCGGAGAGTGATGTCGGCGATATGGCTCGCCGAGCCGTTCAAACCGGTTACGACACTTTCGGGTGAACCAAGAGCCAGCAAGGTTTGTACTACCAAGTGCGGAATCACCCGCTCTGGTTGCGTTTCCGCATGGGACTTCACCTCCCAAGCTTGACTACATACAGGCAGTGCCAGCAAGTCGGCCGACAGGGAGGCTCTTTGTTCCTGGGACAGCATATTTTTGGCCATAGCGCAGCGCCGCAACGAAATAACAGCTTGCGATAAAACTTTGCGATCATCCATTGCTAATGATGCTACAGCAAACTCAACACATTGGGCATCGATCTCTTCCATGCGATCCGTTACACACCGCAAGGCAACTCGCCGTATCATTGGATCATGGGTAGCCAGTTCAATGATACGGGCGTTGGCTGACTTGCCCAAAATTTGCTTCAAGGTGAAGAGTGCTGCCGTGCGCGTGCCTAACTCCAGCGATGAATCGGCTGCAACATTCAGCAATAACTTAGACACATCTTCTTGATCACCGCGCCGCAGCAGCTCGCGCGAAAGGTGAAATATCCCCGCCGAACCTCCGCGTTTGAGCCATTGCACCAGTTGCGAAGTGCTAGCCGAGGTCAAAAGAGGAAAGGGCTTGGGAACAAAATCCTTCGGGGTGATTAACGCAACGAATCCGACATTTTTATCGCTAAAGCTGAAACCTCCATTGAGCCAACTGGAGACGTACATTCGTCCGCTAGTATCCATTTCAATGTCGGTTGGCCTGGCTATTTTCAAAAAGGTTTGCTGATGAGGCTGAAAAGTTGCCCGTTCACCTTGCAGGCGATGAACATACACTTCGCTCGTTCCCCAGTCGCACGTATAGGCCGCTCGCTTAAAATCCGATGGCCAGCGAGGCTCATCCACGAACATGCCTCCACATCCCGAACCTCCTCCATAATCAGCAAGGGGTGGCATCGTTTCTTCAGGATAGTTAATGTATCGTGACGGATAGCCATATTCCGCTCCTTGCAGGATATGACTGAAACGAACATTCCAGCCTCCTCCATCGTTGGTGTTATCTCGTGTAAACATTTCCAGGTCAGGATCGATACACACATCGAGGATATTGCGGAGCCCCCAAGCATAGATTTCCATTTCCGTTCCATCGGGACGGACTCGGACAATTCCTCCACCTCTGCGACTGAGAACACGACCATCCGTTCCAACGGCCTTCGAAAAGCCAAAGTCTCCAACGGCTATATAAATCCAACCATCGATACCCATGCGAATACCGTTGGTGGTGTGATCGGCTCCTCGCTGATTCACCGCTTCAGTACTGATTCCTTCGATGAGGACTTTGGAAGTATCCGCGACACCATCGAGATCTTCATCGCGATAGAGCGTCAGGTAGGGTGGGTGAAGCACCCATAGGTTTCCCTGGTCATAAACCATACCGCGCGGGTGATCGACCTTCGCAAAGACACGGATATCTTCCGCTTGACCATCTCCATCGCGGTCGACACATTTTACGACACGTCCGAAGCCCTTCTCGCGGCCCAATGAGCCTTGCTCATCAATGCCGACGAACAATTCGCCTTGTGCACCCGAAGTAAGGCACACCGGGTAGTTGACTTCCGGCGGAGCCGCAAAAAGCTGAACCTCAAAACCTGATGGCGCTTGTATATCTCCCAGCCGGGCAGGTGAACTGTTCGAATTCGCGATTCCCTCAGGCAGTGCCGGCAGGGCTCCCGCATACGCTTCCACTTCCCAAATACTTCCCCAAACTCCCGTACTGGCTCCCAGAAAAATGACCTTCAGCGATGTTAACTCGGTCGGATCGATCGTGTGACTGACGATCCGTTGCACTTTGTTATTTCCTTTTTGCTCGATCAGTGGCTTCCACTCTTTACCATCTGCGGTGCCTTCTACACGATAGCTGTAAGCAGCTTCTTGCTCCCAGTGAATTCGGAGTGAAGAAACTTTCGTTGGCTGCGGAAGATCGATCTGCAACCAAGCCCCACCTCCACCACCGTTATTGCACCAGCGTGTGCGCACATCGCCATCGACGGCGCGATTCGCAAAATTCTGCTTTGCTACTTCCTCGCTGCTGGCTGTAGCCTTCTGTCCCAAGAGCACATTTCCTTCGCCACAGCATTTGCCATCGCTCTTGGCCAGATTGTCTTTTTCGCCGCGGGCAATCGCTTGAATCTCAGTTGTCACCTCATTTGGAGCTGGTTGGATTTCAGGCATATCATCCCCATAAACACTCCATAGAATTCCGCGAGTAAGCATATCGAGATACTTTGGATCCGCCATCGTTTCGTTGTAATGGCCGATGGTCGTACCAAACACCCGAGTGTTACGATATTGATTGGTCCAGATACAAACCTGATCTTCCTGCGTATCATTCCGTTTGGCTGTAGCCAAAACGGTTGTACTAGGAAACAACTTTATCGTGTGATAGAGCTCTCCCTTTGCTACAGACCAATCGGCCCCGAAACCCTTCATGATCGGGTGAGTCGCATTCTTGTTGTCCACAGTGTAAGCGTAGTGTGGTCCATGCCCCGGTGACTGCACGCCGCAAAACTCAAACCAGTCATCGTTTCCTGTTCGGTAGCAGTGCATGGCACAATGTATCAGAACCGCTGGTATCCCGTTACGATGTGGCTCAAGCACGCGAGCCACCCAGGCCGGGTCCTTTACATCGGCGAAACATTCGTTGTGTACGACCACATCGAATCCATCGGCCCAGTTCGCATCGTTATAAAGCGGAATTTGAGAATTCGTGGCTGTGCCACCCTGATGCACAACGACCCACTGGACATTTGCACGAGCCGATACACCTTTTGTCAATATTTGCTTCTGACGTGGATAATCATGACAGCACCCACCCGTGACCAGGAGAGCCCGAATCGGCTCGCCCAATTTCTTGGGGGCATTTGGCGTTTGAGCAATGACATGCTTGCCGAGCAAGCTGACCAAAAAAGTCAACGCGAAGATCGCCGATCTCATGAAGTGGTTCTCTTGTGCAATAATGAAAAACAAAATAAGGCTTGACGACGATCTAGGTCTGCTATTGCATCTACGTGCTTTTCACTCGTTCGATTAAGACACGTGTTACCGCATCTCGTTGGCAGACACTTTTTGATTCAAGATAAACTTCGTCGAATCGAAATCCGATTTTAGCAAGATTTCGTTCAGCGGTTTGTCAGATGGCGCGGACAAAGCGGGGCTCTCATTATCCTTCCAGCGGTCGACGCACATGGTACAACGCTTGGTAGTTGGCCGAGCCATGAAGAGAGCGAAGGCGATAATCAGCCACCAGCGAAAATTTTTCACAGTCAACTCGATTTATATTTTATCGTAAGTCTGAGACTCTATTGTATCCGCACAATGAGGGCCCGCAAGAAACACCTAGCCTATTATAGCTTCGATAGGATGTCCGTGCACATCTGTCAAACGTCGATCGATTCCATTATGACGCCACGTGAGCTTTGTATGCTCGATGCCCATCAATTTAAGCAAGGTGGCATGAACGTCATAAACTTTGGTAGGTTTGCTTCGGTCCAGCGGCTTATAACCCCATTCATCGCTTTCGCCGCAAGTAACCCCAGGCTTGATTCCCGCACCGCATAACCAATTGGTGAACACATAGGGGTTATGATCCCGCCCCGCGCCTCCTTGCGAGGATGGCATACGTCCAAACTCTGTTGTCCAGAGAATGAGCGTATCCTCTAGCAAACCACGCTGCTGGAGATCTTGAATCAAAGCGGTTGCACCGATGGCCATTCCCATTGCCAGCGGTCCGTGGTCGCGACGCAGATCCTCGTGGGAATCCCAATTTCGACGCGGAAAACCATTATCGTTACCGCTCCAAATCTGAATAAACCGTACTCCACGTTCAAGCATCCGCCGCGCGACCAGACATTTTGTACCAAAATGATGAGCTTCTTCGGGAGCATTGATTTCCGTGGGCCATTGTTTTCCTGGAGCCTGTATCCCATACATATCGAGGATATACTGTGGCTCCTGGCTCAAATCAAGAGCCTCCGGTGCGGCAACTTGCATGCGACCTGCTAGCTCGTAACTGCGTATCCTGGCTTCTAAACGCAGATCATCGACGCGTTGACTTGCATGTTCACGATTTAACACAGCAAGTGTAGATCGCGCCTCAACTTCGCCGGTCGGTGTAATAAAATTGGCGCTCGGATGTGGGTTCAGATCGGTGATCGGCGATGTTTTTCCTGGGAAGATAACGGTGCCGCTATGCTGGGTTGGCAAAAAGGCGGCATCCCAGTTTTTTACACCGTTGGAAGCATAGCCCCGATGATCGGGGAGAACCACAAACGTGGGCAGATTGTCGTTCATCGATCCCAAAGCGTAACTAACCCAACATCCCGCACCTGGAAAACCGGGCGTTTGAAATCCGGTCGCCTGCAGCAACGTCGCCGCAGAATGAACACCACTGGCGGTGACCATGTTGTGGATAAAGGACATCTGGTCGACAACCTTTCCTAATGGTGCGACCGTATCACTGAGCATTTTCCCCGACTTCCCGTATGGCTTGAAGTCCCACACCGGTTTTAACCAAGGGCCAAGTCCGTCTTGAAAAGCCTCCACCGGCTCACCAAAATCGCTCGGCTTTCCATGATGCTTGATCAATGAGGGCTTGTAATCAAACAAGTCGATATGGCTGGCTGCCCCCGCCATAAACAATTGAATCACGCGCTTCACTTTGCGTGGATAGATGATTGCAGGATGCGTCGCTGCGGAAGGTGGTCCATCTTCGCCAATTCCATCCTGGGCAAGCATACTTGCGAGCGCCAAACCGCCAAAGCCATTTCCAACTTGAGAAAGCCAACCTCTGCGATTGGAGACAACATCAAGCTCACGATCAGAATTTGGTACGTGCATCGAACTTGACCTCAATCAACAAAGGAAAACTCATTAAGATTGAACAAGAGTCGGCATGTATTTTCCCAACCATGCTTCTCACTATATTCCCGAACGATTTTCGCTTCCGCCTCGCTCGGCTTACGCGACAAAGC
This sequence comes from Pirellulaceae bacterium, assembly GCA_044359485.1. Taxonomy (GTDB): domain Bacteria; phylum Planctomycetota; class Planctomycetia; order Pirellulales; family Pirellulaceae; genus JAFLCP01. The sequence goes on along the minus strand of JBIKMB010000070.1, from coordinate 18,973 downwards.
TAATTCAAACGCCCGCGCAACCATGAGCTCAGGATCAGACTGGGGAAACTCATACTGCAGACGATCCGCAAAACGTTGGGCTTGTTCGAGCATAAATCCATTGTTTAGCATGGTTAAAGCCTGTGTTGCCGAGACGGTCTCGTTGCGACGATCGACCCGCAGCGATGGATCAGCACAATCCAACAAGGTCATGAACGGTTGCAATTGCGAACGCACAATGAAACGATAAACACTGCGACGGAATGTTTTTGGATCCGCGGGATCGGCTAGATCATATTCATAATGCGGGGAATGCTCCGGCCTTTCAATCACAAAATCTTGATAACCCGGACCACCCATTTTCAGATCCAAACTGCCACTGCTCGCCAGCGCTGCATCTCGCACTGCCTCAGCTTCCAACTTCCTGCGAGATTGTCGCCACAGAAATACATTTTCAGAATCGATCGCCATCGCGGCTGGATTGTGGACCACTGAGCTTTGCCCATAGACGGTTGTCAGGATCATTTTGCGGTGCATGTTTTTGATTGACTGCGAATCGCGAAATTCCATCGCCAAATAATCGAGCAATTCGGGATGACTTGGTACACCTCCCATGCGTCCAAAATCATTAGGCGTGTCGACGATGCCTCGACCAAAATGGTATTGCCACAGCCGATTCACCAACGACCGCCAGGTGAGTGGATGATCTGGATGAATAAGCCATTTGGCTAGGGCGGCCCGGCGTTCTGACTCCGAATGGTTTTCGGGAAGCTGAAAGAAATCGGGTAAACCGAATTGTCCCGGCAGCGCGCTGGGCATCACGACCCGCCCCGGCTGTGTTACATTGCCTCGCGCCAATAAATAAATAGGCCGTGGCTTACCTCCTTCGGGTCCAGTTCCGCGAAAAGCTCCGGAGCCATTATGAACTGTGCCGGCAAACACGCGTTGCGGCTGCGGCAAGGAAGCCAACTGGCCGCGGAGTTGTCGTTCTTTGGATTCTAAGGTGAGCCCCTGAGCCCTCAGCGTCGGGGGAATGGAGCGCTCAATACAATCCATTTTCGCTTGATGCAGTACGACAAGTTCGCTTGCGATCTTGCCCGTGGGGGTTTTGCCATCGACTAAATTCTTGGCACCCCATCGTGGCCCCGCTTCGATCGAATCGAGTGAGGTGACGGTTTTGTTGAGGGCGACATTGTCACCCGCAGCATTGAATATCTCGAGCTCTGCCAACGCAAAAATATAGTCCCTGGATCGCTCGACCAGCACCTCGGCATCCATACGAATATAACGTACGGTTCGCTGTTGAGCCGGTAGAGATTTGCAATCTACTTCCACGGGACACCAGCTCGGATTCCTAAAATCAGCGCTGGTGTAATTTGCAAGTTGAACGGCATTCTGAAAATCGGGCGAACTGGAACCTCGTATCTGCCAGCGGATAGGAAAACCAAAACCGGGGCCAATCGAATTAAAATCGTCATAACAAGGATGCACTCGCACGGACTCGATCGGTATCGCTTCGCCTAAATCGACCTGCACCCACTTGCTCGTTTTTGCCTGCGTAGAAATCTGGCTGTGATAACCGTACTCAACTGGCAGTTGCGATTTTAATGGCATCGTCAACTCAAGGATCGATTTCTCGATCGGCTCAAGTTGTTCTCCCGTCGCTTGCCGAACCTCCGTTTGATATTGTTTAAACGCCTCAACCACCGCCGCCAATTCGCGTTGGATAGTATTGGCCTCGCTCTCTATTTGAGCATCAGCATAATAGCTTCGCTCGGAGCGATCGACTGCAGCAAAGACTGCTTGCAGTGCGTAATAATCTTTTTGAGTGAAAGGATCAAACTTGTGGTTATGGCACTGCGCGCATTGGATTGTAATACTTGAGAAAGTTCCTATCGCTGTCGCCACCATGTTGTCGCGATCGAGATGCCGAGCGATTTTTCCATCGGTTTTTGTTTCTGGTACTTCCGTATGCCCGATCGCATCCCACGGACCGGCCGAAATAAAGCCAAGAGCTTCATTGTTGTCCGCCGAACTCAGGCCGCGGCTTGGATCGATCGGTAGTGTGTCCCCCGCGATTTGTTGTTGAATGAATTGAGAGTAAGGTCGATCCTCGTTCAAGGCTCGAATCACATAATCTCGATAAGGCCAAGCGTTCGGACGTGGTTTATCTTTGTCATAGCCATGAGTATCACCGTAATGAACCACGTCAAGCCAATGACGTGCCCAACGCTCTCCATAACGCGGATTAGCCAGCAGTCGATCGACCACTTTTCCTTTGGCATTGGGATCATCGTCCGCCACAAAAGCGGCTAACTCCTCTGGCGTCGGAGGGAGGCCGATGAGATCAAAGTAGACTCGGCGGAGCCATGTCGGTCGATCCGCAGGTGGCGACCAAGGGAGTTGCTTTTGACTTAATTTCACATCAATCCAACCATCGATTGGGGATGCCAGGTTCTCTTTGCTCTCCAGTCGACTGGGAATGGGCTCAGACCGCATCGGCTTCCAAGCCCAATGTTCTAGTCGCTCTTGCCACGATTTGTCCTGTTGAGTCGGCTCATCCACCCCGTGGGCCCCTTGTGCGATCCACTGGCTCATCGACTCTATTTGGGACGTGGAGAGTCCATTTCCTTCGGGAGGCATTCGTTCATCCGGATTAACGGATGATATACGTTTCCAAAGGAGACTATTGGAGGGCTCGCCTACTTTCAGGACTTGGCCGGAATCCCCACCTTGCAACATCGCCTCGAGCGTGTCCAACTTCAGGCCTCCGCCTTGCTCTTCGCTCCCATGGCAGCGAACGCAATGCTCATTGAGCAGCGGTCGTATTTTGTCTTTGTAGAATTTTGTTTGGTTATCCAGCCCATTTTCTTTGATCGCGTTTTCCTGTCCATGAGCATTGGGAATGCCCTGCAGGATTGCTAGCAAAAGGCCATAAATCAGAAACTTAGAGTTTGAGCCGACCATAATGATTTGTGGGGTAGACCAGGATGAATTTGAGCGAGTCGACCTTGGGCGACGCTGCCCTTGGAAGCGAGATGTGCTGTGGCGGGTTTCTTGTTCAGAGTACTTTTGGACTGGGACAATTGGGGACTGGGGATAACTGAAGCTAGCATTGCGAAGGCGATGGATTTGCGGAACGATTCTTGGCACTTCCACATATACAGTGTGAACTGTTGCGGGGGGGCGAGTCAAGCAATGAATCGATCTTGACCCTAATCGTGCTAAATTCTAGAAGACAGGGGGTATTTTTTGCTAATTCTTCCAGGTCCAAGTCAAGGATGTCTTGATGACCCGCCGCAATAGAGTGTTTTTAACTGCGATGCTGGTGCTCGTTGGAACGACGGGCTGTGTCATGCCGTGGTTTAAGAAGGATGATCGTTCCGAGATACAGAAAAAGGCGGACGAGATTCGAGATGTGCTTGAGAGCGAGGAGCGTCCGCATATTGTGGGTGAGATCGCTGTCGCTCGCGGGTTACATTTAGCAAAAGTGCAGGGGGTTGGTTTGGTGGTGAACCTCCCTGGAACCGGTGGAGATCCCCGGCCGAGCGAGCAACGAACGGCGTTATTGCAGGAAATTCGCACGCATGAGATACCCAAATCGGACGAGCTTATTGCGTCCCCGAATACGGCTTTGGTGATGATATCTGCCTGGGTTCCTCCTGCAGTGCAACGCAATGAACGCATTGATTTGGTCGTAAAAACATCAGAGATATCAGAGGCCAAGAGTTTGCAGAGTGGACAATTGCTGCCGACGCGATTGCGTGAGTTTCGTACGCTGGGCGGCACCTTGCGACAGAGCGATGTTTTTGGACTTGGATCGGGGCATTTGGTAACCGAGTCGGATGCCACCTTGAAGGTAGAGTCGTTGAAACAATTGCGCGGGGTGATACCGGGCGGTGGACGGATGACGGTCTCGCGTGGTTTATCGCTTTTGATCAATGACGATTTCAGCCATGTTTTCACCGCTGCCGCCGTATCGAAGGCGATCAATGAGCGATTCTTTCGATACGAGGGTTCGACGCGAAGTGGAGCGGCCGTACCGAAGCGGGATCAAATGATCGAAATTGGTCTGGATCCAAAATATCGCCTCGATCCTCAGCACTATATGAATGTCATCATGTCGTTGGGCTTTTCGGAGAAGTCAAGCGATCGTGCGGCGAGACTGGAATTATGTCGTCGACAATTGCATGAACCCACCACGGCTCGACGCGCAGCGCTGCAGCTTGAGGCGATTGGCAAAGAGGGGATACCGGCGTTGGTCGAAGGGATGTTGGCTGGCAATGACGAAATTCGTTTTCATTGTGCTCATGCTTTAGCCTATTTAAATGATGCTCGATGCGTGGAAACTCTGGAGCAGTTGATTATCACGCAGCCCGCATTTCGCGCGATGGCTCTTAATGGTTTAACGATCATCGATCACTTTGAAGCTCAGGAAGCGTTGATTCGACTGATGCAGATTCCGGAGCCTGAGGTTCGCTATGGAGCTTTGTGTGCTTTGCGTGAGCGCGATCCGAAAGAACCAAGTATTCGCGGATTGCAAATGGGGAATGTGACTCGAGTGGTGCAGATTCCTGCGAAGGAGTCGCCCATCGTCGCTATCTCTCTTTCGAAGTATCCTGAGATCGCCATATTTGGCTCGGATCCCCAATTGAATATTCCAACCTTTATTCGCGTCAACAGTCGAATTCTGATTCGTCCCGATCCATCGGGCGAATTGCGGATCAGTCGTTTTGAGCCTGGTGTAGACGATCAAATCGAAATCGTGCCGATGACACTGACCGGTATGGTCCATGGTTTAGTGGAGGTGGGAGCGAGCTATGGTGACATCATGTTGGCTCTCATGACCGCTTCGGCTGAGAATGCAGTACCGTATCCAGTCGTGGTTAATCCAAGGCCACAAGCGGGACGAACTTACAATCGCAATCAACCAAGCCAAGCATCTCCCTGGGAGCTTGCTCCACAGGGTGGTAGCGACGATCTACCTATTGAAGAATTGGAAGTGCTTGACTCAGAGGAAGAGAACACCAGCGATACGACAACCGATGGTGAATCGACGACAGAGGAGGAGGAAGTACTTGAAGTAAAAGCCTATCCATGGTGGGACTATCGATCCTGGACAACCTGGGGAAGCGACAAACAAACTGCAGCTAAAGATGAAAAGGAATCCTCGACACTTCGATAATTGTCACTGAGTGTCTTTGAGGTAGGGTGAGGTAGGCGATACTGCGATGCTGAAGGCCTTAGAGTTAACTGGCTTTAAAAGTTTCGCCGAGAAAACTCGCTTTGAGTTTCCGGATGGGATCACCGTGATTGTAGGTCCCAACGGGAGCGGTAAGTCGAACGTTGTTGATGCGATCAAATGGGTTCTGGGCGCACAAAGCGCCAAAGCTTTACGCGGCCAAGACATGGCCGATGTCATTTTCAAGGGTGCAGCAGGCGGCTCACGAAAACCGGCTAATACCGCCGAAGCGACTCTTGTCTTCGATAATACTCAGAACAGCTTTCCTGTAGACACTCCCGAAGTCCATGTAACGCGCCGCGTCTATCGAAGTGGGGAAGGGGAGTATCTTATCAATGGGCAACCATGCCGCCTAAAAGACATCAAGGATCTCTTTCGTGGAACCGGCGTGGGTGTGGATGCCTACAGTTTGATCGAGCAAGGAAAAGTCGATCGCATGCTTCAAGCTTCGGCCAAAGATCGACGGGTGATCTTTGAAGAAGCGGCCGGTATCAGTCGTTATAAAGCCAAACGCGTCGAAGCCGAGCGACGACTACAGCGAGTTGAACAAAATCTCTTGCGATTGAGCGATTTGGTCCGAGAGATGGAAGAACGCTTAAATCGTCTTCAATCACAAGCTGGCAAAGCGCAGCGATATCGCGCGATGAATGAGCGATTGCAAGTGCTGCGGACGCAAATGGCTGTCGCCGACTGGAAAGCTATCGTCGCGCAGTGTGAAAAGGTAGAAAATGAACTCGCAACGCTACGCAAAGATGACAGCAAACTGAGCGAAGCACTCGCGAACTGTTTAACCCAAATTCAATCGACGGAACTCGAATTGCACGAAATCGGTCGCGCTGCTGGGGCAGTGGATGTCCTTTTCCGAAACGTGCAACAAAAATTGGTAGAAGCGACAAGCCAGCAAAAATCGCTATGGCAACGCCGTCAGGATTGCGATGAAGAATTAGGTCGAATCCGCAACAAAATGCTAGCCCTTCGGCAGAAAGCGGATACTGCCCAAACCCAAGTCTCTCAAATGCAGGACGAAGTCCTGCAAGCACAACAAGCTGTGGCAGACGCACGACAAAAGTCGGATCGAGCTGCTGCAGAGTTGCACAAAGTCGAACAAGAAGCTCAGACCTATCAACATACGCTCGACGAAACACGCAAAAATTACTTTGACCATTTGAACCTGGCTTCGCAGCAAAGTATTTTGATTTCCGGTCAAGAATCGCAACTGGCCGAATTACAAAAGCTGGTTAGCGGCCTGCAACGAAAACTCGAGAACGCTGACTCAGACGAACAAGAAGCGAAACTTGAGGCCCAGCAAGCAGACGCGAAACTGGAACAGCTATCGGTCGGAGCGGAAGAAGCACAGCAACTCTTTGAAGCGGCCCAACATCAGCTGGAGGAGGCACGCAAAGTTCTGTCGCGACGACAAGAGGACGCGGCCGCATTGCAAGGACGTTTGGAAGGTGCTCGCGAACGTTTGGTTGTTCTCGAAGAATTAGATCGACAGCAAGATGGTGTCGGCTTGGGAACCAAACGACTTCTGCAGCTATCCCAAGAAGAAAATACGGCACCTTGGAATAGTATCCGAGGTATTGTGGCTGAAATGATCGAGGTCGATATCCACCTTGCCCCTTTGGTCGATGTGAGTTTGGGTAGCATGTCGCAGGCAATCGTGCTGGCTGACGCGCAATTGCTACATGCGGTTCGCGATGGTGAATTGCAAGTAGATGGCAAGGTTACCCTTTTGCGATTGGATCGAATTCCGACACGTCGCATGGGTGACCGTATTCAACTGGACGGATTGCGCGGAGTCATCGGTCGGGCAGATCGATTGGTGCACTACGCGCCTCAATACGAAACTTTGATGCGACATTTGCTAGGAACCACGTGGTTCGTAGACAATCTCGCGACTGCGCTGGATCTGAACCACTTTCGAGGTGCTGGCTTACGTTTTGTAACCGCTGCGGGCCAACTGATTGACAGCGATGGAACCGTGACACTCGGTGCCGCTCAAGCGACGTTGGGCTTGGTCGCTCGTCGTAGCGAAATGCTGGCGGCTCGAAATGAGATCCAACATTATTCCTATCAACTGCGTACCGCTCATCAAGAAATCGAACGGCTTCAGGACAACATCGATCAGACCTCCAGACAGTTGCGACGACTCGATCAATCGAATCGAGCGCGTCAAGAAGCGCGAGCTCAGCAGAAACTCGTTGCCGATAGCGCACGTTTTCGCTTGCAACAACTGGAATCCGTGCGACGTTCGGCCCAGCATGAAGTCAAGGAAGCCGCCGAACAACAACAAGCAGTCTCCGATGCTTTGCGAACGGCACAAGCCGAACAAGCTCGCTTGGGCGAAGTTATTGCCGACTTAGATAAACAGTTACAACAGGCTCAATCGAGATCGCAGGTTTTGGAAAAGGAACGCAAGGGCTTGCAGCAGATTGCCCTGGATCGCCGTATTGAAATGGCCAAGTGCGAACAGCGACTCGATCATTTGGAATCCCGACTGCAGCAGGTCACACGCGATCAAGATGAACGGCAACAGGCTGTTACCGAAGCGCGGCAGCAACTGATCGCACAAGAGAAGAAGACTTCGCAGATCGATTTACAAATCCTTGAGCAAACGTCGCAAATTGCGCAGTCCACGCAAGCTAAAGAACACAATATGGACCAATTAGCCTCGATGGCCTTGCAGGCTCAGACAATGCGAACTCGCCGGCAAGCTGAGCAGAAGGAAAAAGAGAGCATTGAAAGAAAGCAAAACAAGCTCAATGATTTAGTTGGTAAGCTTACCTCGGAACTGCAACGTCATCAAATCAGTGGTGAGCAGATTTGCCAGCGGATGAAAGAAGATTACAGCATCGATTTAAGCGATGGAGATTTAGTTTCCTCCGCAGAACCGATTGACGATCGAGCAGCGGTGGAAGAAGAGGCAAGCAAGCTCCGGCAGGACATCGCGTCCGTGGGCGCGGTGAACATGGAAGCTTTGCAGGAATTAGATCAGGAACAACAAAAATTTGATGAGCTCAATGGGCAGTATGTGGACCTTAAGAATGCAAAGGAAGGCTTAGAACGCATTATTCAGCGTATCGATCAAGACAGCCGACGCTTATTCCAAGAAACTTTGGAAGCGATTCGTACCAATTTTCAAATGCTCTATCGAAAAAGTTTTGGTGGCGGCAATGCAGACTTGGTATTAGTTGAGGGGAACGAAGAGCGTGAGCCTGGAGTGGAGATCATTGCAACTCCGCCTGGGAAAACCGCGTTGAGCAATTCGCTTTTGAGTGGTGGAGAGAAGGCGTTGACGGCCGTTGCGCTGTTGTTGGCGATCTTCCAATTCCGCCCGAGTCCTTTTTGTGTGTTGGATGAGGTGGATGCCCCATTCGATGAGGCGAATATCGGACGATTTGTTAAAGTCTTGGAAGAGTTCCTGGAGTCGACGAAGTTTATCGTCGTGACGCACTCCAAGAAAACGATGACTGCTGCGACCACTCTATATGGTGTCACGATGGAGGAGTCGGGAGTTTCCAAAAAGGTCGCAGTGCGTTTTGAAGAGGTCGGGGAGGATGGCCAGATCGCGTCCACCCCAGGTTCCGGAAGTGCGCGTCGTGCCGCTTAAACCACTTTCACGGATTATTCATCCATTTTTCTGCGCCTTTCTCCGGAAAGTTAGAGAAAAGTGAAGGTGGGATCAAAGCGATTGTGGGTCAACTGCCGATTTTCCTCCATGAGAAGCTGATTACGGTCGAGACGATCGCACGCGGAGAAAGAGAAAGAACGGCAGTTCCTGCTGTTCCTGGGATTCTCTTTAAAGTGGAAGGTGGTTTCGATTCGAAAACAGTCATCGGACAGCTTGTAACGTGTAGTCACATCTGAGGGATGGACTTGATCACGGGCTGAGCTGCCAGTTCGGGGGGCAATTCGTTCGACGTGATTCTTGTATCACGGCCACTGCGTGCGCAGTTGCTTCGGGATTTCGGTCCCGAAGGCGCGAAGCGTCTTCCCGTAAACGATTCCAATTCGGAAATCGTATCTGGCTGGCTTAGGACGTGAATAGGGTTCGCCCAAATAGATTGCTCTTCGTATGGGGGTGCGGAGTGCGGTTTAGCAGCTGTGGTCGAAGCGTTGGAAATTGTCACAACGATAGGGGATGTTCTCACGAGCTGAACCTGAGCCACCTAGAAGCCATGGATGGAAAGCCCTTACCCAGTTGTCTGTCGCGGACTTCGATTCTCACCTCGAAGCCTCGTCGGTTTCTGGCGAAAACGCGGTAGGCAGGGGCAAACAATGCTGATGCAATCCCAGGACGGGAGGGCACAGCAACAAGAGACTACGAAAGTAACGGAGATCCCTCATATGAAGGTGTTCACCACAGGACAGGTCGCCAAGATCTGCAAAGTGGCCCCTCGAACTGTTAGCAAATGGTTCGATTCAGGCCGCCTCAAAGGGTATCGAATTCCAGGATCGCAAGATCGTCGGATTCCGCGAGAGTACCTAATCAAGTTTCTGAAAGAGCATGGAATGCCTCTTGGAGACTTGGAAGATGAGGCAATGGCCAAGGTCTTGATCGTCGCCCAAGACCAAGTGTTGATTGAAAACTTAAAACGCGAACTGCCTTTGGAGAAATCCTTCAAAGTTGCCGTCGCATCCAGCGGGTTTGAAGCCGGCATCCAAGCCGAAAGCTTTAACCCAGACTGCATGATCGTAGACTTTTCCATTGGGAAAGTTGAAGCTCTGCAGATTTGTCAGAACCTCAGAAAGAACATTGATTTCTCGGAAATCATTCTGATTGCATTGTTGCCAGATGACGGCAATGTGATGAGCTTTGATCGTTCGAGCATCAATGAAACTTTCAAGAAGCCTTTCGACGCTCGTCTGCTAGCGGAACGCTTGCGAACGCTGATCGGCAACAAGAAAGAGCTAGTATAATTCGATCGGGTCTCCGTAAGGTGGCTCTGGAGCCGTTGGAGAACGCAGCAATCCCCGCCTAGTAAAGTTGCGGTCCACAATTGCACCACGCATAAGAACCCTGTTCTGCGCATCGCGGAACAGGGTTTTTTCGTATTTAGAGATTCGCGGTCGCTACCGCTGAAATGGACAAGTCTCCTTGCGTCCTAAATGGCAAGCCCTTAACAACTTACGGCTCGCTATTCCCCAAGTGGGAAGGAATTCAACCACCAGCGGTTAAGGCTGTCCAAGTTTTACGGTCTATCCCCTAGTGTATTGGCTGTTTTTGGCGAAACTAAAGGCCAAAAAGGAGAGCCGAACTTATGCAACCCCATCCCCTTAGCCATCTCGATGAAACGGGCCTTGCCCACATGGTGGACGTCGGCGAGAAGCCCGTGTCACGGCGTGAAGCGATCGCGGAAGGTTACGTGCTGATGTCTGCCGATGCGGCTAAGGCCATTCAGGAACGGACCGCGACCAAGGGAGATGTGCTGCAAATTGCGACGATCGCTGCGATCCAAGCGGCCAAGCAAACATCGCAGTGGATTCCGCTGTGCCACATTGTTCCACTCGAACATGTCGGCATCGATTTTTCCTGGGCCTCGGCCTGCGAATTGCGGATTGAAGTGACCGTTCGCACGAGCGGTAAGACTGGGGTTGAGATGGAGGCTCTCACAGCGACGTCGGCATGCTGCCTCACTATTTACGACATGTGTAAGAGCATCGATCGAACGATGGTGATTCAGAAAGTTCAGCTTACGGCTAAGTCTGGTGGAACTCGAGGTCCTTTTGTCCGATCTAATGCGACCGAAAATGCTGCTTCGTGAATCTAGGAGTTTGCGATGAACATCCCCATCAAATCGTCAATCGCCGCTGCGAAAGTTCGTGTGCTCGAGCCGCAATCGTCACTCGATGTTGCTCAAGCTTTGCTACCGGTTCGCGAAGAGCTTGGCAAAGTGGAGCAATTGTTGCGGGCTTCGATGCGAAGCAACGATCCATACGCGGATGCCTTGATTGGATACGGCTGGTCGCTCGGCGGAAAGAGGCTTCGGCCATCACTGACGCTTCTGACTGCCAAAGCGACAGGTTCGATCAATGAAAATACACTGCGTTTGGCGAGCGTGGTCGAACTTGTGCATACAGCGACCCTCGTGCATGACGACGTGCTCGATGGGGCGAGTATGCGTCGCAACATGCCGACAGTTCACACGCAGTGGGATACAAACTGCAGCATTCTTTTAGGCGATTTCCTTTTCACCGAAGCCTACTATCAAGCCTCCCTGTGCGACTCGCCCATTCCAAGCCGTTGGATTGGTGCGGCAGCTAAGCAGACCTGCGAAGGGGAAATCAGGCAGCGGGGTACCATCGATCATTGGAATTTGAGCATCGAGACCTATCTGGACATTTTGAGAGCCAAGACAGCGGAACTTTGCGCGGTTTCCACCGCGTTGGGTGCCTGGACCAGCGGTGCGGCGACTGAAACGATCGAATCCGCGGAGCGTTTTGGACGCAACCTTGGTTTGGCGTTTCAGATCTATGACGATTGGTTAGACCTCTGGGGCGATGATCGCCAAGTGGGTAAATCGCTTGGAACCGACTTGAATACTGGTAAACCAACGCTACCCATTTTACACTTGCTCAAGGAATGCTCGCTGGAGAATCGGAGAAAAATTTTATCGATCTTACATGGAGACGCGGAAACGCGTTTGATGCAACTTCGGCCGTGGCTCGATAAGTCCGATGCGTCGGAATACACATTAGAGTTTGCCAAAAGATATGTGAGGCTTGCTCTTATGGAGTTGCAAAATTTCCGACCGGGCACAGCGACCGAAAGCTTACGCGTTTTAGCCCATTATAGTGTTGCTCGCGCGAAGTAGTTTTTGAATCGCAATTCTCATCGCTAATGGAATTCGACTTTAGATATCCAGACCTGGGCTATCGCTTGGAGGCTCTATTTTCTTTTTGGGCCGCATAATGGGCCGAAGTTCGTGGACAAAATCGTTTAGATCCTTGAACTCGCGATAGACACTCGCGAAGCGAACGTAGGCGACCTGATCGAGTTCAACGAGATGCCGCATGACAATTTCGCCTATCGCCTCACTCGGTACTTCATCTTCGTATTCTTGATAGATCTCGGCTTCGACCATCGAGACGATTTTGCGGATCTGTTCGGCGCTGATAGGTCTTTTCCAACATGCTCGCTCTAGTCCTCGCGAGATTTTTTCACGAGAGAACGGCTCTCGAACACTACCTTTCTTGATGACAGCGATCGTGGACTCTTCGACACGTTCATAAGTCGTGAAACGCCTATGACAATGATTACAGATGCGGCGGCGGCGAATGGATCGGCCATCCTCCGAGGCACGTGAATCAAGCACTCGATCATTGTCTGCATCGCAATACGGACACCGCATAGATTACGTAACCACTTCACGCTAATCGTCGAATTTCAAACTCCAAGCCCCCTCATCGTACGTAATTCCGACAAAATTAAAACCTGACAGTATCCATTTTGTGGCCGAATCGGATAACATTATTGGCTTTCAATTTGCTCGCAAATACTTTATGTCGTCTTTTTCTCATTAAGAGGGTTTATTCATGTCGGCTTCTCCGAACCAGTCCAACCCATCTGCCGGTGCCGGGGCAGGCTCCAGCAGTCCGCTTTCCCCTGCCACGAAGGTTCTTGAGAAGGAAACGTCTCTATGGCAGGGAAGCTTTTCCGGCAAAGCGATGTTTGGCACATGGATATTGAACATTGCGGTTTCCATTTTGGTTCTGGCGGTGAGTTTTTTACTTCCCGTAGCGGGTCCAATCACTTGGATGATTGGACTGGGAATTATTTTGCTGCTTTGGATCATCTCGATAGGCATTTTTCTGTACCGTCGGTTTGCGATTCATTACGAGGTAACGACACAGCGACTCATTCACCAACGCGGCATCTTACTGCGGGTAACTGACCGAATCGAATTGATTGACGTAGATGACATCAGCTTTTCGCAAGGCATAGTGCAGCGGATGTTGGGGGTTGGTAACATCGCTGTCAGCGGGAGTGACAAAACGGATCCCGTTTTGATCATGCAGGGAATTGACAATGTTGCCCAAGTGGCTGGCATGATCGACGATGCGCGTCGCAGCGAGCGACGCAAACATAGCGTGCACATTGAGGCTATTTAAGAGAGTGCTACGCGAGTGATTCTTGTGCGACTCCGGGAGACTGATTACATAAGCCCCTTAGGAACAATGCTTACGGGGTAAGATTGAGGTGATAGTTGTGGCATTGGGTACATGCATCACCCGCGCCCTGTTGAGTATGGCATTCCATACAATTCTGGAGTGTGATGGGCTGAAAGCGGCCATTGTCTTGAAGAGCATGACAAGTGGTGCATTGACTTAATTTTGGCAGTGTCAAATGAGGTTCATGTCTAAAGCGAGTGAATGAGCGGATCTTTGGGTTGCTTTCAGGGGCTTGCCATAATAGATCGTCGTGGAGATCGTAATTCATCGGATGTCCGCTATTCTGGTATTCCAATTTATGGCACTCGGTGCAAGTTCCCATGCCTTTCGGAGCTAGCACATCAGAAAAATGGGGTGAAGCATCAGGCCCATTTTGGCTACTCGCTGCTGTTAACCAGGTCTTAAGCGTTGGGTCGGAGTGTCCTGTAGGAACATAAATAATGGCCAGTCTTCGTTGATCGATCATCCATCCTCCGTGCGGCAAATGCGTTTGTGGGCTCATGGCTGGCAATCGCATCGATTCGCTTTTTGCTGGATCGCCTTCTTCGAATTCAACCTTGGCTTTATTTCCCAACAACGGATCATTTTCTAGAAGTGGATCGTCTTGAACGCTGGGACTGGTCCCAAAGCTTACCGCTGCAACCGGTGATTTTGGAAAGATAGTTTGGGTCAATGGTTCGGGTTGATCTTCGAACCAAATCGACCAAGCGGCTCGAAAGATATCCGGCGCCGCTCCCGAACTGAGTAGCGCTGCATTATGGGAAAGGGTCGTTGATTGCGGAGTTGCGTTTAGCGAATTGCCAATCGTAGGCTGAGGGCTACGCATCGCCTGAGTGAGACGGCATTGCAGGGCGGGCTGTCCACCTTTTGCCAATTCCTCGATCAACAGCCTTATCTCATTGGCCAATTCAACCTGTAGCTTGAGCGACTCCGCGGTGGACTCAGATAATTCGGAAATTTTTCCTCCCGCAGGTAGTTTTTCCAAAATCGCTTGACCGCCCTTGGAACCGGACAATAACCAGCGGAGCATTGGAGATAACGTTCCATCGGTCATGAGGGAGGCTTCTTTGGGCCAAGCACCGAGTGACAAACCAGCCGCTTCGATTTTCGCGCGATCGAAACTGGGGAGATCAATCACCAAAATTCCGTCGGAGATGGAATTGCGGAGTGGTTGATCATGGCAAGCAGCACAGGCTTTCTCGTAATTGACGGACCTCCCGACCGGTCCTACAGCGCTGGGATGGGATTCATCAAAATGACAGCTGCGACAATCGAAACTGGTTCCCTTGGTCGCAAAATGCTTTGAGGCATGGGACTTATGATCGAATTGAATTCGACCTTCACGATGATTGGGATAGTCCGTAAATTCCGGATGACCGTGGGTGATACTTTCGAAGCGATTGGTGTGACAGCTTTGGCATTTCTCATTGTTCAAGAAGGAAATATCATTCAAGCGACCTTGATGCTCGATGTGACAGGTGGAGCAGGCGAGATCGGCAGAGGAAAGCTGTTGACTTGGCAAACTTGAGGCGAATGATGTCCAGCGAGTCACAGGAGTACTTTTGCGAGTTAATTCGGCCAGCGACGAGCTGGGAAGATCGTGTGGTGAGAAAATGTTTGCATTGGGTAATGTTTGTCCATGGCATTCGAGGCATTTAATCGACTGGCCGTGTCGATCAGCAGTATGTCCACTCCATGCCTGCACCAAAAAAGCAGCGACCGATTCGGTTGCATGCAGTTCGTGGCAAGACGCGCAGCGATTCTCGGTGGTCTGATGACTCAAGATTTGTGCATGGGGAGAAGAAAGCTCCCCCGGTGCTAGAATCTCTTTGTCGCGGCCGCTGAGGATCAGAATGGCGAGAATACTGACGACGATCAAGCCGAAAGCTCGGGCCAATCTGCGACGTCGCCACCATAGCGAACGCCTTGGCTTGCAGGAAAACGCTGCCTGATTGGGGTCTAAGTGTTGCGAAAAGCGACATTTGCCCATTGCATCCGGACCGCAATCGCAAGGTGCGCCGCTGCGCAAGCGTCCACACTCCCAGTTGTCCGAAGGGCGAAAATACTTAGGTGGTGTTTCCCATTGCTTCCAGTGCATATTTTATTCCATCATCCTCGTTGAACGAATGCCAGGACAGTGGTTACATGCACGAAAATGAGTAGAGCTAAGGCCCATAGACCAACGATATGCATGGTCAAACAAAAGCGGAGTTGGCTTTGCATCGCCCAGTGCACATCGAGTTCATCTTTTTTGCGAACGAGGTCACAAATTTGATTTCGTAGCAAGCGACCTTCGGCGCCCAAATAGCGATCGAGCGTATCGAGTTCTCTCAAGAGGCGACGGCGAGTGCGAATAGAAGGTATGATTCCAAAAAGTAGACTGCGTGGCGAGTGAAAATAGGGAACAAGTTTTTGTTGATAGTAATCTGCTAAAGTAATACCTTCCCCCAATTGCGTTGATTTAATCGCTAGTTCATATGCCCTCTCTGCATGCTGCTGCTGTAAGCGAGGGATCTCTTCCAAGATAACATCTCGCCCAACCGCGAGAAGTCGTTTGGGAATTCGGTAACTGAGATACCATAGATACAGTCCTGTACCTCCTATCCATAGAAAAAGCGAACCGAGCATTAATTCTAACCAACCGCCGTTGAACCAGCCGACGTGTAACACAAAGAGGACTAAGGATAGAACTCCTGCGTATAGATGTATTTGGAGCCACACTTTTACTGGACCGATCGGTAAGGCTAGCATGCGTTTACGTATCGAAAGGAATGCGAGCAGCAAGCATACAGCCAGAAGAGCATAACCGGTGAACATATCTGCCCGACCGAATCGAACCGTAAGCCACCACATGAGGACCAAAGTAATAACTATTGCCAAGCCAGTGATCGCCAAGCCAGTGACTCGCTGAGCGAAGAAGGTAGAAGGTCGATCGATGAGTTGTAGGATGCTACGCTGCATGACGTTTCAACCATTCAACTAGATTAGGCATATCCCCCACGTTAATTCTTATCAGCGCGTCATGGGGACAAGCACGCTGACAGGCAGGGCCGGTCGGATGACTTTGACAGAGATCGCATTTGGTAGCCTGAAGAATGGGAAGTTGTTTCTGATCGTCCACCAACTTGCGCCCTTTGCGGTCGCTGATTTGTACCATTCGAATGTTGTCGTAGGGACAACTCTCCGCGCACGTTTTACAGCCGATGCATGTATCTGGATTGATCGAGACAATACCGTTATGCAAATCGCGAGCAATTGCCCCAGTCGGGCAACCGATCATACAGACCGGGTCGCTGCAATGCATGCAAGCATGGGGAAACAACCACTGTCCATATTGGGGCCCTTGACGCACAAAACGTGGATTCCCGTCATGGAACGTGGCACACGCTCGGACGCAATCATCGCAACGTGTACAGCGAAGCGTATCGATTACCATCGTTTCGCGACCATTGATCAATCGCTCGTCTACCAAAAATTCAACCAGCCCCGTGTCGATCTGGCCGCTTTGGGCTTGTAAGGAGGAGTCAACAATAGGTCGAGCGGGTTCATAACGCGGTTGGCTGATGGACAAGGGAAGTTCAGAGGTACGGACAAAAGGAAAAACTTTCTCGTGCAGCACTTTCCACGGCAACCTGAGGATATCTACATAGCCGATCGCGCGCAGTGAGCGTTGATAGGGAAGAAACTGAGTACGATCGGTGGCTTTCCAATTGTGAGCCAGTTCATCAAGACCGAACTGTTGTCCGCGTCCGAGATAGGCAAGAGTGCGATGACCAGACCCTTGCCGCTCACTCAGCCGGGCAAAACCGGAGCGGAGGAGAATGAGATGATCCGCTTGGGTTCCTTCCTCTGCGATTAAGGTTTCGCGTTGGATACGTTTTTGAACGTCGAGTTGCTGGGTCTCTTCAAATTCGTTGTACCACTCGAGCTCACCATAACTTTCGAAACGGATTTCGCGAGTTACTTCGGCGAGTTGTTCGTCGCTGAGGAACCGAAAGAGCGATATCTCACAGAGATGGCTGGCGAGACTATTTTGTCGATAAAGATTGTCGAGATATTCGCGAAAACCTGGATCGCGGCGCAGTAATCGTAGACCTTGCCAGCGTATTTCCAAAAGGATGGCGGGGCCATCAGCTACCACAGAAAAAGGACGGGGTGATCGGTTGATGGCGGAGAGTTCGCCGAAGATTTCACCGGCGGAAACCGTGTTGGTTTGATGCGAGGAAAAGAGTCGATCGACGTCTTGAATAAAAACGTGCGTTGAGCCATTGGGTTGGCGAATCGCGATGGAGGTGGAATCGATCGATCCAACCTCGGGCGGCTGGCGTACTTCAGCGTGTCGATTTTGTCGCAGCGTCGAGACAAGCGAATGCCACCAAGACTTTTTGGGAGTCTCTTTGCGACCCAGTAGTGACTCTGCCAATCGGGTCACGAAAATACGGACATTTCCTCGCAAGACCAAGAAAGCCGAATTTCCGTAATCGCCCTCTCGGAGAATGACATCGCCATGTTCGAATTGGCAAACACGGCAGTCATTGCGAATGATCTCCAACAACGGAGTGCTTTTGGGAAAACGATTGGCATCTAAATGGGACAATGGGGCGATGCCAAGCAACAACTCGGCATCGGCTTGGGTGATCCCCGGGTCGAGCGGTTTATCCCAGCGTTTAGGTCGTCGAATGGGTAGTGTCGTTTCCAATTTTCGGCTTCCTGCCTTGGCGACTCTTCCACCTCTCCCATCCGTACTCCGATGGTTTGGTGACCACTTTGGAAAAGTTTCATTACTCCTTTCATCGGCAACCGTCGTGGTGTCGGTCAAAGGATTGCCAAAATTGAAAAAATTACTGTCACCGAAAATGCTAGCTAGAGCTCAATTTACAAAAGACTTTTGGGTAGTTTTTGGACTGGCACATCGTCAACCTATTTCCAAGTCTTTTTGATCAATCGCTCGCTGGTTTCGAGTTCGAAACCTGTGCCCAGAGTTCCCAGCACCACTCCGAACCGCGTCCCCCCTTCGCGTGCCTGACACCACTCCGAACCGTGCACGCGCCGGGCGAGCAGGGGAGCAGGGTGCCTGGCACCAGAAGCCAGGGGAGCAGGGTGCCTGGCACCAGAAGCGACTCACAAAAAGCTCGCTTCGCGCCACAAAACCACCCAGAACACCCAGACCTCCCATTACCACACCCTTCTACGCCGTGAACCTGCTCAAGTGCACGCACATGGAGCACCCAGATGGAGTGCCTGGCACCAAATCCCCGCGCCGTCCCGCCACCCAGTGCCTGGCACTATTTGTTCAGTGCCTGGCACCGGGTCCGTCGACGCTGGCCTACGGTCACACGCGTCGGCTTGTCCACGACCCCAAACGCCACCCCGCCGCATACTAGACCCCTTTTTTCTCTGTTATTTCTCAGTCTTCTCCTCCTCGGCCATATTTCGTAAGACCTCATCATCCGCTAGCATTTAGTGGATATAATTAGTTTTGTACATTTGTATTCTTTTTTCTTGTATATTTCCAAGATCATGCGTATAACTACTCTGTTCACTATTCCCAAGGAGCAGCAGCATGAGAAAAAACAG
>JBIKMB010000069.1:0-25307 GCA_044359485.1 Pirellulaceae bacterium | reverse complement strand
CTTCAATCGCGTGCCATTGCTCATCAGTCAATCCATGACGCATCTTGGTTTCTCCTTATTCCAATCAATATTGCATACTTGATAGGTTTAAGAAAAGACCAGTTTAGAAACAGAGCCTAGGCTATCGGCAACGGGTTAAACGATTTCGCCAGGTCCGCGCCAATGTGCGCTCGAGCGCGTTGGGCGTGACCGGTGATTTATCAGCGCGCTGTCGCACCAACTAGTACAGCTCCGGCGTTGAGCGTGTACCCAGGGACCCTAGCCTAGCGGCAACGGGTTAAACGATTTCGCCTGGCCTGCGCCGCCGGGTTCTCCAGCGGAGCAGACCAACCTGACTGCCCACCAACACGAGTCGCGGGGTAAAACGTAAGGCCAAAAAATGGGAAGCAAAAACGGACACTAACGCTGGCGGTTGATCCATCAAGCAGGTCTCGCTTCCACCGATCAACTTAACTTACCCGCATAATTTCAAAGCCTTCGCGTGGCTTGCGAGCAATAAATGACGTTGCTTGCTCGTCACCAACAAATTTTTCCTCCTTGGGATTCCAAGTGAGCTTGCGATTCAAACGTGCCGCAATGGCTGCTAAATGACAGGTACCCATCGCTTGCACATGACTGAAGACATCCGAGACCGTTAACCCACCTTCCCGAATACATCGATAGAAATTCTCCTTGTGACCCTCGAACGGCTTGTCTCGATAAAGCTTCACAAGATCTTCATTGGTGAATTTTCCTTCATCCCATTTCTCCTCGATCGGAGCCCCGGTGATCTTGCCACGATTAACGAAGATCTTACCCTTCGTACCCTCAAACAAAATCCCGTTGTCACCACGACTGGTAATCGTCATTACAATACCATTGTCGTACTTGCAATGCACCGCATAATCATGCGCCGTATTATAAGAATCATCCGCAGTGGGATAACCATCTTTGAAAGGGACAGGATGCTTGGCATCCGTTCCATCAATCTCTATCGGTCCCATCCCTTCTTTGTCATAGCCGATAGCCCATGTTGCAATATCGACATGGTGGGCACCCCAATCAGTAAACTTTCCTCCCGAATACTCGTACCACCAACGGAACTGATAATGACATCGCTTATCGATGTAATCGACCATGGGGGCTTGGCCAAGCCACATGTTCCAGTCGAGATTCGACGGAGGAGCACTCTTCTTGAACGGCCCCCCCACATCACCGCCGTTGATACCTACAGTAATGTTTTTGATATCCCCCAGCAGCCCTTTCTGAACCATGTTGATCGCCCGCAAGAAACGATCTCTATCACTTCGTTGCTGCGTACCAACCAAAAAGACTCGATCGCTATATTTTTTGCATGCGTTGCGAATGAGTTGATTTTCCTCAAGTGTCAACGTGAGCGGCTTCTGACAAAACACGTGCTTCCCTGCCGCTAAAGCTTCAATGGCAATCTTGACATGCCAATGATCGGGTGTCACGATACTGACCACATCGATGTCTTTTCGCTCCAAAATCTTGCGATAATCACCATAAGCGTCCGCCTTACCCTTGCCGATTCGAGGGTCGTTCTTCGCACGATCCGCATGCGTTGAATCAACATCACAAACCGCAAGAATATCACCAAAATTGTTGTGACCATGCGCATCGCCAGTCCCCATGCTCCCCACACCAATACAGCCGATTCGCGGACGATCATTGGCTGAATGATTGGCAAATGCCGATTGCGTCCATGGGATATAAGGAACGGCTGCCCCGAAGGCTGCAGCTGCGGTACCGGTCTTCAAGAACTGACGACGCGTCTTCTTATTCTGATTCATCATTCCACCAACTAAAGAAATGGAGAGAAAAGTTAACCCAGCTCCTAATGTACTCACTCCCGAAGGCCTTCGGCAACCTGCCACCCTCACACCCCCATTAAGGCGGGACCAAACTCGCCTTTGCACGCTTGCCAAATGGAAACCGCCGCATACTCTGGTTTGCAAGGCCACTACTTTTCCATCTTGCTTTCCTCGGCCCCTCTTTGTACTGTCGCCCCCGCATTCCTATGCGAATCGCTGTTTGCGTGTGACTAGGACAACGCCGGCAGCTATAGCCCACAATCCCAAAATCAACGCTTGCCCCCAGTCGTATCGCGATGCAATCCGAATTGTTCGCGATCGACCCCATCATCAGAAATCTCAGGCCCCAATGAAACTCCAACTTTACCGCGGCGATCAAGAACCTCTACCACCAACGAATGATCAATTTTTGGGCCAGTTTATTCCACTTCATTACCACTACCAAATGCTGCAAGACGTCGATCGGATGCGAGCCTTCAAAACTGCCATTGAAGCCCTCGTTTCACCAGGTATGAACGTGATTGAACTCGGTTCTGGAACCGGCGTCTTGTCCTCTTTCGCTGCTCGATGCGGCGCAAAGGTTCATTCCATTGAACGCAATCCAGAACTGGTCGCCTGCTCGCGAAAACTCATCCAAGACAACCGACTCAGCGATTCGGTTACCATCGTTCACGATGATGCTGTGCATTACGTTCCCGATCAACCGGTCGATGTGGTTATTTGCGAGATGCTGCATGTCGGACTCCTGCGAGAAAAACAGTTGCAAGTCATCGCCGCCTTCAAAGAAAATTATTTGAAGGCTTTCGGACCTCCGTTACCCCGTTTTATTCCCGAAGCGAGTTTGCTCACCGTGCAAATGGTCCAGCAATGTTACGACTTCGAAGGCTACCTCGCGCCGATCCCCGTTTTCCAACCTCCAGCGGCAGATTCGGCGGGGACCGTCGAATTGTCGAGCCCCTATCGCTACGGAGAAATTATTTATAGCGATCTATTCCCGATGCAATTCGCCGTCGATCGCAAGATAAGAACCGAACGAACGGGAACATTCAACGCCATTCGCTTGCTCACCCAAAACATACTATCGATCGATGAGCACATGGGAACCTTCATCAGTTGGGCGAATCAATTTCTGGTCTTGCCCATTGATCAACCCATGCAACTCGCTTCAAACGAAATGGTACCCATCAAATTCGCTTATCGCAGCGGTGATGAGCTTGAAGCGTTTCGCGATGGACTATCCGTCTCAACACCAATGTCACGACGCCAATCCAAAGCAGCCTAACGCACGGATCGCGTTGTTCTTAAGCAGTCCCCGCCGCCGACGCGTCATCACCAGGCGGTACAGTATCACGAATTTCAATGGCTGAGCCTTGCCACCACGCAGCCAACATAGCGCCCGAGACACTCATCCACGGACCAAAGATGGCTGCGGGTAATGCAATCTGCGTACTATTCAACACCTGAATGGCTAAGCCGGTTGCCATGCCACAATTCTGCATGCCGACCTCGATAGCTACCGTTCGTCGAGCGGACTCTTCGAGACCCGCAGCGTAAGCTCCCCAGTATCCCAGCAGATAGCCGAGCCCATTATGAACGATAGCGGCTAATATCAACCAAAAACCAACCGTCAATAGATCGTCACGCGACTCCGCAACAATAATTGCCAGCACGATGGCAATTCCGATCATCGACACAATGGACAAGCAGCGATCAAGCCATGGTCCACGCCAATTTAATCGCTTCAAAACCTCATTGGCGATTAATCCACCTCCGATTGGAATGACAATCATCCAGATAATGGAGGAAAACATGCTTCCAAAATCCACCGGGACGATCGTACCTGCCAGCAAACTCATCAGCAAAGGAGTCATCAGAGGTGATGCCAAAGTGGAGCAGGCCGTCATAGTTACAGATAAAGCCACATTTCCTTTCGCCAAGTAAGTAATGACGTTGGACGCAACGCCTCCCGGAGCTGAACCGACAAGAATCATGCCTGCGGCTAGTTCCGGTGAGAATCCCATCAATTTTGCGATTCCAAAACCAAGCAAAGGCATCACCGAAAATTGCAATACAAAACCGCAAAGCACAGCCTTAGGCATCTTTAAGGCACGCAAAAAATCATCAGGCCCCAGTGTCGCTCCCATTCCAAACATGATGACTTGGATCAATGGAAAAATGAGCGATTTGGTTTGGATGGATCCCCAGTTTTTACACCACTCGGGAAAAAACATCGCAAATAGGACTGTCAGCAAAATAAAAATAGCAAAACCAACTCCACCGTACTTAGAGCCCATGCAAGATACCTTCCTCACGCAACAACTGTTCCACCGTTGGCTTCGCGTATTCCGCCGCGGCACGATCCAATAATCCCAATCTTGTTCGCCGATAGAGCAAATCCTCGGTCGTTCGCGCCATCTCATGGCGAATTCCCCAAAGCACCTCGGCTCGAGTATATCCATAACCAGGTGCTAAAGGATTCCCTAACTCCGAGCGTTCCTTGATGAGCGTTCTAATCCTATTCTGTTCGTCTCCGTAGAGACTCAGCGAAGAGAAAACACTTTCCTTAGCACTTCCGGCAGCGACACTACTTGAATCCTTCGCGCCTACTAACTTCATCTCCGCAGTACAACTAGGCGCGGCCTTTAATCCATGAGTGCGAATTGCTGTATCGATCACATCTTGCCCCATTTTACGATACGTTGTCCACTTCCCGCCGGTGATTGTTATCATTCCTGATTCTTCAATCACAATGGTATGGTCGCGTGACAGTTTTGAAGTTGCTTTAGACTTCGCCGCTTTTACCAGCGGACGAATACCCACAAAAATCGATCGTATATCCGAACGCTGAGGCTGTTTGGACAAATACATTCCAGCATGTTCTAACAGAAAATCGATCTCACTCTCACGGGGTTGTGGATCGTACTCCGGTTGATCGATCGCGGTATCTGTTGTGCCTACCAGGATCTTGCCATGCCACGGGATGATAAAAACAACACGTCCATCCGAAGTCTTGGGCACGATAATCGCCGTATTACCTTTTAGGAACTCGTTGTCCAAAACGAGATGAATGCCTTGGCTGAATGCCAACATTTGCTTTTTGTCGCCATCTTCCCAATGCCGAACCTCATCAACGAAAATTCCTGTCGCATTGATCACACTTTTCGCCTGGATCGAAAAGGTTTGTCCCGATTCCGCATCCTTCGCCTCGAGTCCACTTATTTTCCCATGCTCTTTCCTTAGTCCTAAGACGGGAGCATAGTTGATTAGGATTGCGCCGGATTCATTGGCAGTCCTGGCCAGCGCGATGGCCAAACGAGCATCGTCAAATTGCCCATCCCAGTACGCCACCCCGCCGCTCAAGCCTTTGGATTGGATACCAGGCAACAATTCCTGCGTGGCTATAGAACTCAATAACCTGGATCTCGGCGACGCATTGCTGCCAGCTAAAAGATCGTACACGCCCAGGCCAAGTCGATAGTAAAGCTTATCCCACCAGCGATAGCAGGGAACGACAAAGTTGAGCTTATGAACCAAATGCGGCGCGTTGCGGCATAAGCGAGCACGTTCAAGCAAGGCATCTCGAACTAAAGTAATATTTCCTTGTTCAAGGTAGCGAACACCTCCATGAACCAATTTGGTGCTTCGACTCGACGTTGCCGAAGCGAAGTCGCGACGTTCGAGCAGAATAGTTTTTAAGCCGCGCGAAGCGGCCTCAAGTGCTGCGCCAAGTCCAGTCGCGCCGCCTCCGATAATGGCAACATCCCAGATTTGCTTTGTTTGTGCTCGCTGTAAGCCCTCTTCCCGTTTCATACCCACCTCGATATTTAGGGCGTGCCGGAAGGAGCATTTTCGGCCGCCTTCAACGCGTTATTCCATCCCGTCAATAAACGTGTCCGCTCCGCCGGTTTCATCGTCGGTTTGAACGTAGCCTCCATTTGCCACTGCTTGGAAATTTCCTTGCGATTCTTCCAGTAGCCCACCGCCAAGCCCGCCAGATAGGCAGCGCCCAAAGCCGTTGTTTCTTGAATACGTGGACGAACCACGGGGGTCTTCAATAGGTCCGCTTGAAACTGCATCAATAGATTATTGCTGCACGCACCACCATCGACTCGCAGTTGCTTCAATTTGATCTGACTATCGGCTTGCATTGCTATCAAGACATCATGGACTTGATAGGCAATTCCCTCGAGCGCAGCGCGAGCGATGTGGGCATTTTTGGTTCCTCGCGTTAAACCGGTAATTGTACCTCGCGCGTCAGGATTCCAGTGCGGCGTTCCCAAGCCAGTGAATGCCGGTACAAAATACACTCCAGCCGTATCCGATACCTCTCGCGCCAATTCCTCCACATCTTTGGACTGCTTGATGATTCCCAATCCATCGCGCAACCACTGCACAACCGCACCACCCACGAATACGCTTCCTTCTAAAGCATATTCGGTTTTTCCATCGATCGTCCAGGCAATGGTGGTCAACAACCGGTTCTTGGATCGTACTGGGGTTTCTCCCGTATTCATCAACATAAAGCAGCCTGTGCCGTACGTGTTTTTTACCATTCCCGGTTCATGACATGCTTGTCCAAACAAAGCCGCTTGCTGATCCCCAGCGATCCCGGCGATCGCAATGCCCCCCCCTAATAAATCCGTGTGGCCATAAATTTCCGAGCTGGAGCGAACCTCAGGCAGCAACGATGCGGGAATCGAAAATATTTCTAGTAGTTTGTCATCCCATTGTCGCTTATGAATATTGAACAGCATAGTTCGAGATGCATTGCTGGTATCTGTCGCGTGTACTTTGCCGTCAGTCAATTTCCATAACAGCCAGCTATCCACAGTACCAAAAGCTAATTCCCCTTTTGCCGCTCGCTTTTTTGCATTTGGATGATGCGCTAACATCCACTCCAATTTGCTTGCTGAAAAGTAAGAATCAACCACCAGACCTGTGCGTTTGGTAATTTCCTTAGCCGTACCATTGGCGACTAATTCTTCGCATCGCCGTGCCGTTCTTTTATCTTGCCAAACGATTGCAGGACAAATCGGCTCACCCGTTTTGCGATCCCACAGAACCGTCGTCTCACGCTGATTCGTGATGCCAATAGCGGCAATATCCGTGGGTCCAACATGGGCTCTCTGGCAAACCTCTTGCATCACCGCGAATTGCGATTGCCAGATTTCATTGGCATCATGCTCAACCCAACCAGGCTGCCGAAAGTATTGTCGAAACTCTTGCTGAGCGACATGTGCAACGCGCCCTTGCGAATCGAACAATATAGCTCTCGAACTGGTTGTCCCCTGATCTAAAGCAAGAATGTAAGACATGAATTACCTCATTCGTTTCGGGAGAGAAGAAGCGACGAGCACAGTATATCAGCAATCTGGTGTTTTAACGATCGCGCACGTATCGATTCAACCACTCGACCATTTCCATCTGCGTATGCAAGATACTTTCGCGCGCTTTATAGCCGTGCCCTTCGAAGGGGAGCAAAACCAGGCGACAAATGCCCCCATTTCCCTTGATCGCTTGGTACATTCGCTTGGACTGAATCGTTAAAGTACCCGGATTATTATCATCATCACCATGGATGAAAAGCAGAGGTTGCTTGATTTGATCAGCATAAAAGAATGGAGAGAGTTTCTGATACGTCTCCCTGGCTTGCCATAATGGCCTTCGCTCCGCCTGAAATCCAAAAGGAGTTAATGTCCGATTGTAGGCACCGCTGCGAGCTATACCCGCTTTGAATAAATTGCTGTGTGCCATCAAGTTGGCAACCATAAAAGCCCCGTAACTATGGCCTCCCACACCAACCCGCTCACGATCCGCAACACCCTCGTTCACCGCAAAATCAATTGCTGCCTCCGCTGATTCAATGATTTGCTCGATAAACCGATCATTCATCGTCTCCGGGTCACCAACCACTGGCATGGTTGCATTGTCCATGATCGCGAAACCTTGCGTCAGCAAACTGAGGTGACTACAACCGCTCAACCGCGTAAACCGATCGGGACTTCGGGTCATCTGTCCTGCCGTTCCAGGATCGCTGTACTCCAAGGGATAAGCCCACAACAACAAGGGTAATCGCTCCCCTTCCCGAAAGTCCCTCGGCAAATAGAGAGTTGCCGAGAGTTCAAGCCCATCTCGCCTTCGATAACGGACAAGTCTTTTCGGAAACTCGCGTAGCTCCGGCAAAGGATCCGCAAAGTTGGTGAGCCAAACCGATGTCGGACTATTGAGTTGATGCATGCGAAAATTCGGAGGTGAGACTTTCGATTCATATCGAGTTACAACCTCTAATGTTCCCGCATCGCTTAGCTCGCGTACATGAATGACAGACTCGTAGCATCCTGGTTCACATTGCCAGACGCGTCTTGCTTTACCCTGATTGAGATCCCACAAATCGAGAAAAGGTAAAGCCCCATCAGGAGAAGCTCCATGTCCTGAAAGAGCAAGTGCACCGCCGACTTGCAAGGCAACTCGGCAACCTTGG
This sequence comes from Pirellulaceae bacterium, assembly GCA_044359485.1. Taxonomy (GTDB): domain Bacteria; phylum Planctomycetota; class Planctomycetia; order Pirellulales; family Pirellulaceae; genus JAFLCP01. The sequence goes on along the minus strand of JBIKMB010000069.1, from coordinate 17,012 downwards.
TGGTCGCGAAGGGATACAACGTGCCCAGGATCACCATAGTGATCATGTATATTTCGATCGCTCAGCACACGAGGCTGAGCTTCCGGTGCTTCGATGTCATGCAAAAGTGTACGAGTCCAACGTCGATCGCGATCATACTGAGTCACCAACATTAAATTGGATTGAGCAAGCGATAATCGGCCCGAGTATCGATGCTCGATCCGAAGTATTTCGTATGCGGCCGTCTCGGACGGTACCTTTTTGGCCATCAAGCGATCACGATGCTCTACATTTTTACGCGGGTCACCTTCATCAAGCGCTTCGCACCAAATCAGAGTTGCATCTGTACCCGGTAACCAACTCACATGTCGAGGACCAACACGCACACCTTCAATCGGAATTCGGTCCGCCAGCGGTAAATCGCATACCTCGTAGACTTCCTCTCCTAGTCGGTTCCAAACAGCTTTTTTGTGGGGAAAATACTGATAGGGAAGGGTGTATGAAAATGGCTTTTTTAGTTCCGATACCAAAAAATATTGATCGCTAGGTGAGGAAGCACACGACAAATACATTCCCGGCTTCCCGATGTATCGCTTATCCAGCGACTGAGGATCGACCAAAACAATTTGCGTCGTAATCAATTGCTCGAATAATTCGGCTTCCGCTTGATTCGTCAGTAAGTCCTGATAGGTTCTCGCTGGCGATTCAATAGCGGAAGACTCTTCAATGATGGGGCCGCGGGGCACTTTCGCTGTCGCAGCAACTGATTGCTCAGCAATATGCGGCACAAAACAAATCAACCGTTTTCCATCGCTTGCCCAATCAAATTCGCACAACGCCTCTACGACCCGCGAACAGATACATTTTGGATGTTCAGGGTCTTCAACGGCAAACCACCATAACTCCGTTCGTTCCTCAAAACAGAGGGTGAACGCTACCGCATCGCTATGCTGCGACCATGACACCCTACCGATTCTAGCGTTGCTCTGGAGCGGAATGGTTATACCGCTGCTATCTCGTAAACCTCGCAGTTCCATCGAGTTCCAATACTCTGTCTGGAAAGCATTGCGACTTTGCGGCTGGAAACGAAAGCCCGCCAGTTTGGCAATCGGTTTGGCAAGCTCCGTAATGGGTGGATTAGCGTTGCGAGGCAGGATCAATAGCCATTGGTAATTCGGACACGCTATGACAGAAGGCTCCGGTGGAGCATCCACCCACCGAATGATGTCGGCAGGAGGTAACGAGTAAGTACCCGAGAGATTCATTGGATTATCTATGAGTGGCTAAACCGATTCCTTCGGAGCATTTTTTCAGAATCCCCTTTACCCGGTACATATCAAGCCAAACCGCAGCGCTCTCTCGCATCTTTTATGGATTGAGCAATTTCGAAAGGAGCGGTTGTCACGTTGCCCCTAGGAATCAAACGGCAAATGTCGAGAATTTCAATAATCTCGGGCCTCATCTCGCAGAAGACCACTCGGCCACCACCCATTCGACGTCGTACTGCCAAGAAAGCTAAGAGTGCCATGCTAACCATCAACTTCAGATTGCTAAAATCGATGATCACGCTCCGAGCGTCACTTGCATCGATAGCCTGTAAGATCGATGTTCGCAAAGAATCCACTACGAGAGGATCACGGATCTGCGAAACCAAAATGGTCGCAGTCACTACCCCCTCCTCGACAGCACATATGACAGGGGAATTCTCCGTTGACATCTATTTTGACTCCACCAAGTTTGCGGGCGAACTTCTGGCTTCTAGGCCGATTGCGCTGATTTTCGACATAAGCTTACATGGTAAACCCAAGTGACTCAATGAAATAAATACGCGATTTGTTGGATCTGTGATGCATAATTCCGATGATTTGGGCAGATTATGCGTTGGATTAGCTTTACTGATACCTTTTTAGGAGGGAATTTGTCTATTTCTCGCCATTCCCTCAGCAAGAACTTTGTTGCCTCCCCCCAAACCCTGCTAACGTGTTATATCCCTATCTTTTATTCTGTTCGGTGTCCAAAGATGTCCTCGCGTGAAATAGTCCGTCTGTTCTGCTTGTACACTCTTTTCTCGTTGAGCTTTCCATTGCTGGGTGCCGACTGGACCACGTGGCGTGGGCCGAAGATGGATGGCACCACCGATGAAAGCCAAGTCCCTGTTAGCTGGGATCATGAGAAAAATGTGGCTTGGAAGGTCGCACTCCCTGGACCAGGGAACTCCTCTCCGATCGTTGTGAATGATCAAGTGTTGATCACACAATCAGAGAATAATGGAAAAACGCGATCGCTCTTCTCGTTTTCTACCCAGGATGGCAAGCAACGCTGGAAGTTCACTGTTACGGTTGACAATCCCGAACCTACCCATCCCACCAATCCGCATTGCGGTGGTTCCCCAGCATCCGATGGTAAACAGGTGGTTGCCATTCTGGGAGCCGCGGGTGTCGTTTGCTGCGATCTGGAAGGGCGTTTACTGTGGAAAAAAGAACTTGGAAGCCCACAGCATTTGTTTGGTCAAGGGGCTTCGCCAATCATTTACCAAGACGTTTGTATTCTCAATTACGGTCCTGGCAAGGAACAGTTTTTTATCGGGCTCTCCCTAGCTGATGGTACCGAGTTATGGCGAATTAAAATTCCCCAATCAGACGCTCCGAACCCTTTTGATCAACCAGGGGGCCCACAATTACCTCCCGGTTCGACACTCCGAGATCCTTTTGGAACCTGGGCGACCCCCATCGTGCGCGAAGTCGAGGGCCAAGCTGCGGAAGTGTTGTTAAGTCTGCCCAAGTCGTTGCTGGCTGTATCGCCGCGAGACGGAAAGACCGTGTGGGAATGCGCAGGCAATGGCGATCAAGTTTTACCATCGCCAATCGCAAATCAAGAATATGTTGCTTGCCTGGGCGGGTCAGCCTTTGTCGTCAAACCACAAGGAAACGGCGATCAATTGGCCAATCGACTGTGGCACACAGAAAATGATAACCATAGAATCGGTACAGGACTCATTTACAACGGTAAGATTTATGTATCGACTATACAAGGAGTTCTAGAATGCTTAAGCCTCCAAACCGGTGATCGCATTTGGCATCGTCGCCTCAGTCGCTCAAGCTCCGGTGGAACAACTTGGTCGTCGCTGGTTCGCGCGGGAAGCAAAATCTACGGGATCGATCAGTCGGGTACGACACATGTTTACGGACTTGAACCCGAATTTCTAGAAATATCAAGCAATCCGTTAGGCGAGCCAACCAACGCGTCTCCTGCCATCGCCGGTGGACGTATCTTTATTCGAACGGATCTGCACTTATGGTGTATCAGCGAAGGACGTTCTACACCAAAATCGAATTAAGAGCCTATCCAAACCCCCGAATACCAAGACTAACTCTACAGCGGCTAATGACTAATTGGATTGACGCTTTGCTGCTATGCGGAAACCGCGGCTCGGCTAACTGTTGCTGATGCCGTTGGCTAATGATGCTCGGATGGGCTCTGAGCTCATTCATTCGATAGAATCGATACCACCTGCATCAATCCGGGGCGACCTCCTTTGGACCAAAAGAGAACGGAAGCTCTTCGGTAAAAAGAAAGCTACGTTACCAACGGAGGATTACCGAGCCTCCCCGAATAGTTCTAATTATTGCAGAGCTATTACAAATAAACTTCAGGATTATGAAGCCGCTATTTGTTTTAAAAGGTTGGAAAATGACTTCCAAGCGACCAGCTTTTTCGTTGCTGGAATTGACCATCACTACGATGATTATTGGCATATTGTGCGCTGTCGCCCTGCCAAGCCTGCAACTAAGTACCGAAGGACGAAATATTGAAGCGGCCTCTCAGCAATTCTTCGCGGAACTTCAGGCATGCCGCAGCCTCGCTCTGCGGGAAAATCGCCGCATTCAAGTTGAACCAACTATCGGTCGCCTCTCCTTTAGCATTCGCCGCCTCAGTACATCGGGCGCCACACTCTCGACCGAGGTCGTTAATCTGAGTTCAGGCTCAACCCCAATCGCTGTCATCAGCACCTTCAGCTCTCCTCCCAACACTTTTATCGAAATCAATCATCTCGGCGAGATAAATCGTCCGACGGGTAATGTCAGCCAACTGACCACCGGAAGTATCGGCTTCATCAACTTCACGAGTGGCAGTCAAACCAAGACTGTGCAAATTTCTCACTCCTTGATACCGCTACCTTGAGGTAACTCGTAATCATCATGACGTCAAACCTTAGGGCGCATCGACAATGCTGTTCTAGTTATGTTGTACAACAACATAATGTTCAACGTGGGCAACGTCGAGCGATGACGATGGTCGAACTCACTGCGACAATGGCCGCCAACGGTATTCTCATTACCGGTTTGGTCGCGAGTGTCTTGATGTCTCAAAAATCGCTTCAAATCACAGCATCCCAGCAACAAGGAGTCATTCATCAACGACAATCCATCGAGCAATTGCGTGCCGACCTACGCGAAGCTACAAAACTAGAAAACGCCAATGCGAATACGCTTACATTGACTGTGCCTGACCGGAACGGGGATAGCACTCCTGATGCCGTGACCTACACGTTTCCTACCGATGGCAGCGCAACGATCAACCGAGTTGCAAATAGCGTCACCACACCGTATCAAATGGGCACTGTCACTCGCACCAATCGTTCAAATTACTTTGTGCCTACCGCACCAATTCCACCATCGGAAACCATTCTCAAAGTTACCGGATTCACTTCGGCTCTCTCCAACAACGCCGTCACTTCGTTAATTGTCCCGGCTCTATCCAACACGTCAAATGGTGATCTACTTATCCTTGTGATAGCAGCCGATGATACCTCCGGTATATTCTCGCTTACCTCTGGCCCCTGGACCTCATGGCTAGTAGGTAAAGGTAATGGACTTCAATTACGCGTACATGGTAGAGTTGCATCCGCAAATCAAACACCAAGCGTAACCGTTACTTGTACAAACAGTATACGCATGTCAGCAGCGGTCATTCGCCTTTCCGGACACAATAACACTATCTATCTTCGTTCACCAGTCAACACCAGTAGCAGTATGAAGCTACCTGTAGTAACTGGTTGCCAAACCGTGGTCAACAATTCCATTGTCTTTCGGTTCCTTGCCGCACGTGATAAAAACTGCGTCCCCAATTTCACGGGACTTACCAATAACAACAATCTGATTATGCGTGCAGGTGATACATCCAGCAGCGCAATTACTTTCGGTATAGGCTATGTGAAGCAACCTACTTTGATCGGAGCAGTCGATGATAACTTCTATCTCACCGACAGCGAGAGTTACGTCGGTGCGAGCATCGCCGTAGGAGCCTTGGAAAATTGAGCTCAAGAATTTTCAGAAATGGTTACGCCTTGATTATGCAATCTGAAGCACGTGCTTTTGTGCGTCCACAGATCACAAAACTATATGGTTTTACGATGATTGAAACGACAGTTTCAATAGCACTTGTATCTATATTGCTCATTGGCAGCCTTAGCACATTCGCTTACACCACAAATACGATCAATCGGGACATGGATGGGCTGCGGGCGTTGGGACTAGCGGAGGATTTATTTTCCGAGATTTCGACGTTGCACTTCGTCGATCCAGTTGAAACAACTACGCGTTTTGGACGAGAGTCGACGGAAACATCAACCACAAATCGAAGTGCTTGGGATGACCTCGATGACTACAACGGACTTTCGGAATCGACGTTGCGCTATCGTGATGGTACTGCGATTCCCAATCTTTCCGGCTGGACCAGACAGGTCACTGTAACTGGAATCAATCCGTCAACATTAACTAATACCACCAACATCTCAGAACCTCTACGACTGATAACTATCACTCTGCAAAAATCAAGCAGTCGCAACTACACCTATCAATTTTTTGTTTCCAGAGATGGATTTCGAACTCAACGTGAGCTTGCATCATCTGTAAGACCTGTTTTTCAAACACAATGGCAACTGGGCAATAGAAACTATTATTTTGGAGTTCCCCTTCGAAATATGCCACTAGCTCAGTAAAACAAAATGTCACCATTTTTCCCGCGCTATTCTGAGGTTCCATCATAGTTAGTCAACGCTTGAATCGAAAAATACAACGGGCTTGTCGAAGAGGTTACACGTACATCGCCGTCATGATGACGGCGGTTGCAGTTGCTTCGTTGGCCATGTCGTCGGCTTGGATCGCACGAGAAATTCATCTCGAACAAACAGCCGCTGACGAAGCATTCGAACTAGCGAGTGAAGCCGATTCGGCGATCGAGTTAGCTTTGGCGAGAATAGCTACAAATACCAATTGGCGAAACAATCACATACACAATGTGGAATATGGACCGTTCCCACTCGGAAACGTGAACCTTTTTTATCGCCTTTTAGACCCGAGTGGCAATATCGGCACAGGCCAATTGCGGGATGTTACCGTTATTGGAATTGCCAGACGAGGCTCCTCATCCTACGCCGTGCAAGTTAATGCAACTCCCGCCGGCTCCGCTCTTACATGCCTAAATTATGGTATTGCCGTGGACAGAAATTCCACATTGCGTTACCGAACCACATGGGTTACCAACGGCGGTATCTACAGCAGGGGCAACATCACGCTGGACTGGGAAGCATCGATGACTGGCAGTATTCAAAGCTCTGAAACGATTTCCGGTACGTTTCTACGTGGCACCACAACGGCAAACGTCGCTGTTGCTTCCTTTGCCAATGCATCGACATTGCAGCGTTACGTTTCAGAAGCGACAAACATAAGTATTTCCTCACTTCCTAGGTCGACGACCAACATCCCACAATTTCGCAACTGCTTGCTGTCCCCAAATCACAATCCTTTTGGAGGTAACTTGAACCCGAACGGTGTTTATCGAATCGACTGCCAAAATTTGCAAATTCAAATTGAAAATTGTCGTATTCTGGGGACATTGATTCTCGAAAACATCGGAACTAATTCGGCATTAAATCAGAACGTACTGATTCAGCCTGCGGTGCCAAACTATCCCTCCTTGTTAGTCAACGGAACTCTCCGAATCAATTCGCGATGGGGAAACTTCTCCGAAGCAACCTTAGGCGTGAACCTCAACCCCGCTGGCGCACCTTATCAAGGTCTGACAAACAACACTACAACCGATGTTTATCCCGCACGTATCGTGGGCATCTATTATTGCTTTGGCCAGACATACTTTAGTTGGCAATCGGAATTGGAAGTGGAGGGGATTTTCGTAAGCTCCACCCTTAATCTAAACGAAACAGCATCTTCCCTACGAGTCAATTATGATGCTGCAATTGCAGCCAAGCCGCCGCCTGGTTTTATCCAAGATACCCGAATGCTCCCCATTCGCGGCACCTATCGCCGGATCCCAACCCCCTAAAAAGTTGCGATGGGGCATTTCTCCCGCTGCACTTCCAAATTATCTTAGCCGGTTGCTCACTTGCAACAGTATCTCATCCGTTATCCATTGTTCGGAGCGTTTTCGAATGGTACTACCGAATTCTCAAGCGTTGCGATCCTACTTGACTTTCGTTCTGATAATTAGCCTTATCTTTGCGAATCTCCCTACTCTAACAGCAGACGCAGACGAAGGTATGATTCCCATCAGTTCACTGGACCAGATTGACCTGAAAGCTCGCGGTATTGAGTTAACCGCAGAACAACTTTTTAATCCGAAGTCCGTTAGCTTGGTCGATGGGATTTGTCGCGTAAACGGCTGCACCGGTTCTTTCGTTTCCAGCACAGGTCTTATCATCACCAATCATCACTGTGCTTTTGATGCGATTCAGAAAGCGAGCACCGCTGAACGTGATTTACTCACTCATGGTTTCATGGCTGCAAACCGCAAAGAGGAAATCCCCGCACCTGGCTACACCGTACGAGTCACTGAAGATTATATCGATGTATCGGAAAAAGTTCTGGCTGCGGTACATGACAAGATGTCTGGCACTGAACGAGCTAAGGCGATTGAACAACGTCGCAAGGAACTGGAACTAGAAGCTGAGAAGGAACATGCTGGCTTGCGAGCCGAGGTCGCAGAAATGTTCGCAGGGAAAACCTACGTTCTCTTTCTCTACACCTACTTGAAGGATGTGAGACTTGTTTTTGCACCTCCCGCATCCGTTGGAAACTTTGGTGGTGAAGTCGATAACTGGGAATGGCCCCGACACACGGGTGACTTTTCCTTTATGCGAGCCTATACAGCTCCAGACGGAAAGTCGGCAAACTATTCTCCAGATAACATTCCCTATCGCCCCAAACGTGTCATTCAAGTGAACCCTACAGGCGTCGTTGAGAATGATGCCGTCTTTTTGCTCGGATATCCTGGCAGAACCGTACGACATCAAACCGCTAGCTTTCTCCGATACGAACGCGACATACGGCTTCCCACCATTGTGGAACTCTATCGTTGGCAAATCGGTGTGATGGAAACTGCCGGCGCGCAAGATCGAGCGATCGCCATCAAACATGCCACAAGAACTAAATCTCTTGCGAATGTAGAAAAACGCTCGCGAGGACAACTGCAAGGAATCGGCCGAGCGAAAATTGTGGAACAAAAGCTGGCAGAAGAAGAGGCTATGCAGAAGTACATTGAGGCTGATCCAGAGCGAAAAACCAAGTACGGTGAAACCTTATCGAATATCGCGAATGTCTACCAGGAAATTTCTGACGCTGCCCCTTTAGAACTCAACCTAAACGAGTTGCGTTCGGCCTGCCGTGCAGCCTCCTATGCTTGGTTTATTGTCGATGCGGCCCACGAACGACGGAAAACCGATATCGATCGCGAACAACAATACATGGATCGCAATTGGGAACAGTCTCTCGCCAGCCTCAAAGTGACGCATGCCGACTGGCACCCTGCGACCGATGCAATCATGCTCGCCGGTATGCTCGATCGACTGAAACGTACTCCCAAGGCCAACGAAATCGCGCCCCTTCAGACTATCTTGGCTGGCAATGATTTAATCGCGATGTCCGAAAATATGATGGCTTCGACCAAACTCGGAGATTGGAAGTTTGTTGATACTTGCCTGAAAAGTACCCCTGAACAACTATCAAGAATCGAAGATCCACTTCTGAAACTTGTTCTAGACCTATATCCCACCTACCTTCAACTGCGTGAAAAAGGTAAAGAGCGTGACGGGAAACTCAGCCAATATGCGGCGGATTTGATCGATATCAAACGAAATTTTCTGGCCAATCAGTTTGTGCCAGATGCCAACGCTACGCTCCGTTTCACCTCGGGGCATGTCAAGCAATACAATCCGTCAGATGCCGTGATCAAACGACCGATTTCGACCTTACAAGGTGTCATCGAAAAGACTACGGGCATCGATCCCTTTATCACGCCTGAGCCAATTCTTAAGAAATATGCAGCCAAGGAATTTGGCCCGTATCTGCATCCAGAATTGAAGCAAGTTCCCGTTGCTATTCTCTACGATACAGATACAACCGGAGGCAACTCCGGAAGTCCCGTACTCAACAGCCGCGGTGAATTAGTCGGCGTTAACTTCGACCGTTGTTTCGAAGCCACCATCAACGACTTTGCTTGGAATGCAGACTATAGTCGTTCGATCGGCGTTGATATCCGATACGTCCTCTGGATCACCGGCACAGTCTACGGCGCGGATCACCTGATGGAGGAAATGGGGCTTCGGAAATAACCAACGCATTAGCGTCTCACCAAGGCTCGCTGTCGACGTTGATGGTCCTCAGCGAGCATTTCGACAAGCGCCGCGTCGACGTACGTCTGTAAACGATCTTCCTGGATTAAATCAACAAGCGGATCAGGCTGCTGGTAACTCGATAGGGCCTGGCCTCCTTCACCCTCACCTTCACCCTCACCTTCACCCTCCGCAGTAATACCTCCACTGGATCTCGAATTTAATTGATTGATCACAGCCAGAGCGTCCACCGCGTTTAGAACAAAGTCTCCATTTACGTCAAGATATGGGGGTGCGAAGTCGGTTAACACGTTCAGCGGCCTTGCCCCTCCCCTCCGATTCAACTCGTTGATGATAATCAAAGCATCGATCGCGGTAACATAAAAGTCACCGTTGACATCGAAACTCTGCTGAGGGTTTGTAAAGCTTCGATTGAGTACGTTTACTGTAACGCTAGTTGCAGGAGATACGAAGCCCAGTTGATTGGCGACCGTGTAGGAAAAACTGATCGTACCTACATAACCGCTGGCTGGCGTGATTCGTACCGCGCCGTTCTCAATTTGTGCCGTCCCCGGAGGCGTTATGCCGATCAACGTTAGAGTGCTGATATTCAACGGCGAAAGGAGTTGAACATCATTCGCCAATACGTCGGCAGTGAAGCTCTGATTTTTAGCCGTGAAAAAGGTATCCGGGGTAGTTTGCGGATTCTCCATAAGCACCAAACTTACCGTTGCGATTTCGGACTCCAACCCTTGCGTGTCGCGGACCCGATACGTGAAACTATCCGCACCAACTCTTGTCAAATTGGGCGTAAAGCGAAGTTGTCCGTTATTCAACACAACCGTACCACCTGCCGGTTGAGTCACTACCTCCAGGGATAAACTATTGCGGCTATCTTCCACATCAGAGTCATTCTGTAAAACATCTAAATCGGAAATGGAATTGATAAAGAGTTCATAATTGTTTCCTTGAGCAATGGGCCGATCGTTCACGGAGCGAACCGTGACCATGAAGGTCCTTGTCAAGCTGAGATTGCCATTGAGCGTACCGAGGTCATTATCCAACCCGCCGTCGGTTACAGTGATCGTAATCTGAGATGTACCAAATCGATCCTGAACTGGAGTAAATCGAATGGAACCTGTGGAATTTGGCGAACTATAACTGAGAATCGGAGTAGGAATTAATTCGGTGTTGCTGCTGGTAACCACGACCAATAATGGCTGCGATTCTCCACCACCTGCCGTGATGCCTGACAAGTTGATGGTCTGCTCTAGTGCATCTTCATCGATAGTTACATCACCAATCGGAGTCATCGTCGGGATGTCATTGACCGCGTTGACAGTCACCGAGAACGACTGACTCACGATGGCGTTGTCGCCAACCGTGTCAAGATTTCCGTCCGATCCACCATCTTCTACAAAGACCGTAATTGTGGCAGTACCCCATTGGTTCGGAAGCGGTGTAAACGTCAAAGTCCCCGAGGCCAACGGCGAGGTATAGTTTACCGATGGATTCGCAATAATCCCTGAATTGCTGCTGGTTGCCGTAACACGAAGCGGTTGTGTCTCCCCGCCACCCGCCGAAACTCCAGCAAAACTGACCGTCTGTATCGAGGCATCTTCTTGCAAGAATCGATTGCTCAAGGCCATTAATGTGGGCACATCGTTGACAGCCTGGACAGAGACTGCAATCGTATGCAATCGTATCGAATTATCGGCTGTAGTATCAAAATTTCCATCAAAACCGGCATCTTCCAACTGCAGAAGAATATTGGCTGTTCCCCAACGATCCTGCGTGGGCGTAAATCGCAGGGTGCCCGAACTGGCACCAGCGGTATAATTAAGAGTCGGCGTTGGAATCAAGCCGACATTATCGCTTGAAACGTTGATTCTTAAATTCTGCAACTCGCCTAAGCCAGGTCCAATATCGGCCAGAGAAACCGTTTGTTGTAATGCATCTTCCAACAACGAAATTTGCCCAACTGCAGTTAGCGTTGGTTTTAGATTCGCCACTTCGAAAAAGAATGTTACCGCATCACTCGTAACTACATCTCCGCCCGTCAGCGTGCCAGTTGCCTGAAATGTTAGGGCGTACGAACCGATTTTAGAAAATGCGTAGTTGTAGTGGGAATGAGAGCCTGCCAAAAGTTCAACGTAATCATCCGCTGTCAAGCCATTCGAGGTGGCTATGTGAACCATTGGCGCGACTAGATCATTGGTCCATACCGAGAACTCGCCAGGACCATCGACCGAAATCAACTTTAACTTCGCCGTTCCCCCCACAAGCGTACCAGGAGCGATCGAATCGGCCGAAATACCCAAAAACAATTGGTTCAAATTTTCCAACTCAGGAAGCACATAAAATGCTTCGCCGGGTGCTACGCCCAGAAAATTGAATGAACTTCCGGCGGCAAGACCAGTGCGTAAGTTTCGGCTCGTAGCGTTTACCATCAACTGAGCGTCTTCTGGGTGATACTCTACATCGGACTCCTCATCGTGAACATGGAAATCCCAATGATTTCCCTCTTCATCTTCATGACTATGAATTTCTGCGCTGATATCGACATGTCCCAAGACCAATTCAGCATCAAAGATTTCGCCAATCGCCTCGACGATGGAAACGTTTCCTATAACGAGTCCCTGGTAGGGATCTTGAACTGCATAGGTAAAACTATCTGCACCAGCAAACGTTGCCGAGGGAACGTACACGAACGAACCATCAGAACGTAAAGTCACTGTTCCCTTCGTAGGTTGCGATAAAACCTGGGCAGTCAACAGATCTCCGTCTGGGTCCGAATCATTGAACAGCAGATTTCCTCTCAGCGAATTATCGGGACTAACGCTGAAACTGTCATCCGTCGATTGTGGTGAATTGTTACCGACGCGGAAGAAGACAGAAGTCGATTCCCCCTCTATCTCGGTTCCATCGGCCAATCTACCAAAAACTTTAAAGACGATTTCATAATTTCCGCGTTTCGAAAATGCATAATTGAAGTGGGAGTGCGTGCCTTCAACGAGCGTGATCGAATCCTCCTCGCTGATGCCATCAAACGTGGCGACTCGAACCGTGGGTTGTAGGGCCCCAGAGTTCCAGATAGAAAATTCCCCCGGGCCGTTAACGCCAACCAATTGCAATCTTGCGATTCCACCTTCCAACGTACCCGCGTCGATTTCCTCAGTGCTCAATCCCAAATACAACAAGTCAGGATTCTCGGTCTCTGGCAAGACATAAAACGCATTGCCAGGCGCTACTCCAAGAAAATCAAAAAGAGAGCTAGCCGAAGATCCTTGTCGAATCAATTCAGCCTCATTGCCCACAAAAATTTGAGCTTCATCGGCGTGATATTCGGTATCCTCTTCTTCATCATGCAGATGCAGATCCCATTCTGCACCACCAACGCCTACATTTTCTTTCACCTCTAAACCGATATCCGCATGTCCTCGAAGCAAGAAGGATTCAAATGACCGACTGGCGGCTTCATTGATTCTCACTGTACCGATCGCACTTGCCTCAAAACTATCCGTAATGCGATAGGTAAAAAGATCGGAACCGCTGAAGAGTGCCGAGGGCGTGTACACAAAAGATCCATCGGGTCTAAAAGTCAACTGTCCCTTGGTCGGACTGGTAATCAATTCAACCGAAAAATCATCCCCATTGGGATCGCTATCATTGAACAACACATTACCTTGCAGCTTGTTCGTTGGATCGACAGCATAAAGATCGTCGACCGCTATCGGGTCATTGTTACCTACTCGAAAATAATAGGTCACATATTCGCTGACGAGTTCACTTCCATCCAGCAAAACGCCAGACGCTTGGAAGGTCACTTCATATAGCCCCGGCTTAGAAAATGAATAATTGTAATGAGCATGCTCACCTTCCAAGACATTCAGAAAATCACTCGGCCCAACGCCATCGGTTGTGGTCATTTTGAGGTTGGGTTGAATAGTGCCAGAACTCCAGATCGAAAAATGACCGGCGCCATTGACCGAGATCAATTGCAATCTAGCTATGCCATCGAGCAGCGTCCCCGATTCAATCTCTTCTGCCCCTATTCCCAAGAACAGCAGGTCAGGGTTCTCAACTGCTGATAAGACATAGACCGTTTCTCCAGGTGCGACACCCAAGAAATCGAATACGGGATCAGCCGCTGCTCCTTGACGGATGATTGCAGCTTCGTTTCCAACAAATAACTGGGCTTCATCGGCATGGTATTCGGTTTCCGATTCCTCATCATGAATATGCAAATCCCATTCTTCCTCGGGACCACCATGACTACCAATGCCCAATCCAATATCGGCATGCCCCCTCAACAAGTTAACCTCGAAAGCTCGTGGCGTCGCTGCGGAGATCGAAACGGCACCGATCGCAAAACCTCCAAATGGATCCTTGACAATATAAGTAAAAGCATCGGTACCGTCGAATGAATTATTTGGTGCGTAGGCGAAAGAACCATCTGGGTTTAGGGCGAGAAGTCCCTTGGTAGCGTTAACCAGAAGTTGCACCGTCATGGAATCGGCATCAGGATCGGTATCATTAAACAAAACATTTCCGTAGCTGATGTTTCCTGGATGAACCACCGTCGATTCGCCCACAGCGATCGGCTCTCGATTTCCTACGCGGAAAAAGAAAGTCACATTATCGCCGTGGATCTCTGTTCCATCCGCGAATGATCCCTCAGCAATGAATGTGATGAAATAATCGCCTGGGGCAGAAAAAGCGTAATTGAAATGAGCGTGATTCCCCTCGATTACCTCAATAAAATCATCGGATGAAATTCCATCCCACGTCGCCATACGGACGATTGGATTGGGCGTGGACGAATTCCATATGGAAAATTCTCCAGGTCCGTTGACAGCAACCAATTTTAAATGAGCCGATCCACCTAGTAGCGTTCCAGGATCAATTTCTTCACTCCCAATTCCCAGAAAGAGCAACTGGGGATTCTCAGTTTCGGGGAGCACGTAAAATGCATCGCCTGGTGTCACTCCGAGGAAATCAAAGCCCGGATCAGACGCTGCCCCTTCGCGTATGGTTCTTCCCTCATTACCGACGAAAATTAGGGCTTCATCGGCATGGTATTCGATGTCATTTTCTCCATCATGAACATGCAGATCCCATTCATCGTCTTCGCCAAGGCTTCCATATCCATCTTCATGAGCCCCAATGGCCAATCCGATATCTGCATGCCCTTCCAGCAAGATCGCTTCAAAATCGGGAATCATGGCACGGAGAATCGTTACCTCCGCCACCGTGAAGTCACCACCCGACTGCGTAAGACGGTAACTGAATGAGTCCGCTCCTGAGAACGACTCGCCCGGAACATAGGAAAATGCACCATTGGCAAGCAGGGTTAGAGATCCATGCGCAGCATTCGTTTCAAGGCTTACCGTTGGAGTGGTCAAGCTCTCATGCCACTGGTCATTGAGACGAACTGACCCGTGCAATTCAGTCAAGCCATAAATCGAAAACTCATCTGCAACCGCCCCCACACCACCGTCTACAACAGACAGCATGAAGGTCTCAGTGGTAACTTGACCGGCTTCATCCATGACACTGATACTGATTTCCGATGCGCCAATCACATCAGGGCTTGGAGTGATTGTCACCGTTCTATTCAGTCCACTTCCGCCGAGGACGATATTTCCGACCGGTACGACTGCGATATTCGACGAAGAGACCAACAATGTGAGATTATCCGCAATGGTTTCGATATCTCGAATGGCAAAATCGATCGCCGCTGTCGAATAATTTCGCACCACGATCTGATCATCGATAGTGGAAATTCTTGGAGAATCGTCCACTGTTAGAACGAAACTATCGGTCGCGGTTTTCCCTCCCTCGTCAATCACAGTCAGTGTGATCGTAGTGCTGCCCGACATGCTTGCATTGGGAGAAATCTTTACCGTGCGATTACTGCCACTCCCACCGAGTAGAATTTGAGCATTGCTGACCAGGGCGGTGTTCGAAGATGAAGCAGACACGATAAGATTTTGTGCCGAACTTTCTCGATCACCGATGGTAAATGGGATGTCCCCCGTTGCCGAATCTCGTCCGATGATCTGATTGAGCACATTAGAGATCGAGGGCGCCTCGTTCACATCGCCCACAGCCAGCACAAACGATTCGGAAGCCGTCCTTCCCCCTTGGTCCGTCACTGTAATTGTGATCGTAGTAAAGCCTGATAGATCGAGTGACGGCGTCACGATCACCGTTCGGTTAGCACCGCTACCGCCGAAAGTGATATTTGAATTGGGCACCAGCGTTTGATCGGATGACACACCGCTGACGACCAGCGAACCAACATCCGTCTCAAGGTCGCCGATCGTAAAGGCGATTGGCTGAGTAGGCGTATTCAAATCGGTGGATTGATTAAAAATTTCAGAAATCGATGGCGCGTCGTTCACAGGCTGTACGGTCAGTACGAACGTATCGCTTGCCGTTAGCCCACCTGCATCGCTTACTGTCAACGTAATTGTGGCCAAGCCAGATTGCTCAGGAGCAGGATTGATCCGAATCCAGCGGTTTGCGCCTGTTCCACCTAAAACAATATTCGCGTTGGAGACTAAAGTCGCATTGTCCGAAGTTGCGGTGACGATCAGATCGCCGGGGGCTGTACGTGAATCATCGACCGTAAAAGCGATATCACCGGTCGGAGTATCCTCATCGGTGGTTTGATCGCCCACATTGGAAATCGTTGGGGGCGTATTTTGATCATCATCAACTATCGTGATATTGCTTGTAACAATGCTACCCAAAATACCATTCGAGTCACCGTCGACCGTTTTCACGTAATTATCGATATTTGCGGGTTTCGGGTTGGAAATCAGCAACCTAAAGGTTTCACTGCTCTCTTCATCTCCATCGTTTAGAATTGGAATGACAATGGTTTTTCGAGTTTCGCCGTCTAAAAACTCGAGTGTTCCGGCTGTTGTTGTGTAATCTCTTCCCGCAAGTGCTGAAGTATCAACCGTGGTGTAGTCCACTGTCACTTTCCCGTCGCTGCCGCCGGTGCGAACGACATCCACGGCAACAGTTCCCGCGTTTTCATTGACCGAATAACTCGATCGCTCCACTTCAAGCTGCCCGACACTCATTACGGAGAAATAGAGCGTTATGGGAGTACTTTGACTGAAACCGCCCGTATTGGGCGTATTTAAACCGTCATCACCAAAGTAGGTCGATAGCCTGAAATCAACTTCATAGCGACCAGGTTTTGTAAAACCGACATTGAAGTGAGCATGTCCTCCAGCGATGATCCACAAAGCATCGTCGTTCGACAGGCCATCAGTCACATCCAAACCACTACCGTCAGGATTACTGACACCATCGTTGTACGACGACATGTAGACCGTTGGGGTACCGAATGTTCCTGTTTGCCAAACCGAAAAAACACCATCACCTG
>JBIKMB010000262.1:0-7777 GCA_044359485.1 Pirellulaceae bacterium | reverse complement strand
CTGGGAAGGGCGGTTCTGGTAAGGGCGGTTCTGGTAAGGGCGGTTCTGGCAAGGGCGGTTCTGGCAAGGGCGGTTCTGGCAAGGGCGGTTCTGGCAAGGGCGGTTCTGGCAAGGGCGGTTCTGGTAAGGGCGGTTCTGGTAAGGGCGGTTCTGGTAAGGGCGGTTCTGGTAAGGGCGGTTCTGGCAAGGGCGGTTCTGGCAAGGGCGGTTCTGGTAAGGGCGGTTCTGGTAAGGGCGGTTCGGGCCACGGAAGCTCTGGTAAGGGCGGTTCGGGCAAGGGCGGTTCGGGTAAAGGACGATCTGGTAAGGGCAGCTCTGGCCGAGGCAAGTCTGGCAAGGGGGGTTCTGGTAAGGGTCGATCTGGCAAGGGCAAGTCCGGCAAGGGCAAGTCCGGCAAAGGTGGCTCCGGTAAAGGGAAGAAGAAGCGATAGCGATTATTTTTTAGTCGCGTAGTGATTCCGAAGTAAGATCGAGCTACGGGGAGGTGGAAACACCGACTCGTAGCTTTTGAAATTTAAGCGACTCTTTCTAGAGTTACTTGCGAGGTTGCAGATATGCCAAAACAAGCACGACAGAGCAAGAACGGGACATCTAGTAGCGGCAAGAGTTGTCCTCAATGTCAGGAGGGTCCTGAATACTATCGAATGATTTATAACCGTTACAAATTTGATGTGGATTTGGCCCGTAAGCTCACATCCGATGGAAGAGAATCGTATTTATTGGAAAAGGACGATGTGGAACATGCAGTTGCATGGGCTCACATCCATGAGCCGCACCTAGATCATGTGGACCTCCAGTACCCCGGCATCGTTGCCCACTATTGGTTTGTTACGAAAGACGATGAATTATTGCATGGAACGGTGCTTATTGATGGACATCACCGAGCTGCACGCGCATTGCGTGAGGGGGTGCCGTTTTATGTGCGTGTTATGAGCGAACAGGAAAGTAAACAAGTCACCATGCGCGAGCCTGAAGCAGTCACGGCGCGACTCAAATAGGGTGAGGGCTTGATGAGTACTTTGGAACAGCCATTCGCGATTGGAGCAGAAGGGAAACAGGGCTCGCCGTTACCTAAACTCCATCCTTGGATTTCCCTATGTGACTTGCAAAATGGCAGTTATGTTGTCAAGAACACGCGTGATCACAGTTATTTTTCTACAGGTGAAGAAGAGTTCTTTATCCTGCAGCATCTGCAAGAAGATATCCACCGTGAAGAGCTGAAGCAGTGTTATTCTGAAAGATTCTTGGAAAGCCTCACGGACTTGGACCTTGAGTCATTCTTGTTTTCGATCGAGCAGCAAGGTTTGATTCCGGAAAGGCAAGATGCGGATCCGCGGGCTCATGCAAAGTACCAAGTGGACGACACACGCGACTGGGCGGATGACGATGAACTTGGCAGCGTGGCAGGGGACAAGCAATGGTGGAAGCAATCGATCTTATTTTTTCGACTGCCGTTCATAAATCCGGATCTTTTTTTGGGGATGATTGTCAAGCTGTTCCCCTGGATTTGGACGCCGTTTTCTTTCTTGCTTGGCACGGCAATTATGGGGACAGCGGCTTTTGTTCTATTTCAAAGTGGTCAGGAATTCGGTAATTCGCTCGAAGCTTCGTTTCGTTGGGAAACCCTAATTATCGTGGCGTTGGCTAGCTTTGGAGCGACGACCTTACACGAATTGGCTCACGGTGCGACCTGCAAGAAATTCGGGGGTGAGGTTCGTGAAGCGGGCATTTTATTCTTAATGCTTATTCCATGCTTATACGTAAACGTTTCGGATGCCTGGATTATACCGAGCCGCCGAAAACGTATGTTGATCACGGTCGCCGGTGGGTACATGGATTTATGCATATGGGCTGTTTGCATTCTTATTTGGAGGCTCTCCGTTCCTGGATCAATCATTCATTACCTCGCGTTTGTGGTCGCATCTACTTGTGGTGCTCGAGGTATCATGAATTTCAATCCATTGTTGCGATTTGACGGCTATTATTTGCTTTCTGATTATCTACGCATTCCCAATTTGTACACCAATGGAAGAACTTATTGGTTTTCCTATCTAGCCCACTTCTTGTGGGGAGCACCGAAGCCGCGAGCGGTCGAGAATGCTCGTCTTCTCTTTATATATGGCATGATGAGTTGGTTTTTTGCGATCGCGTTTTTGAATATTGTCCTGCTCAACATGATCCAATATGCGACTCTGGAATTCGGCGTATTGGGCCTGCTGTTTGGATGTGTGCTATTAGTTTATGCAATGCGTCGTGTTTTTCGAGGTTTTCTGGGTAAGGAGTTCTTGAAGATGTTGCAGTTTCGTCGTCTTCGTCTGCTCTTGTGGGCTGGGGGTATTGCAGGAAGCCTTGCTCTTCTTTTCGTGATCCCCATGCGTCACAACGTATCAGGTGAATTTGAGGTAAGGCCTCTGGATTGCATGGATGTACCCGCTCCGCTCGGAAGCTTCATCAGCACCGTGCTTGTCAAGGATGGTCAAGAGATTCAGGCAGGTCAAACGATCTGCGAATTGCACTCTCCCGAATTAGCCAGTCAATTAGATACCAAGCAAGCGGAGTTGAATGAATCCGAGGCGATGCTTAAGCGTCTGAAGGCTGGAACACGCGCTGAGGAACTCTCTGAACAGGAATCGCGCGTGCGGCGGTTGCAGAGTTGGTTTGACCTAGGCAAGATTGAGCTGTCGACGATGCAGACGACGCTTCGACATCAAATGGAAGCGTTAGATCACCGCGTCGAGCAAGCAGAAGCAGAACAGCAATACGCTGAGAAAGTCATTATGCAATCGGAGCGATTGGCCGAACAAGGAGCCTTGGCACCAGCTCAATTGGATCGCGAGCGAACTAAGTTAAATGTGCTCAAGCAAAAGCTGGCTGAGGTGCGAGCGGAGCGAGCGGCCGTTGAAACAGAAGGTATTCGCGTGGCAACCGCCGAGTTAGCGCGTCGCGAACAAGAACTCGCAGAAGCGGAAAGTAAGCTTCGCTTGTTGAAGTTGGGCTCAAGACCGGAGGATATCGAAGCCGAGGAAGCTCGCCGGAAGCGTCTCGTCGAGGAATTGGACTTCTTGCGAGAGCAGGAAAAAGCGTTGAAGGTGGTTGCGCCGAAGAGTGGCTTTGTTCGCTCGATACGTCTACATGAAAAAATGGGAGCGTATGTGATTAAAGGAGATTTACTCTGCCAAATTGAAGCGATGGGCTCTCCTTTGGTTGAGGTTTTCGTTCCCGAACAAGATGCGTTAGCCGTCAAACCCGGACAACTGGTGATATTTAAGGCTCGAGCATTACCGTTGGAAATTTTGGAAGGGCGCGTCGATCGAGTAGCCACATCCGCAGAAAAAGTACCTAGTAAACTTTTCGCAACAACGCCTGAGTCGATAGGCCAAACCGTTGTGTTGTATTGCCATGTTGAAAAAGGGGCCGGACAATTGAAGTCTGGCATGACTGGATTTGCACGTGTTCATCGCGGTTGGAGTTCGCTCGGACGAATCCTGCAACTGCAAGCGTATCGATATCTTCGGACAGAGTTTTGGTGGTAAGATAAATTTGGCGAGTAAGCTTTTAGTATCGGCTAATGAAATAGCGATTTTATTTCGAGTGCTCCAATTTAACTCTGATCCCGCGGCCAGTATGCTGCCGACGCATTTCAGCGTACTAAGCCCGCTTTTCTTTCGCTCGTAATGCGGCGCAGTGCGCGATGGCCTCATCAAGAGTATCGGGTAATTTTAGGGAGGGGGACAGCTTATCCCGGATTTCGCCCCACAACGCACAGCCCAAGTAATGTTTTCGTAAATCGGCGATCTCCGCTGGCGAATAGTGCGGTAAGCTGTCACTCCAAGCAGACTCTGGTATTTCGAGGCGTTTTTCAGCGCAGAGCAGGACCGCATATTCCTTCGACGAGCCCGCTCGTTCCTTTGCTGCTTCTAAATTTCTAATCACTTGATTTCGTTTGGGGAACCAGTCTGTGGATTTGGAAATAGCTTCCGTTCGCTTGCCTTCCACAAAAACGACCAAACGCTCGGTCTCAAGTAGGCAATCCACTGACGTGAAGCCCTCGAAGGCCCACCACTTTCCTTTCGATTCCGCCACACCTTTCAAATCGAACTCTCGGAGTGCTTCTGCTTGTATTTTGCGATCTCCGGCGAGAAGACTTTTACGACATTGTTGGGTGCGATCGCCGTATATTTTCTCTTCAGCTTGATTCTGCTTTGGCCAAGAGAGTGCGTTTGGGTTTTCGAGCAGCCACCGCAGAAAGGCTTGTGGTGGTGCGATATCGCATTCGTATGCATTTCGCAGCATCGGCAACACCTGGAGCCTGTCAGGTCCCATCACTTTGGCAAGTTCACCCGAAATTGGCAGATCGAACTCACAAAGTTGTGGAAGAATTGAACCAACATCATTTAGTGGATACAGCGAAGAATGAGAAAATAAATGTCCCGCCTGAAGCAGTGGAAGCAGCCAATATGTACCAACTGAATCCGCTGCGAACAGAGTATCGAATACAGGCCAGACGCGCGTTACAGAACTGTTAAAAATCCCCATTCTTTTACAATCCCCATTTGGCAAACAATACTTTTCGAAGCTTTCGATTGGCTTCTTTTTGTATCAAGCTAGAACAGGCCAAAAACCTTCAACTCTCATCTCATGCATTCCCCCGCAAGTGATCGCATAATTTTCTTCTTATCGCAAGTATGCCAACTTTAAACCGCATCATGCCGCTTTGCGTTTTTGGTTGATGCACGGGAACTTGGTAATTCTGAATGCTCTGCAGAGCGATACCAACTCGAGTCGGTATTATCCAGAGATGGTGACTTCGGAAATCGATGATTTCAAAACTTATTTTCTGGACAATCTTGAAATTTTGAAAGATAATCCGCGAGATCACATTCGAGCACCGGAATTCTTTTCTCGGGAAAGGAATCGCAAATCTTAGAGTTGCTGTCGAGCAGTATGATGGCAAACTTCACTTGGTCATAACGGATCGTTTGTACGAAACGATCCTCCCGAATCCTGGTGAGCTTTATGAGCTCCTCGCTTTACAAAACAGCCTAAATACAATTACCGTTTGCTTGACGAAACATTTCCTACAACTTGTGAAATGAGGTTCTGTATGAAAGACTTTTTCGAATTTTTTTACCCCGAGCATGCCCAGGCAAAGTACTTGCGAAAAATGGTTTCCGCGCAACAAAGCCAGGCAAAGGCTGTTGCCAGTGGTTTAGACGAAATGGCAAATCTAAAGAAAGATATTCGATTTCTTACGCTGATCTTGGCGACCATTTTGAAACGCATGGAGGAGACCAAAACTATGAGCTTGGCAGATGTCCAAGATCTTGCGAATAAAATCGATCCACAAGATGGTTGTGCGGATCATGGACTCGAACCAGGAGTGCTTCGTGGGTTGCTGGGGCTGATTCAGCAGGAGTCTGAAAAAAAGACACCCTCGAACCATGAGTTTGCCAAAGAATTAGCTGAAGTGACTCGCCGTTACCGTGTTTGATAGGGGTGCAAGTGAGCAGCATTCTTTCCTTGCATTTCCAGGAATCTAAAGAAACGGAATTTCCCTCTACCCGTCTCGTTCTCCATGTTGCCAATTTAAAATGACGTGCCAATGCAAGTTGGTAAAAACGGAGCTATAGCGAGCGCAATTTCATTGAATCGAGCTTATTGGAACACAGGAACATCAAGTCCTCACAAGCTTTGCAGCATTTGCTCATACGGTTTCCGTGACTGCGTATGCCGTCGGAAACAGTTGAGAACAAGGAAATTCATGTTGTTCTTCCATTTTCACTTGCTAAATGATTTGAGCCTATCCGAAAATCCCGAATACCTCGACCGATGCCACATCGATAAATGGCCAAGCGGATCGACTATTCGCTTCTGTAGGAAAACCGAGTCTAACGCCGAAGGCTAATGGCTTTCGGGTAGACTCGTAGTAAAGAATTGGAAGTTAGAACCTTTACAAACCCCCTGATAACTGCAGCAGATACCTTGCCGCTCTTTGTGTTCAGGTCGACTCTCGGTGTAAAACTATCATTCTATGGCGATTCAACTTGTTGTGCCTTTGTTGCGAGTTTCGGATGTTGCGCGTTCGATCCACTGGTATCGTAGCGTGCTCGGGTTCGTTGCCGATCCCTTTCCGGCTGCCCCACCCTATGAATTTGCAATACTTCGGCATGAAAAAACGGAGTTGATGCTCAGGCGTGGTCTTCCTCCCTTACGCTCGTGCGTACCGCAGTATAACTGGGATGTTTATCTTCGACTCGAAGTGCCCCATTTTCGGGAGATTTTCGCCGCCTACCGCACTCTTGGTGTTGTCACTCGGCAGATGGAATTGATGCCGTATGGATTGGTGGAATTTGAAATTTCAGACCCTGATGGTTATGTCCTGTGCCTAAGCCAGAATTTGGAGGATACGAGCGATTTACAACGTCCGGCGGTTTAATTTCAGGGTCTTCTCCAGAACTCATCTCCGATAAGCTCCTTGGTGTTCGCGCCTGCAATTGATCGCTCTTTAGAGTTCTAGCTTATCCAAAAACGACCAAACATCTCAGTTTTAACCTAATGGTTATCGGAGTCTACAGATCAGCTCTTGGTAATGTTTTGCATGATAAACCAGCGGTAAAGTAGGTTTTGGTCCGCGGCAAAAAATGTTTATCGAGGTTTCGACTGGTCCCTAGCCCTCGGAGAATTAAGTACCGGGAGTTATTGTTTTTAATTGGAACGTGACCTTAAAGATGTTAAATTACGGGGAAGTAACACGAGAAGAGTGGCTTCCCAGTCGGAGAATGAACATGGACGAATTGAATCGGCGCGATTTTCATCAGCGTTCGCTCGCTGCAGTGCTTACCTGGTCATTGCTCGACACTCTATTTTCCAGGGACGCGTTTGGGCAAGAGGTCAAGCCGATTGCTTCCAAGTGGCTGGCCGAAATCAATGCGATGAGCATCGAGCTGAAGGGAAAAAAATTGGGTCCGCTTGAATGGCAGCAACAGGTGGAGCAATTGCTGAGCAAGGTAGATTTGCCCGAAATGCTGCAGTATATCGATTTTGATAAATTGCTCACCAAAGCGACTTTTCGCGAACGCGGTGAATCGAGCATGCAAGCCACGTTGCCTCGAGTGGAAGGGCTTCCTACAGAATTGGTGTTTGGACATCAAGTCTTCGCTTTGAACAAAGACAGATCCGTCGTTCCCCATGGACACGACAATATGGCGACGGCTTTCCTGATTTTAAAAGGAGATTTCCAAGGGCGTCATTACGACCGACTGGAAGACGATAAAGATCATATGATTGTGCGTCCAACCATCGATCGCGTTTTCTCACCGGGTTCCTACTCAACTGTCTCCGATCTCAAAGACAACGTCCATTGGTTTACTGCGAAAAACGACGGTTCCTTTATTTTCAATATCCACGTGATGAGCGTAAAGCCGGGTAGAACGGGACGAGTCTACATCGATCCGAATGGTCAACCTTTATCTGATGAACGCTTGCGATGCCGCGTTATCAATCACAAAGAAGCCGAAAAACTTTATGGATAGAGTTGCGACTCAAAAAATATCAAGAAAAGCAAGGTCAACACCACTCAGCTTCGAGGGCTTTTACTAGAGACATGCCTAGGTTATTGTCAAAGCTCTTTGCTCTCTTTCCCAATTCCATCCGATCATCATTGCTGTTATGCCCTATTCGACTAACCCCTATCAGTCGACCAAATCTGTCTCGCAGAACCAGACTCTTCGTTCGCTTGTTTTGCTCATCCTGAATATAATTTCGGCTTTGTCGTTGC
>JBIKMB010000261.1:0-7809 GCA_044359485.1 Pirellulaceae bacterium | reverse complement strand
TGTGGATTCGCCTAAACGAAAGCTGGAGTGATTAAACCTCGTGTTTGCAGATACGACAACTGCAGTTGCAGAAACCGCACTTAAGAATTTGACGCCGACCACTTGGGTCGACATCTTAGTTTTTCTAGTACCTTTCATTCTGGCGGTAATCATTGACCTTCAGTCTCACAAAGGTTCGAAGGAACCTGTCTCGCTGAAGGACGCTACGATTTGGTCCTTGATTTGGGTTCTCTGTTCGGTCGCTTTCGGTGTCTACATCTGGTTTGCGAAAGGTGTCAATGCGGGGAGCCTATTTGCGATGGGCTATGTGCTTGAGAAAGCGTTAGCCGTCGATAATTTGTTTGCCTTTTATCTGATTTTCAAGTCGTTCGGTCTTACGCATCACGACACTCAGCATCACCAACATCGAATATTGTACTGGGGTATTTTGGGGGCGATTGCACTTCGATTTTTGTTCCTCGGCTTCGGTGCCATCATCGTCAACATCAGTCCTTACATCTTGATTGCCTTCGCACTTGTGGTTTTGTGGACCGTGCTGAAAATGTGGTCAAGCGGTGGTGATGGCGACGATGAGGTCGATTACACCAATCATTGGTCCGTCAAAATGGTTAAAGGTATTTTTGACACCAATCCCTCGATTGAGAGCGGCAGATTTTTCTCCAATGGAGTAACGCCACTATTTCTATGCTTAGTATGTATCGAAGCCTGCGATGTTGTGTTCGCTTTTGATTCCATGCCGGTGATCGTCGCCGTTGTACAGGATCCCTATTTGATGATCACCTCCAGCTTGTGGGCAGCAGCGGGGCTTCGCAGCCTTTACTTCTTACTTGTTGCAGCTCAAAGCCTTTTCTGGGCCTTAGATAAAGCTGTGATGATTCTGTTGATCTTTATTTCCTTTAAGTTGATTTTCAGCGCATTCCATGTTCACATTCCTCACTGGGCTAGCTTGGGTGTCATTGTGCTGACCTTAGGCTCCGGAATTCTCTTCTCCCTATTGGTTAAGAGTCCTGAGGAGAAAGAGGAAGAATCTGCCGAGGGAAAAATTGAAGAGGAACCTGTCGCTTCTCAAGAAAATAGTTAGCCGTAGCGTTTCTAGGCTGAGCAATTTCATTTCCGCGTCGGGCGACTTTTCAGAACTCGCCCGACTCTTGTTTTGAATGGAAATCTTTTTTCGGCTAGTCTCTGTGCACGTCCCCAACGCGTTTCTTATCGACTCGAATCAATTTCCGGCCATTAAGGCGGCAATCATGGAGAATCTGGGCAAATTGCGTTGAAAATTGGCGATTGTCCGTCTATTTTGACATCATTCCGAAGATGAACTCAGAGAGCCTGATGCGTTTAGCCGATGTCAAAAATTAAGGTTTGGTTCAATCGACATTTTTCTTGTGTTGCCAAGGTTATTCGCGAACTTCGCAAAGATCCTGACCTCGCGAATTTGCGTTATTGCGTTTCGCATCGGCATCAACAATTTGCCGGCTATAGCATAGCTGATGAATCCTTTGTTGAGCCCAGTTCTCTAGACGCAAACTCCTATTTAGATTGGGTTCTGCAAGAGGTTAGAGCGAGAGAAATCGACTGCATAGTTCCCGGCCATGAACAGAGTTTTCTTACTTCGCATATGACGTGCTTCGAAGAGATTGGCTGCCGTGTGTTTTGCGCAGCGCCTCCAGACTATATCAGTTCGCTTCATTCGAAGGATTGGGTGTATCAAAAAGTCGCTGGTAACATTCCCATTCCCTGCTTCTACGTGGTCCGCACTGCTGCTGATTTTCAGCATGCGGTTGAGGCGGTACTTCAATCGGGCCGAAGAGCATGTGTCAAGCCTGTAACTTCCGTCTATGGGCTTGGCTTTTTTCAGGTTAGTCGAAACAAGAACTCGCAAACTTGGCAGCATCTCAGCATCAACCAATGGCTGAATGAGCATGCTCCATATGGCACTTTTAGTCCACAGCTTGTCATGGAGTATCTGCCCGGTCATGAATATAGTGTTGATATTGCTGCTAGACATGGAGTCGTTCTAGCATCCGTCATAAGACGTAAGCCTTTAAGAACCGGTCCTCAGCAGATTGTTGCGCATGACGGCTTGCAACAAAACACTGCTTGGCTGGTCGAGCGATTTAAGCTAAACGGGTTGGTCAATATTCAATTCAAGGAAGACGATCGCGGCGAGGTGAAATTGCTCGAAATCAATCCGCGAGCTTCAGGCGGTATAGGCATGAGCTGTCAGGGGGGAATCAATCTTCCGGCGATTGCCTATCGCGCTTTTTTTGAACCAACCTGGCAGCCACAATTAGGTATTGCAACTTCTATCGGTAAACTGGTCTTCGAATCCAACCAAGATCTAGCGTCTGTACAACCTAGAAGCGAGTTCGCATGCGAAGCTATGGATTCTCATGCAACTGCGATATCCATCAAACAGCTTACACTGCCTACCGGTGAATTGACGGTTCAATTGGTGGAGCAATCTGTGCTAACAGCGGATCAATTGCTAGGGTTCGGTGCCAGAAACAATCGACAACGCGGATTTCTATTCGTCAGCAAAGTGCTCGGTAAGCATGTTCCCGTTCGTCCCAAGCTGATACAGCGTGTGCATCGGGAGCTTGCCCAGACAATCGCAAAAGTAGATCGAGGACTGGGGGCAATTGGAATTGTGGTCGGTATGGCAGAAACGGCCACAGGTTTGGGAATGGGGATATTCGGCGAACTACAGAGAATGCTCACAAAAACGGCTTGGAAGTCCTACCACCAAACAACTCGCTATCCACTCTCTGAAAAAGAGCCCTCCGCCTCTGCACCGCTTCAATTTGAAGAGGTACATAGTCACGCACGAGCGTTAGCTCTCGAGATGCCTCGAGTTGGTACAGAACAGGACAAGTCGTTGCGAACGGCTGATACCATACTGCTGGTCGATGACGAGATCTCGACGGGAAAAACTTTTGTAAATTTGCTACGCTCACTCAGGAGCATCAACACTTCTTTCAAGCATCTGATTGTGGCAACCATCACGGACCTGAGCGATGGGCGTGTCCAGCGATTATTGGCGGACTTGGACGGTATAGATAGCGTCTCAGTTGTAAGTCTTATTTCGGGTAATTATGAATTTAAAGCGAGCGAGAATTCTCTCTGGTCTCTGGCTAGCAGTAATACAACAGAACTCCAAAAAACTTCAACACAGGATTCATGGTCAAATTTCTCTGCTCGGCATGGTATTTCGCAGGTGGCACAAATTCCTGAGGAGGTCCTTCAGCAGTGTCGGCAGTATCTTATGCCTGGCCGCTGTCGCGTCATTGGTACCACAGAATTCATAGATCCCGCCTATCGCTTGGCGTTGCAACTGGAGTCCAATGGATGGGAAACATATGTGCAATCGACCACTCGTAGTCCTTTGCTGATTTCTCATGAAATCGTATCTGTTTTACCGGTCATCGATCCGTATTGCAGTGGCACGCCTAATTTCCTCTACAACTTTAAACCGGAGCGAGACGAAAACATTTTGGTTGTTCACGAATCGATGGATCGATCTGCCATCGGAACTTTAATGCAGACGATATGCGATGGTATCGCTGGAATCGAAGTCAATTTGCTGGATGGTTGCGTAAGAGTCCATAAAGCGGTGCAGCGTTAAAGTGCTTTTTTCGAAGTGAAGCCAATATCGAGGTGTGGAAGGCCGGGGTATGAGTGAAAATGGTTTGGTAACCAGTTTCGTAGATCTCGATGATACGCTTTTTTCCAGCCTGCGCAGGCACGTGCTTGGACCGGACTTGGAACCTGCCGCCTCGCTGGATAATGGCGACATCATTTCGTACTCGAATTCAAAACAGCGATTTTTGCGAGAACTGCTGGAAGATACTGGCCATATCGTCCCCGTAACAGCCAGGAATATTGCCGCATATCGCCGGGTAATACACACTTTTCCCGGTCCAGCCATCCTATCGCATGGAGCGACCATATTGGATGACGATGGAACGATTAACCTTGAGTGGCAAGAGCAGATTCACACGCAGCTTAACGATACAAAAGATGTTTTATTTGACTTTATGCGTAGGATCGAGAGCAGTCGCCCCTATCTAGACCAGCAAATTCGGTCCTGGTTGGTATACGATGAAAGCCTACCGGTCTATGCCGTGATTAAAGATAATGCGCGTGACGAAAATCGTTTACAACTTGCTGTCCGAGATATCGCTGGCGAGTGGCTCAACGAGCATTCGGAATATGGAGTTCATCACAACGGAAATAATGTAGCGATACTTGCTCCCTCTATTCGAAAAGAAAATGCAGTGGCATTTTTAATTCAAAAGATACGTTCTAAAGTCTCTGATGCAATTTTCATTGGTGTCGGAGATAGTATCTCGGATGAACCATTCATGCGATTGTGCGATTTTTATCTCTTGTTAAATGGTACTCAACTTTCAACATTTCTGGCACAAGCGATTCGCGATAGCTCCGCCGTCGATTTTTTGACTTCCGATATTGCGGAGAATAAGCCATGAGTCATTTTAGCGGCAGCTACGCAGCCTCTGATGTGCAGTTCCTTTTGAAGCCCCTGCAAATGGAGCCTATTTCGGACCTGGCGGAAAAAGAACGTCTAATTCAGAGCGGCAAACGACACTACAGCGAGCTGATCAGCGTAGAGCAACAGCCCGATGACGAATATCTCGGCCTATTCCATCGCTCGGTGGAGATCAATCTGGCCAAAATGGCTGCCGATTTATACTGGATAACACAAAAGATTCTAGCGGCTCGGCATGTTGACAATTTAGCCATTGTTTCACTGGCTCGCGCCGGAACTCCCGTCGGAGTTGGCATCAAGCGATTGCTGGAAAGAGAAGCTGGAATTTGCGTGAAACACTACAGCATCTCCATCATTCGGGATCGCGGTATCGACCAGCAAGCGTTGCGGTACATTACGGGGCGGCACAGCCCTGAATCGATTGTTTTCGTGGACGGCTGGACGGGTAAGGGAGCAATCGCGAGCGAATTGCAGGATTCGATGCAGCGTTTGCAGGACCCACATCTTCGCAAAATCCCAGCGGAGCTTTACGTGCTGTGCGATCTTGGGGGTGTTTCGACCGACTGCGGATCTACGGAAGACTATTTGATTCCCTCTGCCATCTTGAATGCCACGATTTCAGGCTTGGTGAGCCGCACCATTCTCAATGAGCGGATTGGAAAAGCTGATTTTCATGGCTGTTTGTATTATGAAGAGTTAGAATCGCAGGACTTATCGCGTTGGTTCATCGATAAACTGGTCGAAGAGGTTGACCACCATCTAACGCGAATAAAACAGCAACCACCACCAAGATATCAAGCGGCTGTGGTACATCAGCGAATGCAATCTTGGCTGCGAGAATTGGTATCGAATTATGGTGTCAGCAATCTTAATCTCATTAAACCTGGGGTCTGTGAATCCACGCGAGCCCTACTCAGACGCTCAGCGAGACTGTTAATCGTGAAAAATGAGTCGGATACCAACACGGCCCATCTGCTGCATCTAGCGGAAAAGAACTATGTTCCCGTCGAAATCCGCGAAGAGATGCCTTTTTTGGCAACGGTACTCATAAGGAGTTTCATGCATGGTTGATTACAGTGATCTCAAAGCCTCATTATATGTGCCTGCAAATCATCCTAAACTTGTCAGCGGTTTATTCGAATCAAGCGGAATAAGTGCACCGTCTTTCATTCTATGTACCGAGGATTCGCTTGCCGAAGCAGAATTGCCCGTTGCCTTGCGCCAAGTTTATGAACTCCTTCCGAAGTTATCCAACCGCAAAACGACGGCCCCCATTTTTCTCCGCCCGAGAAATGTAGACGTACTTCGCGAATTCCTGACGATGAAGGGAATCGAAAATGTATCGGGCTTCGTTATTCCCAAAGCAGATGTTGATACGCTCCCCACCTATCTTGATGTGATTGTCGGGCTCCCATATCGCATTATGCCGGTCCTAGAGACGCGTTCGATTTTCGATGACCAGGGGCGAGTCGAACTGCGAAATTATCTGAACCGATCTCCTTTAGGTCCATCGATTCTAGCCCTGAGGATCGGAGGGAATGACCTTCTTCGCCTACTGGGTCTAAAACGTCAGGCTGGCGTTTCGATTTATGAAACGCCCCTGAGCATTCTGATCGCGCAACTGGTTATGTGTTTTCGGCCGCACGGCTACCGACTTACCGGCGTAGTATGCGACTCTTTGAATGACCCTGAGTTATTGCGAGCGGAAGCTCGAAGAGACGCTTGCATGGGACTGATTGGCAAGACGGCAATCCATCCGAGACAGCTCCCCATTATCGCAAAGGAATTTTCTGTCTCGCAGGATGAGATCATGGCGGCTCGGGAAATTCTGCGCGATTCGACACGTTCTGTGATGGCTCATAACCATATGATGCTGGAACGCATCGTGCATGAGGATTGGGCGCATCAAACGTTGCAGAGAGCCGGAATAGCCACGGACAGCACGGAACTGAGCTAGGGAGTCTATCTGCGACAGGCACCATCCGCGTAGCGATAGCCGCGTCTTTCGGATAGGCTCGTGGTCAAATTCTGAAAAAATGCGAAAAAAATCTGGTCTCTTTCCCACACCAACAACCACCCCCCACCCTGGCCACCCGAGTAGTTGCAATTCGATGGGGGAGACTCAAAAATGGCCTTGGGTACTTCTGAAAAAAATAGTCGTTTGAGCCCTAAAAATCCACGTTTTTTCGAGAAAACCGAACTCGCTCACTCTGCAAACAGATCTTTCATTTCGGTGGTCCAAACGCTCAAGAACGACCTTTTTTGGATCTCTTTTTCCAACTCTGATTTTTGAACGATTACTTGCGACGAAATCTTCAGCGCATTGGGCGAAAGAGAGCAGCGGTTGCCGTTTGCTCCCGCACAATTTGTGACCTAGGTTTCAATTGGCTTTGAGAACGAAATACGCTTTTCTTGTTCGTGCTCTTCTACTGCCCGGCACTGGGTTTAGATTCTGCCAAATCGATAACTCGACGGGTACGGTTCACTGGATTCAAAAGGTTGGTGCTTTCATGAGTAAGCAGCGTGGAAAATCATCGAGATTTCAACATCGTGTTCCAACCTTGGAAACTTTGGAAAGTCGAATTCTTACGACGGTTGAGAGTCTTGAATACCAACTTCTGCAATTAAACTCCAGCCAACCTCCTGCTGCTCCAGAAGTCGCATCTCAGACTCGTCTGATCAATCAAACGGTTCGCAATAATACTGCGGTTCGTATGACCCGCGACATTTCGGTCAACATGTCGCAAACAACGGTCGATCGATCGATATCCCTGTCAACTCTGGCGGCGGCTCCCGCTGGCGAACGAAATCTGGTCTATCGCTGGACACTGGATTCGGCTCCGAACGGTGGTGGTGGTACCTTTTCTGCAAACTCGAGCAACGCAGCAAAGAATACTCGATTGACGGTCACAAAAGCGGGTGAGTATCGAGTCACGGTGACAGCGACCAATAATCTGCGTCAATCCACATCGTCTAGCATGCGATTCGTTGTGACTCCTGCCGCAACTCGATTAGAGGTATTGACTAGCAATAGCCAAGCGATTCTTCCTGGATCCACTGTAAACAGTGCCTCCAATGTTCAGAGCTTGAGACTCAGGACATACGATCAATTCGGGCACCTGATGACGACCTCACAGTCATTTAATGTTTCTGCGAAACCTATATCTGGTGTCGGCGTCACAACAATCACCACAAGAGGTGAGTTTACCGATGTTGCAGTCGATCGCTTGGGTCGCTACCAAGTGGTAGTAAGTACAGGCAAACTATCAACGATATTCAATCTGAATGTTATGTCTTCC